>NZ_LIQQ01000074.1 GCF_001418565.1 Streptomyces graminilatus | reverse complement strand
AATGTGTATAAGAGACAGCGCCCCGCCCGCTCGGTCCCCACAGAGGCCAGCACGCTCGCCGTGAGCGGCGCGACCAGCGTCACCATGCCGAGCCCCAGCACCAGCACAGCGGGCAGCACGTCGGCGGCGTACGACGCCCCGGTGCCCACCCGCGTCATCAGCAGCATCCCCGCCGCGCACAGCAGCGGCCCGACCGTCAGCGGCACCCGCGGCCCGATCCGCACCGCCAGCTCACCCGAGCGCGCGGAAAGGAGCAGCATCAGCGCGGTCGTCGGCAGCAGAGCCGTACCGGCGCCCAGGGCCGAGTACCCGGCCACCACCTGGAGCTGAAGCGCGGAGAGGAAGAAGAAACCACCGAAGGCCGCGTAGACACACAAAGTAACCAGATTGATGGCCGTGAACTGGCGCGAGGCGAAGATGTCGAGCGGCATCATCGCGTCGTCGCCGCGCCCCCGCTCGACGTACACGAAGGCCACCCCGGCCACGATCCCCACCACAGCCGACAGCGACACGACAGCCACCGAACCGGACCGGGCCTCGATCAGCGCGTACGTCACCATCGCGAGCGCGAAAGCCCCCAAGCCCGCGCCGAGGACGTCGAAGCGCTCGTGCCGCGTACGGCCGTCACCGGACTCGGGAACATGGCGTACGGCGACGGGCGCGCAGACGAGCGCCAGGGGCACGTTGAGCAGGAACACCCACCGCCACCCGGGCCCGTCCACCAGCCAGCCGCCCAGAAACGGCCCGACCGCCGCGCCGATGCCCCCGAAGCCGGACCACAGCCCGACCGCCCGCCCCCGGTCGTCCGGGTGGAAGGAGGCCTGGATGAGGGCCAGCGAACCGGGAGTGAGCAGCGCGCCGCCGACGCCCTGCAACGCACGCGCGGCGACGAGGACGCCCGCACTCGGGGCGAGACCGCAGAGCAGCGAGGCGACGGCGAACCACACCACCCCGATCACGAAGACCTTGCGACGGCCGTACCGGTCCCCGAGCGAACCGCCCAGCAGGATCAGCCCGGCCAGCGTCAGCATGTACGCGTTGACCGTCCACTGGAGGGCGGCCAGATCGGCGTCGAGATCACGGCCGATGCGCGGCAGCGCGACGTTCACGACGGTCGAGTCCAGCATGGCCATGCTGGAGCCGAGGACGGTGGTCAGCAGGATCCACTTGCCCTGCGGCGAGGCCAGGCGCACGTCCGACATGCCTCAGGTATACAGCGAGCCCGGCGCCGTAGACAGTGGCACGGACGCCGGGCTCACGAAAGCCGTACGGGGAAACGGTACGGGGAAGCGGTACGGGGAAGCCGTACGAGACGGGCTACTTGATCTTCGTACCGGCCGACCGCAGGTCCTGCGTGGCCTTGACGACACGCGCGGCCATGCTGGCCTCGGCGAGCTTGCCCCACGTACGCGGGTCGTAGGTCGACTTGGAGCCGACCTCGCCGTCGACCTTGAGGACGCCGTCGTAGTTGCGGAACATGTGGTCGGCGACCGGACGCGTGAAGGCGTACTGGGTGTCGGTGTCGAGGTTCATCTTCACGACGCCGTTCTCCAGCGCGGTGGCGATCTCCTCCGCCGAGGAGCCGGAGCCGCCGTGGAAGACGAAGTCGAACGGCTGGGAGCCGGCCGGCTTGCCGTACTTGGCGGCGACGCCCTCGTTCAGCTCCTGGAGGAGGTCGGGGCGCAGGACGACGTTGCCCGGCTTGTAGACGCCGTGGACGTTGCCGAAGGAGGCGGCGAGCAGATAACGCCCCTTCTCCCCCAGCCCCAGCGCCTCGACCGTACGGACGGCGTCGTCGACGGTCGTGTAGAGGGAGTCGTTGATCTCGTGGGAAACGCCGTCCTCCTCCCCACCGGTGGGCGTGATCTCGACCTCAAGGATGATCTTCGCGGCGACGGCGCGGGCCAGCAGCTCCTGCGCGATGGCGAGGTTGTCGGCGAGGGTCTCGGCCGACCCGTCCCACATGTGGGACTGGAAGAGCGGGTTGCGCCCGGCCTTGACCCGCTCCTCGGATACGGCGAGCAGCGGTCGCACATACCCGTCGAGCTTGTCCTTGGGGCAGTGGTCCGTGTGCAGGGCGACGGTGACCGGGTACTTCTCGGCGACGATGTGCGCGAACTCGGCCAGCGCGACGGAACCGGTGACCATGTCCTTGCTGTACTGCCCGCCGAGGAACTCCGCACCACCCGTCGAGATCTGGATGATGCCGTCGCTCTCCGCCTCCGCGAAGCCGCGCAGCGCAGCGTGCAGGGTCTGGGTCGAGGTCACGTTGATGGCCGGGTAGGCGAACTTGCCTGCCTTTGCCCGGTCGAGCATCTCGCTGTAGACCTCAGGGGTTGCGATGGGCATGTGTCCGCTCCTCGTGATGTGCGTGCGGGTTGGCGATCTGGCGTGATGATTGCCTGCGTACTGCTACCTACGGCCCTGACCTAGACCTGGCTGCGAAAGCTGGGAAGCGACGTCATCGTCGGCCCCATCTTTCCAGACGTTTCGCCCGGTACCGAGCCCGGTGTTCGACAGGTGGGACGGGACGCCGGGTACCGCGCCCGATACTCAGTCCAGTCCCAGGTCGCTCTTCGAGTAGGCGAAGAGATAGGGCACGCCGGCACCCTGCTCGATCTTCTCGGCGGCGCCCGTGGCCCGGTCGACGATGGTCACCACGCCCACCACCTCGGCGCCGGCCTCGCGCACGGCCGCGACCGCGGTGAGCGGCGAGTCGCCGGTCGTCGACGTGTCCTCGACGACGAGCACGCGCCGTCCGGCGATGCTCGGACCCTCGACCCGCTTCTGCATCCCGTGCGCCTTGGCCGCCTTGCGCACGACGAACGCGTCGAGGCGCTGCCCGCGAGCCGCGGCGGCGTGCATCATCGCGGTCCCGACCGGGTCGGCCCCCATGGTCAGCCCGCCCACGGCGTCGAACTCGATTCCCGCCCCTGCCGCCAGGTCGAGCAGCACCTGCCCGACCAGCGGCGCGGCCTGACCGTCGAGGGTGACGAGGCGGAGGTCGATGTAGTAGTCGGCCTCGATCCCCGACGACAGGGTCACCTTGCCGTGCACGACGGCCTTGTCCTTGATCTGCTGCAACAGATCGCCACGCACGTCTGCGTCCACGTCATTAATGCCAATGCCTGCACTCATGGCTGCCAGCCTAGACGGGGGTCGTCAGAGGGCTCGCCAGCTCCACGTCATCGTGGCTTCGAGCGGCTCGATGGGGGTGACGAGCCGAGGGAGGGTGTTGAGCCCGTTGGGCGGCCCGGTCTGCGGCTCGACGCACACGGCGGCGTCCTGCTCGTCGTACACGACGACCCACTCCTCCGGGCTGGTCACCTTCAGCTCAAGGCTCTCCGGCCAGGTGAGGGTGACATCGACACCGCCGGGCATGCCGAAGCAGTCGTCCCAGGGTCCGGGCTTGGGGTCGATCCGCTTCCCGGTGGGCAGGTGATCATCACCGCGCTCCTCCTGCCACGCGGCGGTGAAGGCCACCTCGACGTCCCGCCCTCCGAGGTTCCGGTTGAACCAGGGGTGCCAGCCGATCTGCGCCGGGAAGGAATCGGCGTACGCCTCCACGGACATGGTGAGCGTGAGGGTGTCCGGGGTCAGCGCGACGGCCTGCGTGACGCGCCCGGCGTAGGGCCACGGCTCCACGAGGTCGTACGTGATCACGGCCTCGTCGGCGGTCTTGCGGGCGACCCGCCAGGCGCCGTCGCGGGCGGTGCCGTGGATGGCGTGCGGCGGGGAGTTGAGGGGGAGTTGGCGTACGGTGCCGCCGTCGAGGAAGCGGCCGTCGCGGGTGCGCCCGCACCAGGGGACCATCGGAAAACACCCGAACCGCTCGCCTTGCCGCAGCAGTTCGACTCCGCCGACCCGAAGCCCTCCGACCCGGCCACCGTTCCCCGGCCGCAGGGCCACCTCCGCGTCACCCGCGGCCAACGTGATCTCGTCGTCACTCACGCCCCGACCCTATCGGCCCCCATGGCCATCCCGAGCGACGCTTCCCACCGACCCACCCGCTCACGGCCCCTTTCCAGCGCGGCCCCTTCAGGGCCGACAGCGGGGGTCCGGGGGCGGCAGCCCCCAGGGAC
>NZ_LIQQ01000739.1 GCF_001418565.1 Streptomyces graminilatus | reverse complement strand
GGTCCTCGGGGGAGTGGGCGGGACGTGGTGCGGCTCGCTGTCGTTGTCGGGGCTCTTGGTGTGGTCTTCGGTGACATCGGGACCAGCCCGATCTACACCCTCCAGACCGTGTTCAACCCCGACGACCCGCACCCCGTGCCGGTCACCACGGACAACGTGTACGGCGTGGTGTCGCTGGTGTTCTGGTCGGTGATGGTCATCGTCACGGTCACGTACGTGCTGCTCGCGATGCGCGCCGACAACGAGGGCGAGGGCGGCATCATGGCGCTCATCACCCTGTTGCGGCGGTGGAGCTCGCAGCAGGGCCGGCGAGCCGCCGTGGTGCTGGCCGCGCTGGGCATCTTCGGCGCGTCGCTGTTCTTCGGCGACAGCATGATCACTCCGGCCATCTCGGTGCTGTCCGCCGTCGAGGGGCTCAAGGTCGTCGAACCGTCGCTGCACAGCGCGGTCGTACCGGTCACCGCGGCGATCATCGTGGCGCTGTTCCTGGTGCAGCGCCAGGGAACCGCGGCCGTGGGCCGGGTGTTCGGGCCGGTGATGATCCTCTGGTTCACGGTCATCGGCGCGTGCGGTGTCTCCGGTATCGCCGACCACCCGGACATCCTCAGGGCGCTGTGGCCGAGCTATGCCCTGGGCTTTCTGTTCGGCCATTTCGGCACCGCCTTCTTCGCGCTCGCCGCGATCGTGCTCGCGGTCACCGGCGCGGAGGCGCTCTACGCGGACATGGGGCACTTCGGCCGCCGGGCGATCACCCGGGGCTGGATGTGCCTCGTCTTCCCCGCCTGCGTCCTGAGCTATCTAGGCCAGGGCGCGCTGATCCTCGACGATCCGCACAACATCAGCAGCCCGTTCTTCCTGCTCGTGCCCGACTGGGGACGGTGGCCGATGATCCTGCTGGCCACGGCGGCCACCGTGATCGCCTCCCAGGCGGTGATCACCGGGGCGTACTCGGTCGCCTCCCAGGCGGCCCAGCTCGGCTATCTGCCGAGGCTGCGGATCGCGCACACCTCCGAATCCACGGTCGGCCAGATCTACGTCCCCTGGATCAACTGGCTGCTGATGGTCTCGGTCCTCACCCTGGTCTTCGCGTTCCGCAGCTCCGCCGCGCTGGCCTTCGCGTTCGGCATGGCGGTCACGGGCACGATCACCATCACCACCCTGCTGTTCTTCTACGTCGCCCGCGCGAAATGGGGTACGCCCGTCTGGCTGGTCGCGATCGGCGCGAGCCTACTGCTCTTCGTCGACCTGCTGTTCGTGGCGGCCAACCTGACCAAGCTCGTCCACGGCGCGTGGCTGCCGCTGCTGATCGCTGTCACCGCGTTCACCGTCATGACGACCTGGCAGCGCGGTCGCGCCGTGGTCACCGCGGAGCGGGCCCGCCACGAGGGTTCCCTGCGTGAGTTCGTCGACCAGTTGCGCAGCGGGGAGACGGCGGAGCGCCAGGTGCCGGGCACGGCCGTCTTCCTCAACCGGGGCAAGGAGACGGCGCCCCTGGCCATGCGGGCCAACGTGGAGCACAACCACGTACGGCACGAGCACGTCGTGATTCTCTCCATCGAGACCGAGCCCGTGCCACGCGTCCCGGCCGACCGCCGGATCGTCGTCGACGGCCTCGGCTACGCCGACGACGGGATCGTCCACGTCACCGCCCGCTTCGGCTACATGGAGACACCGGACGTGCCCGGCACGCTGGCGTTGCTGGACGAGGCCGAGACCGAGGGGCCGCTGCGGCTCGACCAGGCGTCGTACTTCCTGTCGAAGATCGAGATCCGGCGCGGCAAGGCTCCGACCATGGCGCCCTGGCGCAAACGGCTGTTCATCGCCACCTCCCACATCACGGCCGACGCCGCCGAACACTTCGGCCTCCCCCAGGACCGTACGGTCATCATGGGCTCGCACATCGAGGTGTAGCCGCGCTGCCGGTCCTCCGCGTCAGGAGAGTCCCGACTCCCGGAGTACGGCCCGAGCCGTCTCGTCGTCGATGCGATGGCCCAGCCGGTCGATGACCTCCGCTCCGTCGCGCAGCGTTCCGTGTTCCAGCGAGCGCCGGACGCCCGTGTCGAGCTCGTGCCAGAGCAGGGGGTTGGCGGCGAGGGTCCGGGGGTCGAGCTCCAGGTGGCGGCCGTCGGCGTCCTGGAGGACCAGGTGGGCGGAGACACCCTCGTACTGGCGTACGGCCGTCAGCGCGTCCGTGCGGATGACGACCCGGCGCGAGAGGGTCTGTACGGCCAGCCAGCCGGGGCCCGAGCTCACCTGCGGCGGCAGCAGTACGGCGAACAGCGCGACGGACAGGCCCGACCAGAGCAGGGCGCGAAGAGGCGTCAGGGTTCCCGCGTCCCAGTCGACGAGAAGGCTCATGGCGCAGAACAGCAGGCCACAGCCGATCGCGAACCGTGCGCTGCCGGGCCAGCGACGGTCGCGTTCCGGTGCGGCCGGTGTCACCGGTGTGCTCCGTGCCATGTCTCCGACGGTAGGCGGCCGGGCGGGGTCGTGGCGTATGAGTCCCGTCAAGGCCAGGGGCATCCCCGTAAGGGAGCCGTCAACGGGCGGTCCGATCCGGCCAAAGGGGAGCTTTCCTCTGATTGTCCGTTTCCGTCGAACCTCACCCCAGGAGTTCGCGATGGCCGATCTGGCCTTCGTCATCATCACGATCGCGGTGTTCGCGCTGGTGGCTCTCGCCGCCAAGGGAGTGACCAAGCTGTGACCGCCGAGAACATGGTCGGCCTGATCGTGGCCGTCGCCCTGCTGGGCTATCTCGTCCTCGCCCTGATCTTCCCGGAGAGGTTCTGAGATCGCATATGGGTCCCGTACTCGCCGGCGTCCTCCAGTTGCTCGCGCTGATCGTGGCGCTGGGGCTCGCCTACGTTCCCCTCGGCGACTACATGGCCAGGGTCTACTCCTCCGACAAGCACCTGCGCGTCGAGAAGTGGATCTACAAGGCCATCGGCGCCGACCCGGACACCCAGATGCGCTGGCCCGCGTACCTGCGCGGTGTCCTCGCCTTCTCGTTCGTGGGTGTCCTGTTCCTCTACCTCCTCCAGCGGCTCCAGGGCGTCCTGCCGGGCTCGCTCGGCTTCTCCTCGATCGATCCGGACCAGGCGTTCAACACCGCCGTGTCGTTCGTGACGAACACCAACTGGCAGTCGTACTACGGCGAGCAGGCCATGGGCCACCTCGTGCAGACCGCCGGTCTCGCCGTCCAGAACTTCGTCTCGGCGGCCGTCGGTATCGCCGTCGCGGTGGCCCTCGTACGCGGGTTGGCCCGATCACGTACCGGTGAGCTGGGCAACTTCTGGTCCGACCTGGTGCGTGGTGTCGTACGCATCCTGCTGCCGTTCTGTGTCGTCGCCGCGGTCGTCCTGGTCGCGTGCGGGGTCATCCAGAACTTCTCCGGCATTCACGAGGTCGGCCAGTTCATGGGCGGGTCGCAGCAGTGGAACGGGGGCGCGGTCGCCTCGCAGGAGGCCGTCAAGGAGTTCGGGACGAACGGGGGCGGCTACTTCAACGCCAACTCCGCGCACCCCTTCGAGAACCCGACGCCGTTCACCAACCTGTTCGAGATCTTCCTGCTGCTGGTGATCCCGTTCGCGCTGACCCGGACGTTCGGCCGGATGGTCGGCAGCCTCAAGCAGGGGTACGCGATCCTCGCCGCGATGGCGGCCATCTGGGTCGGCTTCGTCGCCCTGATGATGTGGACGGAGTTCGCCCACCACGGGCCGGCGTTCGACATCGCCGGCGGGGCGATGGAGGGCAAGGAACAGCGCATCGGGGTCGGCGCCTCGTCGATCTTCGCGGTGTCGACGACGCTGACGTCCACGGGCGCGGTGGACTCCTTCCACTCCTCGTTCACCGGGCTGGGCGGCGGCATCACGATCCTGGGCATGCAACTGGGCGAGATCGCGCCCGGCGGCACCGGCTCCGGCCTCTACGGCATGCTGATCATGGCGGTCATCGCGGTGTTCATCGCCGGCCTCATGGTCGGCCGTACGCCCGAGTACCTCGGCAAGAAGATCGGCACCCGCGAGATCAAGTTCGCGGCCTGCTACATCCTCGTCACCCCGGCCCTGGTGCTCGTCTTCACGGCGGCGGCGATGGCGCTGCCGACGCCCGGCCACTCGATGGCCAACAGCGGGGCGCACGGCTTCTCCGAGATCCTTTACGCGTATTCGTCGGCCGCCAACAACAACGGCTCGGCCTTCGCCGGGCTGAACGCGAACACCCAGTGGTTCAACACGACGCTGGGGCTTGCGATGGCCCTGGGCCGGTTCCTGCCGATGGTGTTCGTGCTGGCACTGGCGGGATCGCTGGCCGAGCAGCGGCCGGTGCCGGTCACCGCGGGCACCCTGCGGACCGAGAAGCCGCTGTTCACCGGCCTGCTGGTGGGCGCGATCCTCATCATCACCGGTCTGACCTACTTCCCGGCGCTCGCGCTGGGCCCGCTGGCCGAGGGGCTGGCCTCATGACCACCCGGGAAGAGAACCACCGGATAGAGAAGCAAGAGGACTCGATGTCCACATCGACCCAGACCCCGACTCCCACCCAGACTCCGACCCCTGCCCCGGCACGGGCGCCGCACAGCGATGTGCCCACCGGCCACAAGGACGAGAGCAAGGTCGGCGGGGGGCTGTTCGACCCCAGGCAGTTGCTCAAGTCGCTGCCGGACGCCTGCCGCAAGCTCGACCCGCGCGTGATGGTCAAGTCCCCGGTGATGTTCGTGGTCCTCGTCGGGTCGGTCCTGACGACGGTGTTCTCCTTCAAGGAGCCGGGCGACTGGTTCGGCTGGGCGATCAGTGCCTGGCTCTGGCTGACCGTGATCTTCGCCAATCTGGCGGAGGCGGTCGCCGAGGGCCGGGGCAAGGCCCAGGCGGACACGCTGCGCAAGGCGAAGACCGACACGGTCGCGCGGCGGCTGACCCCGGACGGGAAGTCCGAGGAACAGGTGCCGGGCACCGAGCTGCGCATCGGGGACCGGGTCGTCTGCGAGGCCGGGGACATCATCCCGGGTGACGGTGACGTCGTGGAGGGCGTGGCGTCCGTCGACGAGTCGGCCATCACCGGGGAGTCGGCGCCGGTCATCCGCGAGTCGGGCGGCGACCGAAGCGCGGTCACCGGCGGCACGAAGGTCCTCTCCGACCGGATCGTCGTAAAGATCACGACGAAACCCGGCGAGACCTTCATCGACCGCATGATCGCCCTGGTGGAGGGCGCGGCCCGGCAGAAGACGCCGAACGAGATCGCGCTGAACATCCTGCTCGCGTCGCTGACCATAGTGTTCCTGCTGGCCGTCGCCACCCTGCCGCCGTTCGCCGACTACGCGGGCTCGCACCTGTCGATGGTCGTGCTGGTGGCGCTGCTGGTCTGCCTGATCCCGACCACGATCGGCGCGCTGCTCTCCGCGATCGGCATCGCGGGCATGGACCGCCTGGTGCAGAGGAACGTGTTGGCGATGTCGGGCCGCGCGGTCGAGGCCGCCGGTGACGTCTCCACACTGCTGCTGGACAAGACGGGCACCATCACGCTCGGCAACCGGCAGGCGTCGGAGTTCGTGCCGGTGGCGGGCACGACGGAGGCCGAGGTGGCGGACGCGGCCCAGTTGTCGTCGCTGGCCGACGAGACACCCGAGGGCCGCTCCATCGTCGTACTGGCGAAGGAGAGGTACGGGCTGCGCGAGCGGCACCAGGGCGAGCTGGCCGGCGCCGAGTGGATCGCGTTCACCGCCCAGACCCGGATGTCGGGCGTGGACGTGGACGGGCGCAGGATCCGCAAGGGCGCCGCCGGTTCGGTCGTCGCGTGGGTACGGGAACAGGGTGGTGTCGTCTCGGAGGACGCCGGCGCGCTCACCGACCGGATCTCCGAGGCGGGCGGTACACCGCTGCTGGTGGCCGTGGAGGACAGCGACGGGGCACGGATCCTGGGCGTCATCCACCTCAAGGACGTCGTCAAGGAGGGCATGCGCGAGCGGTTCGACGAGCTGCGCCGGATGGGCATCAAGACGGTCATGATCACGGGCGACAACCCGCTGACCGCCAAGGCGATCGCCGAGGAGGCGGGCGTCGACGACTTCCTCGCGGAGGCCACTCCCGAGGACAAGATGGCGCTCATCAAGCGGGAGCAGGCGGGCGGCAAGCTGGTCGCGATGACCGGTGACGGCACGAACGACGCGCCGGCCCTCGCGCAGGCGGACGTGGGCGTGGCCATGAACACCGGAACCTCGGCCGCCAAGGAGGCCGGGAACATGGTGGACCTCGACTCCAACCCCACCAAGCTGATCGAGATCGTCGAGATCGGCAAGCAACTCCTCATCACCCGGGGAGCGTTGACGACGTTCTCGATCGCCAACGACGTGGCGAAGTACTTCGCGATCATCCCGGCGCTGTTCGCGGCCGTCTACCCGGGCCTGGACAAGCTGAACATCATGCACCTGTCCTCGCCGGACTCCGCGATCCTCTCGGCGGTCATCTTCAACGCGCTGATCATCATCGCGCTGGTGCCGCTGTCCCTGCGGGGCGTGCGCTACAAGCCGATGAGCGCCGACAGGATGCTCCGCCGCAACCTCACGATCTACGGCATCGGCGGCCTGATCGCCCCCTTCATCGGCATCAAGCTCATCGACCTGCTGATCTCCCTCATCCCCGGGCTGTAACTCCCTGAAAGCGTGCTGATCCCATGAACAACTCGGTTACGAACACGGCCCGGTTGCTGTGGGCGGGCCTGCGAGCCCTGCTCGTGCTCACCCTGGTCACGGGCGTGATCTATCCGCTGGCGGTCACCGGCATCGCCCAGGGGATCTTCCCCGGCAGGGCGAACGGCTCGGAGATCAGGGCGGACGGCAAGGTCGTCGGCTCGTCCCTGATCGGCCAGGCGTACAACCTGCCGCTGAGGAAGGGCGAGCAGACCCCCGCCCCCGACCTGAAGTGGTTCCAGGGCCGCCCGCAGAACGGCCTCGGCAGCAACACCGTCAACACCCGGTACAAACTGATCCTCTCCGGCGCGACCAACCGCTCCGGCGACAACAAGGACCTCATCGCCTGGGTCACCGCGGCCAAGGCGGCGGTCATCAAGGACAACTCCGTCCCCGGCTACACGGTCAGCCCCTCGGCCGTACCCGCCGACGCGGTCACGTCCTCCGGCTCGGGCCTCGACCCTGACATCTCCCCGGCCTACGCCGACCTCCAGATCCACCGGATCGCCGACCGCAACGGCCTGTCCGTCGCCCAGGTACGCAAACTGGTCGACGCCCACACCGAAGGCCGCACCCTCGGCTTCATCGGCGAACCCCGCGTGAACGTGCTGGAACTCAACATCGGGCTCAAGGAGCTTGTGGAGAAGGTGAGTTGAGGCCGCGTAACACGATGATCCGTACGGGAGAAGGCGGAGCCGGAGAACATCCGGGCCTCGCCGACTCCCGCTGACTGTGTTGCAGGGGTGGGCGCGTCGACGTCGGACGGCGCAGGGCTTGGCCAAACGGGCGCGGATCGTGCTGAAGTGCGCTGAGGGGCAGTCGAATGCCGCTGTGGCGCGGGAGTCAGGGGTCTCGCGGACCACGGTGAACTGCTGGCGGGCGTGGTTCGTGCGGGACCGGCTTGACGGGCTGGGCGACGAGCCTTGTCCGGGAGTACCGCGCACCATCACCGACTCTCCGGTGGAGGAGGTGGTGGTGCGCACGCTGGAGGAGACGCCCGTGGGGGCCACGCACCGGTCGAAGCGGGAGCCGGCCAAGCGGGTGGGGGATCTCACCGACCAGCGTGCTCCGCATCTGGCGGGCCTTTGGGCTCCAGCCCTGGCGGACGGAGAACGTCAAGATTTCCCCGGATCCGCTGCTGATCGACAAGATCCGGGACGTGGTGGGCCTGTATCTGGCACCGCCGGCCAATGCGGCGGTGTTCGCGGTGGACGAGAAGCCCCAGGTGCAGGCCCTGGAGCGGAGCCACCGGTGCTGCCGATGGTCCCGGGCACCCCGGGAGCGGCGCAGCCTCGACTACGTCCGGCACGGTACCGTGGACCTGTTCGCAGCCCTGAACACCGCCACCGGCAAGGTGATCGGGAAGCTGTCCGCGCGGCACCGGGCGGTGGACTTCCGCGACTTTCCGGACGAGATCGACCGCCAGACCGATCCCGGCCTGGCGGTCCACGTGATCTGCGACAACCTCTCCGCCCACAAAGCGCCAGTGGTTCATCGGCGGCTGGTGGAGCACCCGCGCTTCCACCTGCACTTCACCCCGACCTACTCATCGTGGATCAACCAGGTCGAGCGGTGGTTCGCCGAGCTGGAACGGCGCTGCCTGGAACGCGGCGTGTTCTGCTCCCTCGATGAACTCAAGACCGCACTTGAGGACTGGATCAAGATCTGGAACAGCAACGCCAAGCCCTTCAAGTGGACCAGGACCGCCGACCAGATCATCGACCGCATCTGCCGCTACTGCTCAAGAATCTCCGGACCAGCTCACTGGTACTCCAGCAGGACTTCGCTGTCTGACCTGGTCTTTCCGCCGGGTCATCCGCGAGGACCTGCAAGGAATACGTCGCCGGCAAGCTCGGCGAGGCCGATGGCGTGCTGGAGGCCTTCGGCTTCGACGCCAACCCCAATATCGACGCGGCCACCATCCACACCCTCGCCAGCTGCGAATGGATCATGAAGAGCCAGCCGCTCTGCCTGACCGGCGACTCCGGCACCGGCAAGTCTCACATGCTCATCTGACCGTGGGCCGTGGAACACCGCGCCCGCCACCCGGGTACGGGGGCGGGTGCGGGGGCGCGGTGTTCCACGGCAGCAGGGCTGACGCGGGTTTTGCGGCTATGCCTCCTCGCGAGATCTCGCCGATCTCACCAGAAGGACCATGGACCACACGAAGAGCAGGGTCCCCGGAGTCATGAGGAGCGCGTCCCACAGCAGCCTGTGGCCGGAGGGGATGCGTGAGGCGGCGATGAGGCATATCCCCACGCCGGCCATCAGGCTGATCCGGACCGGAAAGGCCGTCCCGGACCTGCGGCGCCGCGGTGACCAGTCGATACCGCGCACACGGAGCAAGCCGTCTGCGATCAGGAAAGCTCCCACTGCGAACCCAGTGACATACGTGACGACGTCTGCGGTGCCGGTGTTCATGCTCGTACTCGCCTCATTTCTGTGCTGATCGCTTGAATCGCGAATCGTGCCGCGGCGGGTCGGGAAAGCGTCCCGCCGCGCGGTTACATGGGGGGACTACCGGTGCCAGACGTAACCCCCGACCGGCGTCCAGTGCTTGTGCCAGCTCCAGTTCGACCAGGTCCAGTACGCGGCGAAGTACACCCGGAAGTAGATGCCGTGGTTGTGTCCCGCGTCATCGATCCAGTCCAGGCCGGCCGCCGTGACGTAGGCGACGGCCGAGATGCCCCGCACACCGCCGCCGCCGGCGTACCGATGAGCGAGAGGGCGCCGGCGGCCGCGCAGGCGCCCGCGACCGTGGCACCGAACACCAGGGCGTCGATGAGCATGGTGGTGGCGTACTCGCTCAGGTAGACCGAGCACGTCTTGTGGTAGGTGCCGGTTTAGCACGAACCGTAGGTGCTGGTGCCCTCGGGGTCGTACTGCGTGAGCGGGTTCTGGTCACCGTAGTCGTAGGCGTTGGCGGAGCCGCCGGACACCGAGTCGACCTGGCCGAACCGTCCCGTGGCCGTGTTGTAGCCGCGAGCGCCCATCCTGACGTTGCCGCCGTCCGCGTCGGTGGACTTCGCCGTGAACGCGGGCGTGACCGACGTTTGGTTCATCCCCGGCGGTGTCTGCGGTGGTGCACGGGCTGCCACGGCGGGTTCGGCCTGCCGCTGGGGTACTGCCGGGTGCGTCGACGGCGCGGCGGCTTCGGAGGCGGGTACAGCGCCACCCGCAGCCGGGACGCATCGGTGAGCTCCTTCAGCCGCGCCAGCCGCTCCGGGGAGAGCGGCTGGATCGGATCAACCATCGGAGCCTCCAGTTTCGGCTGGTCTCCCTGTAGCCTCTCCGACGCCTGCCAGGTGCCGGGGCCCGTCTGCCGGTCGCGTCCCGGCACCTGGCCCGACGACTTCGTCCCCCGTCCCGCAGGGCGGGTAGGGATGGCGCCGTTGGACGGGCAGGGTTCACAGAGTTCAGGGGCTGCCCGACTGTGTGACGCCCCGCGCGAGTTGGCCGACGACATCGAAGACGGTCTGGCCGAACGCGGTGGGGGCGATCAGCACGCCGAAGACCAACACGATGACGACGGTCAACTGCTCGTCGTTCCGGCTCCGGGCCTGCGTACGCCGCCGCAGCCGCATGACGATGATGACCGCCAGCAGCACCGCCACATTGATCGTCAGAACCACGCGGCCAGCCCTCCCCGTCAGACCCGAACGTCCCAGCTCACAGGTAACCCCGAACCGCTCCGTGCGGTGGGTCGATTACTGATCGTTGGCGGCAAAACGCTTTTCCCCGACTAGATTTCGGGCCTTGACCAGCACGTCGGCAATGCACTGCACCTCCACGAACTGGCCGGCCTGTCCCCCTTCAACACCCGCGGCCGCACCCCCTCCCCCGGGAGTTACGCTGCTGCTGGTCGGCCGGACCGACCGCGTCCATGGCCTGCCGCTCCGGCTGCTTGGCCCGCTGTTCGGCGACGGCACGTCCACGGGCGTCGGCCTCAAGCTTGAAGGCGGCAGACCGGGCGAGGTTCTCCGGGGTGTGCACCACGTCTCCGGGTCGGTGGCACGGCCTTCCAGCAGCTCCGGCATTGCGGCCTGCTGGTGGACGGCAGGGGGCCGCCTGGACCACCGAAACCAACAGTGGAGGCACTTGGAGCCAGACCGGGTCCAAGACCAACTGCTACGGGGCCGACAGCGACCCCGGACAAGACACCCACGGCCTCCGGCCCCGCCGGAGGCTTCGTGCTTCCTGGTCCGCACCGTGTACCGGGACATGGAGTCGCTCGCCGCCGCCGGCGTCCCCCTTTACGGCGATCCAGGCCACGACGGTGGCTACCGGCTGGTCGACGGCTACCGCACCAGGCTGACCGGACTGACCGGCGAGGAGGCGGAGGCGCTCTCCCTGGCCGGGCTGCCCGGACCGGCCGCGGACCTCGGGCTCGGCACCGTCCTCGCCGCCGCCCAGCTCAAACTGAGGGCCGCGCTGCCCGACGAACTACGCGACCGGACCGGCGAGATACGGCAGCGCTTCCACCTGGACACCTCCGGCTGGTACGCCGAAACAGATGCCACCCCGCATCTGGCCGCCGTGACCGACTTCGACGCTCGCCGCCACCAAGGCGACGCAGTGGTACGGCTCTCGCCACGGATCCTCGAACAGCTTCCGGACCTCATGGAACCGGCAGTGGCACGAGCCGCCCGGAACAGCGCCGGGCCACCGGGCCCCGACGGCCGCGTCCAGGTCGTCATCCCCACCGAGTCCGTCGATCACGCCGTTGGCATGCTGCTACGGCTCGGCGCGGAGGCCGAGGTCGTGGCACCCCTCGAATTGAGAGCCCGGATGGCGCAGACGATCGCAGCCCTGGCCGACACGTACCGGCGCCCGCCCACCGCCCAGTAGAGTGCGCCCCGGTTGTCCCCCAGCCACCAGTCCCAGCCCTCAGCCACTGGCC
>NZ_LIQQ01000738.1 GCF_001418565.1 Streptomyces graminilatus | reverse complement strand
CGCCCGGGACGGGTGGGAGGTGACCGCGCTCTCGCGCGGCGGCGGCCGGGACGGGACCTGGCCGGACGAGGTACGGGTCACGGCCGCGGACCGGGCGGACGACGCGGCGCTGGCCGCCGCCGTGGCCGACGGGTGCGATGTCCTCGTGGACATGGTGGCCTACGGGCCCGAGCACGCACGGCAGTTGGCCTCTCTCGCCGGGCGGGTCGGGTCGGTGGTGGCGATCTCCAGTGTGTCCGTGTACGAGGACGACAAGGGCCGGAACTTCGACACGCAGGCCGAGCCCGACGGCTTCCCCGAGTACCCGGTGCCCGTCCCCGAGGACCAGCGCACGGTCCGGCCGGGCGAGAACTCGTACAGCACCCGGAAGGCGGGCCTCGAACGTGAACTCCTCGCCCTCGGCGACCGGTTGCCGGCCACGCTGCTGCGGGCGGGCGCGATCCACGGGCCGTACTGCCGTACCCCGCGCGAGCTGTACTTCGTCAAGCGCAACCTGGACGGGCGCCGTCGGCGCGTCCTCGCCCACGGCGGCGGGAGCCGTTTCCATCCGGCGAGCGTCCACAACATCGCCGAGCTGATCCGGCTGGCCGCCGCGCTCCCGGGTGCCCGCGTCCTGAACGCCGTGGACGCCGAGGCGCCGACGGTGGCGGAGATCGCCGGGGCCATCGACGCGGTGATGGGGGTGGAGGTGGAGAACGTCCTCGTGGACGGTCCGCCGCCGGCGCCCACCGTGGGCGACACACCGTGGTCGGTTCCGGTGCCCGTGGTGTGCGACATGTCGGCCGCGGAACGGGAGTTGGGCTACCGCCCCGTCGTCACGTACGCGCAGCGCCTGCCGGAGACCGTCGCCTGGATCGAGGGCCGACTGGCCGGGCGGGACTGGCGGGAGGCGTACCCCAAGATGTACGAGGCGTACGGCGACCTCTTCGACTACGCGGCGGAGGACGTCTGGCTCACGTGACGGGAAGGGGCGGCCCGAGGAATTCCGGCCGCCCCTCACCTCGTACTACGGTTACGGCTTCGGGGTGGCGTGCGGGGCGCAGGTCACGTCCGCCGCGTCCACCTTGCCGGTGAGCAGGTAGGTGTCCACCCGCTCATTGATGCAGGGGTTGATGAGCCCGGTCACGCCGTGGGAGCCCGCGTCCTTCTCCGTGATCAGGCGGGAGCCCTTGAAGCGCTTGTGCAGTTCGACGCCACCGCCGTAAGGGGTGGCCGCGTCACGCTCGGACTGCACGACCAGTACGGGCGGCAGGCCCTTGCCGGACTTCACGTTCACCGCGGTCTGCTGCTTGACCGGCCAGGTCGCGCACGGCAGGTTCATCCAGGCGTTGGCCCAGGTCAGGAACGGGTAGTCCTTGTGCAGCCGGGTGTTGTCCCGGTCCCACTTCTTCCAGCTGGTGGGCCACTTGGCGTCGGTGCACACGACGGCCGTGTAGACGGCGTTGAGGTTCTCCGAGGCCACGTTGCCCGCGGTGTCCGAGAGGTTGGGGGCCGCCGCGTCGACGAGCGCCTTGGTGTCACCCGCGAAGTACTTGCTGAACACGGTGGCGACCGGGCTCCACGACGAGTCGTAGTACGGGGCCTTCTGGAAGAAGCCGATCAGCTCGGCCGGTCCGACGAGCCCGCCGATCGGGTCCTTCTTGGCGGTGGCCCGCAGCTCCAGCCACTTCGCCTCCACCTGGGCCCGCGTGGTGCCGAGGTGGTAGACGGCGTCGTTCTGGGCGACCCAGTCCTGCCAGTCGTTCCAGCGCGTCTGGAACGCGACGTCCTGGTCGAGGTTGGCCCCGTACCAGATCGTCTCTCGCGACGGGTTGACCACGCTGTCGGCGATCATGCGGCGGACGTGACTCGGGTAGAGCGTGCCGTAGACGGCCGCGATGTACGTCCCGTACGACACACCGAGGAAGTTGAGCTTCTCCTCCCCCAGCGCGGCACGGATGACGTCCAGGTCACGCACGGTGTTCGGCGTGGTCATGTACGGGAGCATCTCGCTGTTGCGCTTGTAGCAGCCCTCGGCGTACTCACGGGCCAGCTTGCGCTGGGCGAGCTTGTCCGCCTCGGTGTCCGGCACCGGGTCGGCCTTGGGCGCCTTCACGAACTCCTGCGGGTCGATGCAGGAGATGGGCGCCGAGTGACCGACTCCGCGCGGGTCGAAGCCCACGAAGTCGTACGCCTTGGACACGTTGGTCCACAGCGGGTTCTTGGTCGTGACCCGGCGCGGGAAGCGCAGGCCGGAGCCGCCCGGTCCACCCGGGTTGTAGACGAGCGCGCCCTGCCGCTCGTCCTTCGTGCCCGTGTTGCCGATGCGGTCGACGGCGATCTTGATCTGCTTGCCGGACGGCTTCGCGTAGTCGAGCGGCACCGTGACCCAGCCGCACTGGATCGGCTTCTCCAGGCCCCAGTCCGCCGGGCAGTCCTGCCAGTCGATGCCCGCCTTCGCGGCACGAGCGGCGGCGACGGCCGCGCCGCGCGTCTCGGAGTTCTGGCCGTGGCGGGCGTTCGCGTTGGCCGAGGGCGCCGCGATGGCGCCGGCTATCAGGGTCGCCGTGACGAGTGCTCCGGCCGAGCCGAGCGCTGCGGCTCGCCTCGTCGGTGTGGTGCCTGTCAAGAGAACCGTCCCCGTGGGTAGTTGTGCTTGATCTGGTCATGACGATCCTCGCCGCTGCACGGGAGCTGTGACCAGGGGGTGGGCCGCGTTCTTTACCAATCCGATAAACGGTGAGCAAAGTTCCGCTCAGCGGATATCCGGTGCGGTGGGGGGATTTGCCGTGATCGGCGCGATGGGGCGAGACGCCCCGGCGGCCGACCCCGACGAACACCTGCGGCGAGCGGCTCCAGGGGCGCGAACGCCGGGGGATCGCTGTGACCGGCGCGACGAGGCGAGAAACCCCGGCCGCCGACCCCGACGAACACCTGCGGCAAGCGGCCCCAAGGACACGAACGCCAGGCGATCACCGTGACCGACAAGACGGACC
>NZ_LIQQ01000737.1 GCF_001418565.1 Streptomyces graminilatus | reverse complement strand
TGATGGCCCCGGTCCCCCGGGAGAGGTTCGACCCGGGGGACCGGGGCCATCACTCCGTGGACCGGAACGGTCGGAGAGGGCGAGGGACGATGAAGCGACCGGTGCGAGCGGAGCAGTTGGGGCGGCTGGGTACGGGCATCGGGTGGCGGCCCGAGATCGCGGACGCCGTGGAGGCCATGCCGGGCATCGACTGGGTCGAGGCGGTGGCCGAGAACCTCTGTCCGGGGCACCTCCCCGAGTCGCTGCTGCGGCTGCGCGAGCGCGGTGTGACGGTCGTCCCGCACGGTGTCTCCCTGGGTCTTGGCGGCGCGGACCGGCCCGCCGAGGACCGGCTCACGGCGCTCGCGGAGCGCGCCGAGGCCCTGGGCTCGCCCCTGGTCACCGAGCACATCGCGTTCGTCCGGGCCGGCGGCCCGCTGACCGCGTCCCCGCTGCTGGAGGCCGGGCACCTGCTGCCCGTGCCCCGCACCCGGGACGCGCTCGACGTGCTGTGCGAGAACGTCCGCATCGCGCAGGCGGCACTGCCGGTGCCGCTCGCCGTGGAGAACATCGCCGCGCTGATCGCCTGGCCCGGCGACGAGCTGACGGAGGGTCAGTTCCTGTACGAACTGGCGGACCGGACCGGCGTACGCCTCCTCATCGATGTCGCCAATCTGCACACGAACCACGTCAACCGGGGCGAGGACCCGGCGAAGGCCCTGGCCGAACTGCCCGTCGAGGCCATCGCGTACGTCCATGTCGCGGGCGGTTTCGAACGGGACGGCGTCTGGCACGACAGCCACGCCCACCCGGTCCCGCCCCAGGTCCTCGACATCCTCACCGACCTCGCCTCCCGTGTCACCCCGCCCGGCGTCCTGCTGGAACGGGACGACAACTTCCCGGAGGCGGGCGAGCTGGAGCGGGAACTGGACGCGATCCGTGGAGCGCTGAAGGCGGCCTCGCCCGAGGAGTCGGCGACGGCGTTCACGCCCAGGACGGAGGCTGACCGGGCGCCCGACTCCGCCCCCGCGCGCCAGCGTCTCGCCCTCGCCCAGGCCGCGTTGCTCTCCGCGCTCGTCGCGGGGACGCCCGTGCCGGAGGGGTTCGACCGGGTGCGGCTCGGGGTGCAGTCGCGGGCGCTCGGGGCGAAGCGGGCCGATGTCGTGGCGAAGGTCGCGCCGGAGCTGCCCGAGATCCTCGGCGCCGGGTACCGGCCCGCCTTCCTCGCGTACGCGCACGGGCACCCCATGTCCGACGGCTACCGGCGCGACGCGCTGGACTTCGCCGCGCATCTGCTGTTCGGCGGACAGCCCGGGACCCCGGAGAACACGGAGGGCCTGCGGCGGCTGCGTGAGTGGTGGCTCGACCGCTCGGGTCCGGCCCCGCGCTCCCAGCGCCCCACGGCCAGGCTGGCCCGGGCCACCCGCCGCGTACTCCTGCGCCGCTGACGCACCTCCACCTCAACGCGCGCAAATTGTGCGGAGGTTAACAGCGCCGCCTATAACGCACTACTTCACCGACCCGCTTGTCAGCATTTCGACCAGTATGCAATGGTCAGCCCTTGCCTCATCCGGCGTCCACCCCTCCCCTCCCAGCGGTCTCCCGCTGTACAGCGGTCGGCGTAGGGCCCGCAGTACGATGCCAACTCCGCGCCCGCAGCCCGTTAGCGTGCGGTGCCGCGAGCAGGAGGCACCATGCGATCCATCCACCGTCCCGGTCTCGGCGGTACCGGGCTCATCGTCGCGGGTCTGGCGGCGACCCTCGTAGCACTGGTCTTCCCGGTCTGGTCGTACACGGACCGCGCCGGAACCGGTGTGGCCGTGCTCAACGCGCAGACCGTGTCGACACGGTTCGGGCCGCTGTCGGCGCTCGACCGCGAGTTCCTCACCAAGGTCCGGCTGGCGGGCCTGTGGGAACTGCCCGCCGGTCAGCAGGCCCAGGTACGCGGCACCACCGAGGCCGTACGGATCGCGGGCCGGCATCTGATCGAGGGGCACACGTTCCTCGACGCGCGGGTCCGGGACGTGGCCTCGCGGCTCGGGTTCGTCCTGCCCAACCAGCCGAGCGAGCAGCAGCGCGAGTGGCTCGGCGCCATGGACGCGGCCCACGGCGCGGACTTCGACAGCGAGTTCGCCAACCTGCTGCGGATGGCGCACGGCAAGGTGTTCTCCGTGGTCGCGCAGGTCCGCGCGAGCACCCGCAACTCCCTGGTCCGCGCCCTCGCCGACGACGCGAACCGGACCGTCCTCGACCACATCCAGGTCCTGGAGGCCACCGGGTACGTCGACTTCGACGCCCTCGCGGAGGACATGGCCGCCGCGAGGGCGTCGAAGTCGA
>NZ_LIQQ01000736.1 GCF_001418565.1 Streptomyces graminilatus | reverse complement strand
GCACCCCGGACGAGGTCGTCGCCGGCGTGGGCCCCGCCCCCGGTGCCCCCGAGGCGCCGCGTGCCGCCGTACCCGTACAGCGCGACCGCGACGAGCCGCAGCCCAAGGGCAGGAGCAAGGGCAAGGGGCCCGGGCGGGTCGTACCGCGTCCGCGCCCGGCCGAGGCCGGTAAGGACGCCGACGCGTTCGCTCCGTTTCCCTCGGCCGGGGACCCCGCCCCGCCCCATCTCGCGGGCACGGACGAACTCGGCGACGCGGACTGGTGGCTGGCGGGCCGCCAGGGGTCCTTCACGGACACGGACGGGCTCCCGGCCGGGTTCGTCGGCGGGGTGGAGATCCCCGACCTCCTCAGGCCACCGCGCGGCCCGCGCAAGCCGAAACCGGCGGACGGGGCCGACAGGACGGACGCGACCGACGGGACCAACGGGACCAACGGGACCGACGGGGTCGTCGAGCCCGGAGGCGCCCAAGGGCACGAGGGAAGCCGGGAGGAAGAGACCGTCCCGCGTCGGTGGCCCCGGCTGCGCGTCCCGTTTCCCTCCGGCGGCTGGAGCAACCCGCTGCTCCTCCTCGCCGCCGGCCTGCTCGTCGGGGGAGCGGTCCTCGGCAACCTCTACGGCCTGCTCCTCGGCTGGGCCATCGCGTATGCCTCCCGCCGGCTCTCCCCGGCCGAGACGAAGTGGGCGGTCGTGTACCTGCCCGGAGCGGCCGTCGCCGCCGGTGTCGGATGGCTGTGGGGGCGTACGCGGGGCCGCTGGGGCGAACCCATAGCCGAGGGACACATGAACGAGGCACTCGCCCAGACCTGGCCGTGGGCACTGAAGGGCGCCGCGATCGCCTCCGCCCTGTTCCTCGTCTGGCGCTCCCAGCGCCGCCGCTGACGGCACGCTGCCGTTGACGGGCCGCCGCCGCCGTTGGCGGCCCGCCGCGTTGACCGCCCCGCCGGGACACCCGCTCCCTCGGGGTGTCTGCCCTCCCCCGGGATGCCCGGCCTTCGGGTGTCTGCCCTCCCGGGGACGCCCGCCCCTCGGATGCCCGCGCTCCCCGCGATACCTGGCCCCTGGCCCTCGGCCCTCGGCCCTGGCCCT
>NZ_LIQQ01000735.1 GCF_001418565.1 Streptomyces graminilatus | reverse complement strand
CCGAACGCCTACGTCGGCCTCCGCCACGCCGAGGCCGACGTAGGCGTTCGGATCGTCCTGGTTCTCTTCAGGCCTGGGAATCGATGACATGCCCGCCACGGTAGGCGCCGACCTGCGCCCGGGGAACCCCGTACCCCCGCGCCACGCAGCATTCCGTACGGCTCCGGTCACACCCGCGTCACAAGATCACATCAGCTTCTTCGAGCGATAATCCGCACGCGGGCCGCCATACGGAAGGCTGGTCACCCATACTTCCGACCGCCATTCGAACGAAATTCGCCGGCACTCCGCGAGCCCCGTATAAACCCCGTTCACATTCGCCGGAAGAGCGAGTCGAGGACAGTGAATTGCGCCGCCCGCCCCCACCGTGACGTCTTACGCGTCCCTTCCGCATGCCACACCCATGCCGCGTGTGGTGATGCCGCACGTCGGGCCGTCGGCGGGTCGACAGGACGCGTAAAACACCCACGAGTTCCTCATACAATCTCCGCATCACATCTTCACGACGGTGCCTCTGTGCTGCTCCGGTCAAGCGGTGACCGGTCCACCGCGCGAGACAGCCGGTCCCGGGAGGTCCTGATCACGTCGACGAGTTCCGCGGGCTCCAGCACCTCGAACTCGAAGCCCATCATCATCACGTGAACGACCATCACATGGAGGCTCGCGGCCCCGGTCCGCAGCAGACAGGCCTCCTCGCCGTCCGGCTCCAGCGTCCCGGCGGAGGGCGAGATCCGCTCGGCGGCCTCCGCGAGGGGCACCAGCAGGCGTACGACGGCGTGCGAGGCGTACGCGTGCGTGGAGACGCCCCGGGAGACATAGGCGGCGAGATCGTCCGCGGGTGGCGTACGAGGGGCGAAGCGTGGTCCGTGCGGCGGCTTCGGCGTGATGCGGTCCACGCGGAACGTACGCCAGTCGGCGCGGTCGACGTCCCAGGCGACCAGATACCAGCGCCGCTCGGTGCACACCAGGCGGTGCGGCTCGACGGTACGGCGAGCCATCGACACAGCCCCCTCGTGGCCCCGGTACTCAAAGCGCAGCCGCTCCGCGTCCCGGCACAGGTGGGCGAGTTCGGTGAGGACGGCCGGGTCGACGGCGGAGGACTGCGGCCCGCGCAGCATCGGTACGGTGAAGGCGTTCAGGGCCCCGACCCGTCGGCGGAGCCGGTCGGGCAGCACCTGTTCGAGCTTGGCCAGGGCGCGTACGGAGGTCTCGCCGATGCCTTCGATGCCCTGTCCGGCGGCGGTCCGCAGCCCGACGGCCACGGCGACCGCCTCGTCGTCGTCCAGCAGCAGCGGTGGCAGCTCGGCACCGGCGCCGAGCCGGTAGCCGCCCCCGGTGCCCGGACTGGCGTCCACGGGATAGCCGAGCTCGCGCAGCCGGTCCACGTCCCGGCGGACGGTACGCGGGGTCACACCGAGGCGGTCGGCCAGGTCGGGGCCCGACCACTCACGGTGGGCCTGTAGCAGCGAGAGCAGGCGCAGCAGCCGTGCCGAGGTCTCCAACATGGGGCGAGTCTGCCAGCGATCGCGGACAGCCACTGTCCTCGTCGACCTCTATGGACGAACGACCACTACGGACTCGACGGCTCGCGGGTTGCCGGGACGCCGGTGCCCCACCCGGTCCGAGGACCGGGTGGGGCACCGTGGCCGAAGCAGGCGAAGCGGCTCAGCGGCTGGAGCGGCTCCGAAGTCGCGCGCTCAGAAGTCGAGCTTCTGCCCGGGCATGATCAGGTCGGGGCTGTCGCCGATGACGGCCCTGTTGGCGGCGTAGAGGTGCTGCCAGGTGGTCGTGTACCGGGCGGCGATGCCGCTCAGGGTGTCGCCCGCGCGGACGGTGTAGTCGCCACGGGACGCGCTACGGCCGACGTGGGCCGGCGCACGCTCCGGTGCCTTCGACGGCGTCTCGGAGGCGGTGGACCCGCCGGAACCGTTGGTCTTCCCTGCCGACCGGTCGCCGCCGGACGGCTTGGCCGACTTCGTCGTCGACCCGGTGGCGGCCGAACCGGAGCCCGAGTCGGAACCCGAACCGGAGCCCGATGCGGCGGGAGCGCTCCCGGACGCACCGGCACGCGCCGAACAGGTGGGCCAGGCGCCCCAGCCCTGGGCGCCCTGGACCTTGGTGGCGACGGCGATCTGCTGGGACCTGGTGGCCCCGTCGGCGGTGGCCGCGTACGCCGTACCGCCGTAGGCGCGCCAGGTGCCGGCGGAGAACTGGAGTCCTCCGTAGTAGCCGTTGCCGGTGTTGATGTGCCAGTCTCCGCCGCTCTCGCACTGGGCGATGCGGTCCCACACCCCGCCGTCCGCCGCCGCGGCGTTGCCGGTCGCGGCCACCAGGCCGAGCGGAGCGAGCAGTGCCGCTCCGGTGAGGACCGCCGTCTTGCGCGTCTTGCGGGTGTAACTATCGGCACATTCGGACATGAAGATCCCTCTCCACAGACCCGGGCTCCCCCTGACCGGAGCACACCGACCCCGCGTCAGACGCGGTCGGCGCACTCCGCTCCGTCCACCGGCCGTAGTGCTGCGCGTTGTCTGGTTCTGCGCTGCCGGCGGACCTTCCCGAGCGGTGCTAGGTGCACACGGCGGAGGAATCTATGGACCCTGACGTGCCGATTTCAACCAACTCCCCTTTCTCCCAGGTCAGTTCATGGTTACCGCAGGTAACGACAAATTTCGGGCACCCACTTCATGCGCCCATTTCCTGATTTGTCGACCACGCGCTCGAACAAACTGTGAGTCAGTTCACCGAACCAACTTCCGTAACCTGTCCGTTACTTGACCAAGAGTGCTCGATTCCACACCCACTGTGACCACATGCGGAGGATGGTTCGATTACGTTCGCCCCGCAGCGTGACCCCTGACACAGATGGCCGTTGTCATCTTTATGAGCCCGGACTGTCCGGGCCCACCGGCCGGGGGCGACCCGGCCCCGCCACGCACCGCATCCCGAGGGAGCCACCCGTGCCGCGCATGCTCGATGTCAGCGACGAGGTCCGCGCCGAGATCGGCGACGAAGAAGCCGACCGTCTGCTCGCCGGCGACAACGCTCCGGGCAGTTACGACTGCACGTCCTGCCGCACGCCGGGCGACTCCGCCCAGGAGCGCACCAGCACCGTTCTCTTCATCGGGGACGAGACCGCCGTCCTCGCCTTCGCCCACGCGGGCTGCCTGCCTTCGCAGGTCGTCCAGGTCACCGAGGAGCAGCTCCAGGGCGCGGTCCGCTCCATCAACGCCGACGAGGAGGCCCCGATGGCCGCACCCGAGCAGGCCGTACTGGGAGTCACCAGCGGACTGGTCCTGATCGAGGGCGAGTTGCACCCCGCCCTGGTCGTCGAACCGACCGCCCCGATCGTCCGCCCCGGCGCGACCGGCGCCGGCGACGACTTCCTGCCGCTCCTCATCGAGCAGGGCTTCATGCCCCTGACCGAGCTGACGGAGGTGCCGCCCGTGCTGCACGGCTGGTCGGTGCTGCTCGCGGCGGGCCAACTGCACGCCGTACTCCAGCCGGGCCCGAACGGCGGCTCCGCGGTGGCCTGGTGGCAGGCGCACCAGCCGCTCCAGGTCACCGACAGCTGGCGTGCCGCCGCCAACAAGCACCAGCAGGTGCTGGTGTTCGCGGCGCCGGTCGGGTCGATCGGGCGCCAGCCCCGGGAGGATCTGCTGCGGGACGCGCTGGACAAGGCCGCGGGGATCGGGAAGCTGGTCGCCAGCGCGTTGCCTCTGGCGGGCACCTGAGCGCTGTAGCGGTGGGGGGCTTCGGCTGGTTGGCGGCTGACGGTTGAGTGTGGCTTGTCGCGCCCACGCGGCGGGAGCCGCAAATGTCGCAGCCCCGCGCCCCTGGCAGGCGCTTCGCGACCCTGCCAATCCTCTTCCCGGCCGCATCCGATGTGGGGTGGGGTCGTTTGGAGGGGTGTGCACACCTACGATGTCCCCCGCCGCCAGTCCTATCAGTCGGTTCCGTCCGCGCGGTCGACCCAGGACTACATCAGCGGCCCATCGGCCACGCCGATCTACGACGCGCTCTACGCCGAGTACGGCAAGTCCTTCCGTTCGCTGCCGGGCGACCGGAGCGGCGAGGACGAGCTGGGCTTCTCGGCCTTCGGGAGGAGCCCGGGCGGCCTCACCCAGTACGGCGGCTCGTACGGCTCGGGCACGGGCTCGTACAGCGCCTACAGCGCGGGGGCGTTCAGCGCGCGCAACGGCGGCCAGGGCGGTGGGCAGCAGTCCGTGTGGCAGCGGGTCGGCCAGCCCGACCCGCCACAGGGGCAGCCGGCGCCCCCGACCCCGACCGCCGTATGGCCGGCAGGCGGGCGGCAGCAGCACTACACCGGGATGACCCACATCCCGGCGGCGCTGCCACCGGGTCCGCGCCGAGGTGCGTGACCACGACCCGGATGTGACTGAGGGCGGCCCCTGACGGGAGCCGCCCTCAGTCATGACATCCGCTACTTCTTCCGGCCGCGCTTCTCGCGCACCCGGACCGAGATGTGGATCGGCGTGCCCTCGAAGCCGAACTCCTCGCGCAGGCGGCGCTCGATGAAGCGGCGGTAGCCGGCCTCGATGAAGCCGGAGGCGAAGAGGACGAACCGCGGCGGCTTGGTGCCCGCCTGGGTGCCGAACAGGATGCGCGGCTGCTTGCCGCCCCGGATCGGGTGCGGGTGGGCGGCGACCAGCTCGCCGAGGAAGGCGTTCAGCCGGCCCGTCGGGACCCGGGTCTCCCAGCCCGCGAGGGCGGCCTCGATCGCCGGGACCAGCTTCTCCATGTGGCGGCCGGTGCGCGCCGAGACGTTGACGCGGGGCGCCCACGCCACCTGGGCGAGCTCGGTCTCGATCTCCCGCTCCAGGTAGTAGCGGCGCTCCTCGTCGAGGGTGTCCCACTTGTTGTAGGCGACGACGATCGCGCGGCCCGCCTCGACGGCCATGGTGACGATGCGCTGGTCCTGGATGGAGATGTTCTCGGAGCCGTCGATCAGGATGACCGCGACCTCGGCCTTCTCCACGGCGGCGGCCGTACGCAGCGAGGCGTAGTAGTCGGCGCCCTGCTGGAGGTGGACGCGCTTGCGGATGCCCGCCGTGTCGATGAACTTCCAGGTGACGCCGCCGAGTTCGATCAGCTCGTCGACCGGGTCACGGGTGGTGCCCGCCATCTCGTTGACGACGACCCGCTCCGAGCCCGCCACCTTGTTCAGCAGCGAGGACTTGCCGACGTTCGGGCGGCCGATGAGGGCGATACGGCGCGGGCCGCCGACCGCGGCGCCGAAGGTCTGCGAGGGCGCCTCGGGCAGCGCCTCAAGGACGGCGTCCAGCATGTCGCCGGTGCCCCGGCCGTGCAGCGAGGAGACGGGGTGCGGCTCGCCGAGCCCGAGGCCCCACAGGGAGGTGGCGTCGGCCTCGCCGCTCGGCCCGTCGACCTTGTTGGCGCACAGGACGACGGGTTTGCCGGCCTTGCGCAGCAGCCGGACGACCGCCTCGTCGGTGTCGGTCGCGCCGACCTTGGCGTCCACGACGAAGACGACCGCGTCGGCCGCCTCGATCGCGTACTCGGCCTGCGCGGCCACGGAGGCGTCGATACCGAGGACGTCCTGCTCCCAGCCGCCGGTGTCGACGACCTTGAAGCGCCGCCCGGCCCATTCGGCCTCGTAGGTGACGCGGTCGCGGGTGACGCCGGGCTTGTCCTCGACGACGGCCTCGCGGCGCCCGATGATGCGGTTGACGAGTGTCGACTTGCCGACGTTCGGCCGCCCGACGACGGCGAGAACGGGCAGCGGCCCGTGCCCCGCCTCGTCGATCGCGCCCTCGACCTCCTCGATGTCGAAGCCCTCGACCGCGGCGAGCTCCATGAACTCCGCGTACTCGGCATCGCCAAGCTCTCCGTGCTCGTACTCTCCCGAGCCCTCGGAGGGAATGTGGTCGTTCATGAAGTCCGTACCTCGTTCATCGTGGTGATCGGTGGAACCGCCCGGTTGTCGGGTGATCCACTACTCAAACTGCCCAAACCGCTCAAGTACTCAAGTGTCGCTCAGCGCTCGGCGCAGCGCCCCGCGTTTTCCTCACGTGCCAACGTGCCCAACCCGCCCAACGTGCCTAACGTGCCTCACGGCCGGTGAGCCGTCGGGCGTTCTCCAGATGCGCGGTGAGCTGCTTCTGGATGCGTACGGTCGCCTCGTCCAGCGCCGCGCGCGTACGCCGCCCGGTGCCGTCGCCCGCCTCGAACGGGTCACCGAAGACCACGTCGACGCGGCTGCGCAGCGGAGGCAGCCCCTTTATCAGCCGTCCGCGCCGGTCGGTGCTGCCCAGCACGGCCACGGGAACGACCTGTGCACCACTGCGCACGGCGAAGTAGGCGAGCCCGGAGCGCAGTGCGGCGAAGTCGCCCTCGCCACGGCTGCCCTCGGGGAAGATCCCGAGGACCCCGCCCCTCTCCAGCACGCTCAGGGCCTGGGTGATCGCCGTGCGGTCGGCGGTCGAGCGGTCCACCTTCACCTGGCCGAGGGCGCGCATGGCCGGATCGAGCGGGCCGACCCACGCCTCCTTCTTCACCAGGAAGTGGGACGCCCGGGGCGCGACGCCGATGACCATCGGGCCGTCGATGTTGTGCGAGTGGTTGACGGCGAGGATCACCGGACCGGTCGCGGGGACCTTCCAGGCGCCCAGGACGCGCGGCTTCCACAGCCCGTACATCAGGCCGACGCCGATCCGGCGCCCGACCTCGGCACCTCGCAGCGACGGAACGTTCGACGGGTCGCTCACTTCGCGTCCCGCTTCTCCCCGACGAGGGTGACGACGCACTCGATGACCTGCTCCAGGGTCAGATCGGAGGTGTCGACCTCCACCGCGTCGTCCGCCTTGGCGAGCGGCGAGGTCTTGCGGCTGGAGTCGGCCGCGTCCCGCTTGAGCAGCGCCTCCCGGGTGGCGTTGACGTCGGCCCCCTGAAGCTCACCGCTGCGGCGGGCGGCACGCGCCTCCGGGGACGCGGTGAGGAAGATCTTCAGGTCGGCGTCGGGCAGCACGGTCGTGCCGATGTCCCGCCCCTCGACGACGATCCCGTTCTCGGCGTCCGCGGCGATGGACCGCTGGAGCTCGGTGATCAGGGCGCGCACCTCGGGTACGGCGCTCACCGCGCTGACCTTGGAGGTGACCTCCTGGGTGCGGATCGGGCCGCCGACATCGGTGCCGTCCACGGTGATCGTCGGGTTCAGCGGGTCCGTACCGGAGACGATCTCGGGCTTGCCCGCCACGGCGGCGATCGCGGAGGGATCGGTGAGGTCGATCTCGTTGTTCACCATCCACCAGGTGATCGCCCGGTACTGGGCCCCGGTGTCCAGGTAGCTCAGCCCGAGCTGCGCGGCAACGGCCTTCGACGTGCTCGACTTGCCGGTGCCGGAAGGCCCGTCTATGGCGACAATCACTGCGGCGCGATCCACTGTGGAGGCACCTTTCCTGGTCCGGGGTGGTGGGGCGGGGGCGCTGGGTGCCCCGGACAAGGTTACTTGGTGCGGGTCCCTCGTCCGGCCGCACGCCTGTCACTACCTCGTCGACGCCGGTTCCGGCATCTTCAGCCCGTCCGGTGCGCATACGACGCCGGCCCGGTCATTTCAGCCCGTCCGGCACCTGGGGACGAGCCCGCACACCATCAGCCCGTTGGGGGTCCCCCCTC
>NZ_LIQQ01000734.1 GCF_001418565.1 Streptomyces graminilatus | reverse complement strand
GACGAACTGGCCACCGCCGCCTACCTCACCTTCTACGAGGAGGGCGAGATCCGGGTAGCCGAGATCGTCGACGGCCCCCGGGCACCCCGCGTCGACCTCTGGGTGGGCTTCGAGGACGCCGGCCACGCCACCGCGCTCGGCAAGTCCGTACTGCGCGAACTGGACGAGGACGCCCGCAACGACTATCTCTCCCGGCACCACCTCAACGGCCTCACCCCGAGGACGATCACCAGCGGGCCGGAACTGCTCCGGCGGATCGACTCCTCACCCGTGGCACCGGCCGTCACCGACCTGGAGGAGTACGCCCTCGGGACGGTCTGTGTCGCCGTCCCCGTCTACCGGGGCGACACGCTCGGCTCGCTCGGTATCTCCATGTCGGCGGACCGGCTCGCCCGGCTGCCGGAGATCCGGGAGCGGCTGATGCCGGTCGCCGACCGTGTGACCAGGGGGCTCTCGCTCACTATCTGAAAATCCTCAGCTTGTTGCCGACGGGGCGGATCGCGTTTCCTGGATGTCTGGGCAAAACCGGCAATTCGGGGATTCCCGCCCCGCATACACAGGTGAGGACTGCGGACGGAACATGAGTCAGGCCCGACACCGAGCTGGAGACCGCTGGTTCGTACGAGCGCTCAGGAGCCGTGTGTCCTTGCTCCCCGCCCTGCCCGTGCTGGTCGTGGCCGCCGTCGTCCTCGGCGACCTCGTCGGCGGAGCCGGCACGAGCTGGCTGCCGCTGCTCGCCGCCGGGCCCGCCCTGGCCGCCACCACCAACGGACCGCGCGGTGTCCTCTGCGTCGGCGTCCTCGCCGGGGTGCTCGGCGTGACGCTCGGCGACCGGGCGGGCGTGCCGGGCCCCGAGCCGGCCGCCGTCCTGTCCGCCGTGGCCGCGGTCACCCTGGCGAGCGCCCTGGCCAGCGCGCTGCGCGGACGCCGGGAGCGGGTGCTCGACGCCGTCCGTTCGGTCGCGGAGACCGCCCAGCACGCGCTGCTCAGCCCCGTACCGGCGACGGTCGGCCCCTTCCAGGTGGCCGTCCGCTACAGCGCGGCGGCGGCCGAGGCCCGGATCGGCGGTGATCTGTACGCGCTGATACCGACGCCGTACGGGGTGAGGCTGATCGTCGGCGATGTGCGCGGCAAGGGGCTGCCGGCGGTGGGGACCGCCGCGCTCGTGCTCGGTGTCTTCCGGGAGGCCGCCTACGACGAGCCCGAGCTCCTCGCCGTCGTGGACCGGATCGAGCGGAGCCTCGCCCGCAACCTGGGCCCGGACGACTTCGTCACCGCCGTCGTCGCCGGATATCCGAGGCCCGGTCACCTGGAAGTGGTGAACTGCGGACACGCGCCCCCGCTGCTGGTCCGTGCCTCGGGCACCCTCGTGACCG
>NZ_LIQQ01000733.1 GCF_001418565.1 Streptomyces graminilatus | reverse complement strand
GCCGGATGAGCCGGATGAGCCGGATGAGCCGGCGGGGACAGAGAAGTCGGGGGAGTCGAGGGAGCCGGGGGTGAAGCTGTACGGGACGCCGTCCGGATCCCCGGCACCCGGGGCATGCTGGGCCTGGGCATGGCGGCGGTCGCGCGCGTAACGGCGGCGGCCCGCCCAGCCCGCCGCCGTCAGCGGAGGCTGGCGTGTGTCACGGCGGGCCAGCTCCATGCCCGCCGCGTACGCCGTATACGCCTGCGGACTGGTGAACCAGACCGCGGGATCCTCGTCGAAGACCAGCGCACGCTTGGCCAGTACGTACCCGAACTCCTCCGGCGTGAGATAGCCGAGCTTCTGCGAGGAGACCGCGTCCTCGCGGAAGGCGTCCAGGAGCAGCCAGCCCGCGCCCAGATACGCCGCCGTGGTGTCCGTGAGGATCTCGTTGTCCCGTGTCCCCGGGAAGGCCAGGTCCAGGCGGTGCAGATAGACATGGGTCACCTCGTGCGCGAGGGCCGCGCCGATGTCCCTGCGGTGGGTGCGGAAACGGTCGTTGAGCTCGATGAAGTACTCGGGCCCCGCCGCCAGTTCGACATTCGCGGCGTGGGTCATCTCGCGGAACCCGACGATCATGCGCGCGTCCGGGAGCCGGTAGTGGCGCACCATCTCCCGGGCCACCCGCTGCGCGCCCAGATGCAGGTCGTCGGTGTCGCCGAAGGCCACGTCGGCCGGGGCCACGCTCGTCGCGAAGGTCTGGACGGTGTCGTACGACAGCCTCTTGTAGAGCGCGTTGATCGCGGCCCGCACCGTCTCCAGATGCGGGTAGCCGTGCTCGACCGGTCCGCCGTTCGCCACGTCCTCACCCCCAAGACGCCCAGAACTCTCTTCCACTGTACGTGCGTGCCGGGGAACTGTCGGTAAGACCGGATTCCCCGCCGTCCGGTTCCGCCGGGGGCACGTGAGATCCGTCCTTGTTTCCCACCCTCCCCGATCTTCATACTTACGTTCTTTGTCATCACCCCCATGAAAGGACGTACGTTGACCCACACCTCGTCGGTCGGAAGAGGTCTCTCCCTGGTCAAGCGGGCCGCGACGATCGGGGCGGCGGCCCTCGCGATCGCGAGCCTCCAGCCGCTCGCCGCGCATGCCGCGCCCGTGCCCGTCGTAGGAGGAACGCCCGCCGCGCAGAGCGAGTTCCCGTGGCTGGTGCACCTCTCGATGGGCTGCGGCGGCGCGCTCTACAAGAAGGACGTCGTCCTGACCGCCGCCCACTGCGTGGACGGCTCCGGCCCCAACACGGGCATCACGGTCACCGCCGGGGTCGCCGACCTGAACGCCCCGGGTGCGATCAAGGTCAAGTCGACCAAGGTCCGCCAGGCCCCGGGCTACAACGGCAACGGCAAGGACTGGGCGCTCGTCAAGCTCGCCCGGCCGATCAACAAGCCCACGCTGAAGCTCGCCACCACCACCAAGTACAACCGCGGCACGTTCACCGTCGCGGGCTGGGGCGACACCGCGGAGAACGCCAACACCGGCACGACCAAGCTGCTGAAGGCCACCGTCCCCTACGTCAGCGACGCGGGCTGCAAGCTGCACTACGGCAAGCGGCTCGTACCCTCTGACGAACTGTGCGCCGGCTTCCTGGCGGGCGGTGTCGACACCTGCCAGGGCGACTCCGGCGGGCCCATGTTCCGCAAGGACGACACCGGCGCCTGGATCCAGGTCGGCATCGTCAGCTGGGGCGACGGCTGCGCCCGGCCCGGCGTACCCGGCGTCTACGGCCAGGTGTCCACCTTCGCGAAGGACATAGCCCGGGCGGCGTCCGCGCTGTAGTCCCTCAGGGCGAGACCCCGAGACCCCGAGACCCCGAGTCCGGCGGGGCCGCACGGCCCCGCCGGAAACGCCCGCACCCAGCCCACACCCAGCCCACACCC
>NZ_LIQQ01000732.1 GCF_001418565.1 Streptomyces graminilatus | reverse complement strand
TCCACAGCCCGGTCCACCACACGATCCAGCTCCGGCGCCAGCCGAGCCAGCACCCCGCTCGCATCGAACGGATCAAGGCTCAGCAACCGCACCACCGCCGTAGCGGGCCCACTGACACTCTCGTACACGGAGCAGTACGCCGCGTCCTCCGCCCCCAGCCCCGCCGCCCGCGCGGTGAGCCCCAGCACCACCGGCTGATGCGCACCCTTGGGGAACTCCCGCGCCAGCGCGTCGAGTTCGGCCGACGGCCAGGTGGCCCGCGCGGCCCGCGTCAACTGCCGCCCCAGCCTGCGCGCGGCGACACGCAACGCCGGCGACGGCGTCCGCGCGTCCGCCGCGCCGTCGAGGGCCACCGGATCGGCGCCGAGCGCGGCGGCTGCGGCCAGCGCGGCCGACACCAGCCCCGTCGTGTGCAGCCGCCCCCGGCAGAACTCCTCCAGGCTCGCGGCCCCGGTGATCCGCCCCGCCTTGACGGCCTCCTCGGCCCCGCCGGAGTGCGCGTGCCCTCCGGCGGGAAAGCGGCCGTCGGCGAGGACGAGCAACGCTGCCCTGCTCATCCAGAACTCCTCATCCGAAACTCCTCATCAGAAGAGGAAGTACCGCTGAGCCATGGGCAGTTCGGCGGCCGGAGTCGCCTCGACCAGTTCCCCGTCGATGTGCACGGCGAAGCTGTCGGGGTTGATCCGTACGTCCGGACGCGCGTCGTTCTCCCGCATGTCGGCCTTGGTCACCGCACGGGTCGACTCGATCGCCACGAACCGCTTGCCGAGCTGAAGCCGCTCCGGCAGCCCGTCCTCGATCGCCAACTGGGCGACGAAGTTGAAGGAGTTGGACGCCGGTGCTCGTCCGATCGCGCCGAACATCGGCCGGGGCAGGATCGGTTGCGGGGTCGGGATCGACGCGTTCGCGTCGCCCATCTGCGCGTACGCGATCTGCCCGCCCTTGATGACGAGATGCGGCTTGACCCCGAAGAACGCGGGCTCCCAGAGGACGAGGTCGGCGAGCTTGCCCGTCTCCACGGAGCCGATCTCCCGCGCGAGCCCCTGTGCGAGGGCCGGGTTGATCGTGTACTTGGCGACATAACGGCGTACGCGGTGGTTGTCGGCGCCGCTGTCACCCGGGAGCGCGCCCCGGCGCCGCTTCATCACATGGGCCGTCTGCCAGGTCCGCATGATGACCTCGCCGACCCGCCCCATGGCCTGCGCGTCGGACGAGATGATGGAGATCGCGCCCAGGTCGTGCAGTATGTCCTCCGCCCCGATCGTCGACGGCCGGATGCGCGACTCGGCGAACGCGAGGTCCTCCGGCACCGCCGGGTTCAGGTGGTGGCAGACCATCAGCATGTCGAGGTGCTCGTCGGCGGTGTTGACGGTGTACGGCCGCGTCGGATTGGTGGAACTCGGCAGGACGTGCGGCTCGGAGACCACGGACATGATGTCCGGCGCGTGCCCGCCGCCCGCGCCCTCGGTGTGGTACGCGTGGATGCCCCGGCCCGCGATGGCCGCGAGCGTGTCGGCCACGAACCCGGCCTCGTTGAGGGTGTCCGTGTGGATGGCGACCTGGATGCCCGTGCGGTCGGCGACGGTCAGGGCCGCGTCGATGGCCGCCGGGGTCGAGCCCCAGTCCTCGTGGATCTTCAGACCGAGGGCGCCGCCCCGGATCTGGGAGAGCATCGCGTCGTGCGAGACGGTGTTGCCCTTGCCGAGCAGGCCGAAGTTGAGCGGGTACTGCTCCATCGCCTCCAGCATCCGGGCGAGGTGCCAGGGGCCCGGGGTCACCGTCGTCGCCTTCGAACCCTCGGCCGGGCCGGTGCCGCCACCCACGAGAGTCGTGATGCCCGACGCCAGCGCCTCGTCGGCGATCTGCGGGCAGATCAGGTGGACGTGCGCGTCGATGGCGCCCGCCGTCACGATCCGGCCGTTGCCCGCGATGATCTCGGTCTCCGGGCCGATGACCAGGTCGGGGTGGATCCCGTCCATGGTGTCGGGGTTGCCGGCCTTGCCGATGCCGGTGATCCGGCCGTCGCGGATGCCGATGTCGGCCTTGACGATGCCCCAGTGGTCGACGATCACCGCGCCCGTGATGACCGTGTCCGGGGTGCCGTCCGCGCGCGTGGCACGCGCCTGGCCCATGGACTCGCGGATGACCTTGCCGCCGCCGAACACCGCCTCGTCGCCGGCGAGTCCGGGACCGCCGCTGCGGTCCTCCTCGATCTCGATCAGCAGATCGGTGTCGGCGAGCCGGATTCGGTCGCCGGTGGTGGGGCCGAACAGGTCGGCGTACGCGGCACGTGAGATCTCAGGCATCGAGGGCACCTCCGGTCTCCCCGCGCAGTCCGGGCACGATGCGCGCGCCGGTGAGCGGGACGAGTTCTACGTCGACGGGGATCCCGGGTTCGAAGCGTACGGCGGTGCCGGCGGCGATGTTGAGCCGCTTGCCGCGCGCTGCCGCGCGGTCGAACTCCAGGCCGGGGTTGGCCTCGGCGAAGTGGTAGTGGGAGCCGACCTGGACGGGCCGGTCGGCGGCGTTCAGCACGGTCATCGAGGTGACCTCGCGGCCCTCGTTGTACACAACGGGTCCGTCGGCGAACAGGATCTCTCCGGGGATCACGGCAGCCTCTTCCCTCAGACGATCGGGTCGTGGACGGTGACGAGCTTGGTGCCGTCCGGGAAGGTCGCCTCGACCTGGACGTCGTGGATCATCTCGGGGATGCCCTCCATGACGTCTTCCCTGGTCAGCAGCTTGCGTCCGGAGGACATCAGCTCGGCGACGGTACGGCCGTCACGGGCGCCTTCGAGAATGTGCGAGGTGATCAGCGCGACCGCCTCGGGATGATTCAGTCTGAGTCCACGGGCCCTGCGCTTCTCTGCGACGTCCGCCGCCACGTGGATCAGCAGCCTCTCCTGCTCGTGCGGGGTCAGTTGCACGGCTTCCCACCTCACATCCTCGCTCCGGACCGTGCGGGGTCCGGTTGCCCGGTGCCACCAAAACCGCTGGTGGCGAGATGGGCACGCTAGTTGGCCGGAGTTTCAAGGACGTTAACCGCCCCACGATCGGCCGACTCGCGATCCCCCGGCCCAGGACCCGTTCGGCCCCTGGAAACCGGGACCGCCCGCGCTCGGCGCCCGCCATCCCGCCTTACGGGCACCACCTGTCCCTTCGCCTCAAGGCCCGCGAACCTCGGCACGGCCTTCGCCGAGCCCATCCGACGCCTCACCGTCGCACGGGCACCCCGCCCCCGAGCCCGGCCGCGCCCCTGAGCATCGCCTGCCCCGCCCTCGCCCTTCGGTCACGTCCTGCGGTGAGGGCGACCGCTACTCCTCCCTGCCGCAGCCGAAACCCAGCCGAGCTGCCCCGTCCTGGCTCCGCCCCGGAC
>NZ_LIQQ01000731.1:237-4538 GCF_001418565.1 Streptomyces graminilatus | reverse complement strand
GCACGGAACCGACCGACGAGCCGAGCACCGACCCGGGCACGGAACCGACCGACGAGCCGTCCGAGGAGTCCACCTCTCCCACGCCTTCCCCGGAGACCTCCGCCGACTCATCCGGATCCTCGGACTCGTCCGCCGGGACCTCCAGCAGGTCTCAGGCGGTCGCGGCCGAGGCCGGCCCGGTGTCGATGGGGCTGCTTCCCGGGGGCCACGACATCTGGAATCCGGCGCTGCTCGACGCGAGTACGTCCGCGCCGGGCCTGCTGGCCGTCGGTGAGACCGGCTTGTCCTCGTCGACCGTCGGTCTCGTGGACGTCTCGGGCCCGACGCCCGAGGTGGTCGCCTGGAACAGCCAGCCCTACCAGCTCAACAACGGCATCGACGACCTCGACCTCGTCCCCGGAGCCCCGCAGGTACTGGCCGACGGCACGGACCGGGACGAGTACGCGAACGGCACCCTGACCAAGGTGGGCGCCTACCCGGCCGGCCAGAGCGCCGACATCGCCCCGAACGGCCTGGTGGCCCAGTTCAACGGCACCAAGGTGTCCGTCTACCGGCCGAACGCCACGAGGCCGCTGCGTACGTACCCGGCCGGTGGGAACGGCACCGCCGCCCTGGCCTGGGCGCCGGACGCCTCGCGGATCTTCCTGCTGGTCGGCAGCGGCTCCGGTTACACCCTCAGGGCGCTGACCGACCCCGCCAAGAACTCCCCGGTGCTGACGGTGAACGCTCCGGCGAAGGCCCCCCGGGCCAAGAAGCTCACGGTCTCCGGAAAGCTCACGGCGACGGTCGCGCTGCCGTCCGGCGTCAAGCTGAAGGTCACCCGCACCGACCTGGAGAGCCCGAACGGCAGGGTGCTGCCGTCGGTCACGGTGAAGGTGGACGGCACGTACTCCTTCACCAACACCCCGCCCGTCGGCGGCCCGGTCACCTACAAGGTGGCGTACGCGGGTGACGCCGAGCACACGCCGGCCACCGTGTCCGACACGGTCGCGGTCGCCCGCGCCGCGACGACGCTGACCCTGAACAACAACAGGAAGCTCTTCAACTACGGCGCCGACGTCAAGTTCACGGCGCACCTGGGCCGGACGTACAAGAACCGCACGGTCGAGATCTGGGCCGACCCGCACGGCAACGACAAGCCGAAGAAGCTGGTCAGGACCGGCAAGGTCAACTCCGCCGGGAACCTCTCGGTGACCCTCGACATGACCCGGAACACGAACGTCACCGCGGTCTTCAAGGGTGACGCCCGCTCCGAGTCGAAGACGGTCAAGGTCACCGCGAACGCACGGGTGCGGATCTCGACGGCCGTGTCCCGGCACTACAAGAAGGCCAAGATCGGCTCGGTCTCGTACTACTGGTTCCACAAGAACACCAGCCCGCTGCTGACGACCTCGATGCCCTACTACCCGGGCCGCCAGCAGCGCTTCGACCTCGAGGTCTACTTCGACGGCGCGTGGTACTCCGTCACCGCCGACGACCCCGAGTACTTCCCGATCCGTACGAACGGCAAGTCGGCGGTGGAGCTCCCGGCGCCCGGCGAGTCGGGCATCCGGGCCCGGATGCGGTCGGCCTACGTCAGCGGCGCGTCCGGTGACAATGTGAACGCGACGACATTCGGACCCTGGAAGTATCTGTACTTCAGCAACTAGCACCGCGTGCCGACCGGCCCGGCCGGTCCGGCTGGTCGAGGAGGCCCGGAGGGAATGCCCTCCGGGCCTCCTCTGTTAGGGGTAGCAGGAAGTTCAATAATCAACTAAAGTGAGTCGCACAAGGAGGTCCCGACATGCCTGCAGTGACCGTCGAGAACACGCTGATCCTGCCCCGTGTGGCTGCTCCGGCCGACGCCGTGGCGCGACCGGTGCTCACCGTGACGACCGCGCCGAGCGGTTTCGAGGGCGAGGGCTTCCCGGTGCGCCGGGCGTTCGCCGGGATCGCCTACAAGCACCTCGACCCGTTCATCATGATGGACCAGATGGGTGAGGTGGAGTACGCGCCGGGCGAGCCCAAGGGCACCCCCTGGCACCCCCACCGCGGTTTCGAGACCGTCACCTACATCATGGACGGCATCTTCGACCACCAGGACTCGCAGGGTGGTGGCGGCACCATCACCAACGGCGACACCCAGTGGATGACCGCCGGCTCGGGCCTGCTGCACATCGAGGCTCCCCCGGAGTCCCTGGTCATGTCCGGCGGCCTCTTCCACGGCATCCAGCTGTGGGTGAACCTTCCGGCCAGGGACAAGATGATGGCCCCGCGCTATCAGGACATCCGCGGCGGCCAGGTCCAGCTCCTCACGTCCCACGACGGCGGCGCGCTCCTGCGTGTCATCGCCGGTGAGCTGGACGGCCACCAGGGCCCCGGTATCACCCACACCCCGATCAGCCTGGTCCACGCCACGCTGGCCCCGGGCGCGGAGGTCACCCTCCCGTGGCGTGAGGACTTCAACGGCCTGGCGTACGTCCTCGCGGGCCGCGGCAGCGTGGGTGTGGACCGGCGCCCGGTGCGCAAGGGCCAGACCGCCGTCTTCGGCACGGGCTCGTCGCTGACGGTCCGCGCGGACGAGCTGCAGGACGCGAACTCCCCGGACCTGGAGGTCGTACTCCTCGGCGGCCGGCCGATCCGTGAGCCGATGGCCCACTACGGCCCGTTCGTGATGAACACGCGGGCGGAGCTTGAGCAGGCGTTCGAGGACTTCCAGAAGGGCCGGCTGGGAACTGTCCCGGCGGTGCATGGAATGTCCGAGGGTGGCTTGTAAGCGCTCGAAAGTTCAGTACGGTACGACCCGGGCCCGAAGCCGCAACTTCGTTTTGCGACTTCGGGCCCAGTCTTATGGGTGCCCGGTTACGGCAGCACGTAGAACGGTGCGCCGTCCGGAGCGCGGCCCACCTGCCGCACGCATCCGTGCTCGGACAGCAGCTCCAAGGAGTCGCGGACGCGGTCGGGCGTCAGCCCTGTGCAGACGGCGATCTCCTCCACGCTGTAGTCGGCGCCGCCATGGAGCAGCACCGGGGCCAGGTGAGCGGCCACTGTGTGGATGTCCTCGGTGACGACGAGGTTTCTGGTCTTCCAGTTGGTCAGAAGCTGCTCGGGCGTCAACTCCGGAGCCTGGACGGGGCGGGCTCGGTCGGTGGGGTGCCGGAGGGTCTGGGCGATGTCCCGCAGCACCTCGACGATCACGTTCTGGGTGCTGTTCATCTGGCGCAGCAGTTCGTCCGTCCGGATGCTTCGCTGTTCGAGTGCGACGAGGGCATCGGTGAACTGCTGAGGCATGACATAGGCCGTGCCGCCGGTGGGAGCGGGCTGCAAAGCGGCCGGTTCCAGAGTGTAGGAGCCGTCGCGCTGGATGGTGGCGATGACCTCCGAGACCCAGGCCTTGAAGGGCTGGGCCGCGGGCTTGGTGCAGCCGTTGACCAAGCGGATCAGACCCTGGAGATCGATGAGACTCATGTCTCGTCGCCACTCCCGACCTGCGGGAATGCTGAGACAGTGCCTTCCAGTCACAGTCTCAAGACTCTCTCGGCGGTCTTCGGGGACATGGTCGAGCAGTGCCTTTCGGGTGGTTGTGTACCCCAGCTCCTTGCAGACATCCGCTGCGGGAAACCAGTACGTCCCGTCCGGCATCGTCAGCCTCCGTACCCGCGCGCCTGTCGCCGCGAAGACGAAGTCGTTGACGTCGATCGCGTCCTGCCGGTGTGCCGTCGATCCGTTCGACGGCTGGTTGTCGTTGTGCTCGTACATCGAGCATCACCTCCGTCTCGGAAAGTAGGCAGACGGAGGACAGGCATATGCCCATAGCAAACTTGTTTCGTCCCTTAGAGGGAAAGAGGGATCGATTCTGCGGCGTGTCCCCGCCCGCGCGCCCGTATCCTCACGCGCGCGCCCGTACCATCACCCGCGCCTCCCCCACCGCCTGCAACGTCACCGCCGCCGTCACCGGCATCCTCGTGGCCGGTGCCTCGACGTCGTACTCGCGCAGCAGTACCGCCAGGGCCAGGACCGACTCCAGCATCGAGAAGTGGCGGCCGATGCACGCGCGCGGGCCGCCGCCGAAGGGGAGCCAGGCGTAGCGGTGGCGGGCGTTCTCCCGGTCGGGGGTGAAGCGGTCCGGGTCGAACAGGTCGGGGTTGTCCCAGTGGGCCGGGTGGCGGTGGGTGACCCAGGGCGCGATCAGGATGTCCGCGCCCGCCGGGACGACATGGCCGTCGATCTCCGTCGCCGCCACCGCCCGCCTGCCCAGCAGCGGAGCGGCCGGGTACAGGCGCATCGTCTCCTTCAGCACCCGCGTCAGGTACGGGAGCCGG
>NZ_LIQQ01000731.1:0-197 GCF_001418565.1 Streptomyces graminilatus | reverse complement strand
GCGGCGCGCCGCGATGATCCGGTCGCAGACCTCGTACACCGCCCCGGTCGCCGCCTCCGCGCGTCTGTTGGACGGGGTGGGCCAGGTGCGCGGGAGCCGGAGCGGGGAGTAGGAGCGCGCCGTGATGTACGCGCTGATGACCGGGAAGTTGGTGTGGACGACGTCCACCGCGGCCTCGACGTCCGCGCCGAACAGGA
>NZ_LIQQ01000730.1 GCF_001418565.1 Streptomyces graminilatus | reverse complement strand
CCGCCGAGGGCTACCTGGGCACCGGGAACTCGGCGAGTGTGATGTCGGGGCGGATCGCCTACACGCTGGGGCTGGAGGGGCCGGCGGTGACGGTGGACACGGCGTGCTCCGCTTCCCTGGTCGCGCTGCACCTCGCCGTGCAGGCGCTGCGATCGGGTGAGTGTGATGTGGCGTTGGCCGGTGGTGTGACGGTGATGTCGTCGCCGCTGTCGTTCGTGGAGTTCTCGCGGCAGCGGGGGCTGTCGGTGGACGGCCGCTGCAAGGCGTTCTCGGTCGACGCGGACGGTACGGGCTGGGGTGAGGGCGCGGGTGTGCTGCTGGTGGAGCGGCTGTCGGATGCTGAGCGGCTTGGGCATCGGGTGCTGGCTGTGGTGCGGGGCAGTGCGGTCAATCAGGACGGTGCGAGTAATGGGCTGACGGCTCCGAATGGTCCGTCGCAGCAGCGGGTGATCCGGCAGGCCCTGGCCGTCGCCGGACTCGACGCGGCCGAGGTCGACGCCGTCGAGGCACACGGCACGGGCACCCGTCTCGGCGACCCGATCGAAGCCCAGGCCCTGCTGGCCACCTACGGCCGGGAACGGTCGGAGGAGCGTCCGCTGTGGCTCGGTTCCGTCAAGTCCAACATCGGTCATACGCAGGCCGCTGCGGGTGTTGCTGGTGTGATCAAGATGGTCGAGGCGATGCGGCACGGCATGCTGCCGGCCACGCTGCACGTCGACAAGCCGACCGACCAGGTCGACTGGTCCACCGGTGCCGTCCAGGTCCTGACCCAGGCGCGGGAGTGGCCGGAGGCCGACCGCCCGCGCCGGGCGGGTGTGTCCGCCTTCGGGGTGAGTGGTACCAACGCGCACGTCATCCTCGAGCAGGGTCCCGCCCCCGAGGAGATCGACCGGAGCGGGGAGGGCGAGCCTGGGTCGGTGGCGGGTCCGGTTTCTGTTTCCTGGCCGGTGTCGGGGCGCAGTGAGGTGGCGTTGCGGGGGCAGGCGGCGCGGTTGCGTGCGCGTGTTGAGGCCGACGAGGCGCTGGACCTGGTGGACGTGGGGTTCTCGCTGGCGAGCGGTCGGTCGGTGTTCGAGCATCGGGCGGTGGTGTCGGGCCGGGATCGTGCTGAGCTGCTGGCGGGGCTGGGCGCGGTGGCGTCGGGGTCGGACGTGCCGGGTGTGGTGCGGGGTGTGGCCGACTCTGCTTCGTGCGCTGTGTTGTTCTCGGGGCAGGGTGCGCAGCGGTTGGGTATGGGGCGGGGTCTGTATGAGGCGTTCCCGGTGTTCGCGGGGGCGTGGGATGCGGTGTGTGAGGTGCTGGATCCGCTGTTGGGGGAGCCGCTGACGTCGGTGGTGTGGCCTTCGGAGTCCGAGGGTGACGTGGTGGGGTTGTTGGATCGGACGGTGTGGGCTCAGGCGGGGTTGTTCGCGTTTGAGGTGGCGGCGTTCCGGTTGGTGGAGTCGTGGGGTGTGGTGCCGCGGTTCGTGGTGGGTCATTCGGTGGGGGAGATCGCCGCTGCCCATGTGGCGGGGGTGCTGTCTTTGGGTGATGCGTGTCGTGTGGTGGCGGCGCGTGGCCGGCTGATGGACGCGTTGCCGGGTGG
>NZ_LIQQ01000073.1 GCF_001418565.1 Streptomyces graminilatus | reverse complement strand
CAGGGCCGATAGCGGGGGTCGGGGGGCGGAGCCCCTGGGGATGGGAAGGGTAAGGGCGGCGGGGGCGAGGAAACCCCTACGCCAGCGGGTCCGGCGCCGCAGTCACCCCATGCTCGGCCAACTTCGCCTTCCCCCCGTCGGGAGACGTAAGCACCAACGGCCCCTCCTCCGTCAACGCCACCGAATGCTCCCAGTGCGACGACCACGTCCCGTCCGTCGTGATGACCGTCCAGTCATCCTCAAGGACAGCGGTCTTCGGCGTACCCAAGGACACCATCGGCTCGATCGCGAGGCAGAACCCGGGAACCAGCTTCGGCCCCTTCCCCCGCTTGCGCTCGACATAGTTCAGCAGATGCGGATCCATGTGCATCTCGGTCCCGATGCCATGCCCGCCATAGTCCTCGATGATCCCGTACCGCCCACCCCCCGCCTTGGGCTGGCGCCGGATGTACGTCTCGATCGCCCGCGAGATGTCGACCAGCCGGTTCCCCAGCTTCATCGCGGCGATCCCCGCCCACATCGACTCCTCCGTCACCCGCGACAGCTCCACCAGCTCCGGCGCGTGCCCGGACCCCACGAACGCCGTGAACGCCGCGTCCCCGTGCCAGCCGTCGATGATCGCGCCGCAGTCGATGGAGATGATGTCCCCGTCCTTCAGCACGACCTCGTCGGACGGGATCCCGTGCACGACGACCTCGTTGACGGAGGTGCAGATCGTCGCCGGGAACCCGCCGTACCCGAGGAAGTTCGGCTTCGCGTTGTGCTCCGCGAGCACCTTCCGCGCGACCTGGTCCAGATCCTTCGTACTGGCGCCCGGCACCGCCGCCTCACGAGTGGCCGCGTGGATGGCGGCGACGACAAGCCCCGCCTCGCGCATCTTGGCGATCTGCTCGGGGGTCTTGATCTGCACCATGGGAACTACGGCCTTTCCTGAACCGACTGGCAAACAGCGAACAACTCGAAGCTCAACGATACGGGGACCCGCCCCTTACGCAGCAGCCGCGGCCCCCTGACAGGAAACCGCGGCTGCCCAACGTAAAACCGATGAAACCGGCAGAACCGGTAGTGCCGGCAGAACCGGCTAGAACCGGCTAGAACCGACCGGGAGGACTACTCGCCCTCGCCGTCACCCTTCAACGCGGCCATCGCCTTGCCGGTGACGTCCTCCACCTTGCCGAGCGCCGAGATCGTCACCACGAGGCCCTGGGCCTTGTAGTAGTCGATGATCGGCTCGGTCTGGGTGTGGTAGACCTCCAGCCGCTTGCGGACCGTCTCCTCGGAGTCGTCGTCCCGCTGGTACAGCTCGCCACCGCAGACGTCACAGACGCCCTCGGCCTTCGGCGGCTGGTACGTCACGTGGAAGACGTGCGCCGAGTCGTTGCGGCAGATACGGCGGCCGGCGATGCGCTTGACCACCTCGTCCTCGGGGACCTCCAGGTCGAGCACCGCGTCCAGCTTCATGGACTCGGCCTTCAGCATCTCGTCCAGCGCCTCGGCCTGCGAGACGTTCCGCGGGAAGCCGTCGAGCAGGAAGCCGTTCACCGCGTCGGCCTGCTCCATGCGGTCCTTGGCCATCGCGATCGTGACCTCGTCCGGCACCAGGTTGCCCGCGTCCATGTAGGACTTCGCGAGCTTTCCGAGTTCCGTCTGCTTGCTGATGTTTGCCCGGAAGAGGTCGCCCGTGGAGATGTGCGGGATCGACAGGTTCTTGGCGAGGAACGCGGCCTGCGTTCCCTTCCCGGCACCAGGCGGCCCGACGAGGACGATTCGCATCAGCGGAGGAACCCTTCGTAATTGCGCTGCTGGAGCTGGCTCTCAATCTGCTTCACGGTCTCAAGACCGACACCCACGATGATGAGGATGCTGGTCCCGCCGAACGGGAAGTTCTGGTTCGCGTTGAAACCAACCAACGCCATCGTCGGCACAAGAGCGATCAGACCCAGGTACAGCGAACCCGGCCAGGTGATCCGGTTGAGTACGTAGCTCAGGTACTCAGCGGTCGGCCGACCAGCCCGGATGCCCGGGATGAAGCCACCATACTTCTTCATGTTGTCGGCTACTTCTTCGGGGTTGAAGGAGATGGCGACATAGAAGAACGCGAAGAAAACGATCAGCACGAAGTACGTGACGATGTAGACCGGGTGCTCACCCTTGGTCAGGTTCTGCTCGATCCACCTCTTCCAGCCCGAGGTGCCACCGGCGAACTGCGCCACCAGCGCGGGGATGTACAGCAGCGACGAGGCAAAGATCACAGGGATGATGCCGGCCTGGTTGACCTTGAGCGGGATGTACGTCGACGTACCGCCGTAGGACCGGCGGCCGATCATGCGCTTCGCGTACTGGACCGGGATGCGGCGCTGGGCCTGCTCCACGAAGACCACCAGGCCGACCATGACCAGGCCGACGATGATGACCGTACCGAACTCGATCCAGCCGTCCGCCAGCTTGCCCTGGGTCTTGATGGACCACAGCGCGGCGGGGAAGGTCGCGGCGATCGAGATGAACATCAGGATGGACATGCCGTTGCCGATACCGCGGTCGGTGATGAGCTCACCGAGCCACATGACGACGGCCGTACCGGCGGTCATCGTGATGACCATGGTGATGGTCACGAAGATCGACTGGTCCGGGACGATCTGGTTGCCGACCGGGCAGCTGCTGAAGAGCGCGCCGCTGCGCGCGGTGGCGACGAGGCCGGTGCCCTGGAGGATGGCGAGAGCCACTGTCAGGTAACGGGTGTACTGCGTGATCTTCGCTGTGCCCGCCTGGCCCTCCTTCTTGAGGGCTTCCAGGCGCGGGATCACCACCGTCAGCAGCTGCAGGATGATGCTCGCCGTGATGTACGGCATGATGCCCAGCGCGAAGATCGTGATCTGCAGCAGCGCGCCGCCGCTGAACATGTTCACCAGCCCGAACAGGCCCTGGGTCCCGCCCTTCGAGGCGGAGTCGATACACGTCTGGACGTTCTGATAGTCGACACCTGGGATCGGGATGTGCGTACCCACCCGATAGACCACGATGATGCCGAGCGTGAAGAGCAGCTTCTTGCGCAGGTCGGGCGTCTTGAACGCCCGGGCGAACGCGGTGAGCACGGTGCCTCCTGCGACCCCCGCGCAACTGCGTAGAGGTGACGGTTTTGAGGTTCGACGAATACGTTGACAGATAACTAACAGCCGAGAGGCGTCCGGAGTTCCTGGCGAACACGACGGACTCGACTTGACAGTGCTGGCCACCTTACCGGCGACCAAGCCTCCTAGGAACGACCAACCGGGGATACCCCATTTGTGGGATATCCCCGGTAGGGATCGCTCAAGTCATCGAGACGCCTGTGATGCTCAGAGCAGCTCGGTGACGGTACCGCCGGCGGCGGTGATCTTCTCCTTGGCGGAGCCGGAGACGGCGTCGACCGTCACCTGCAGCGACACGGAGATCTCGCCCTGGCCGAGGACCTTGACGAGGCTGTTCTTGCGAACGGCACCCTTGGCGACGAGACCCTCGACGGTGACCTCGCCACCCTCCGGGTACAGCGCGCCCAGCTTGTCGAGGTTCACGACCTGGTACTCGGTCTTGAACGGGTTCTTGAAGCCCTTGAGCTTCGGGAGACGCATGTGGAGGGGCATCTGCCCACCCTCGAAGCGCTCCGGAACCTGGTAACGGGCCTTGGTGCCCTTGGTACCACGTCCAGCCGTCTTACCCTTCGACGCCTCACCACGACCCACACGGGTCTTGGCGGTCTTGGCGCCCGGGGCAGGACGGAGGTTGTGGATCTTGAGCGGGTTGTTCTCCGCCATGATCAGTCGACCTCCTCAACCGTCACGAGGTGGCGGACGGTGTGAACCATTCCGCGGAACTCGGGGCGGTCCTCCTTGACGACCACGGTGTTGATCCCCTTGAGACCAAGAGACCGCAGGGTGTCACGGTGGTTCTGCTTGCTGCCGATGTACGACTTCGTCTGCGTGACCTTGAGGCGAGCCATTACGCACCCGCTCCCGCACGCGCACGCAGCAGAGCCGCGGGGGCGACGTCCTCGAGGGGCAGACCACGGCGGGCCGCGATCTCCTCGGGACGCTGCAGGCCCTTGAGGGCCGCCACGGTCGCGTGCACGATGTTGATCGCGTTGGACGAGCCGAGCGACTTCGACAGGATGTCGTGAACGCCGGCGCACTCCAGGACAGCACGCACCGGGCCACCGGCGATAACGCCGGTACCGGGGGAAGCAGGCTTGAGCAGGACGACGCCCGCGGCCTTCTCGCCCGTGATCGGGTGCGGGATGGTGCCCTGGATACGGGGGACCTTGAAGAAGTGCTTCTTGGCCTCTTCAACACCCTTGGCGATCGCGGCCGGCACCTCCTTGGCCTTGCCGTAGCCGACACCGACGGTGCCATCGCCATCGCCCACCACGACCAGCGCGGTGAAGCTGAAGCGACGACCACCCTTCACAACCTTGGCGACGCGGTTGATCGCGACAACGCGCTCAACGTACGCGGTCTTCTCGGCGGCAGCAGCGCCGCCGTCACGGCCCTTCCGGTCCCGCCGCTCGCCGCCACCGGCACCGCTTCCGCGGCGCTGGGGTCCAGCCATTGGATTACCTCTCTCTTTTTCCGCTAGCTACGCTGCGCTGCGACGGTCAAGTCGCGAGCGCGACGGGCGGCTCAGAACTTGAGCCCGGCTTCGCGGGCGGCGTCGGCCAGGGCGGCGATGCGACCGGCGTACCGGCTGCCACCACGGTCGAACACAACGGCCTCGACACCTGCGGCCTTGGCACGCTCGGCGACGAGTGCGCCGACCTTGCCTGCCTGTGCCGACTTGTCATCGCCCTCGTTACCGCGGATCGAAGCGTCCAGGGTCGACGCCGACGCCAGGGTGTGACCCTGGATGTCGTCGATGACCTGGGCCACGATGTGGCGGTTCGAGCGGGTTACAACCAGGCGGGGACGCTCAGCCGTTCCGTTGACCTTCTTACGGATGCGGATGTGACGCCGCTTGATGGCAGCACGCTTGTAAGCGTCGCCCTTAGCGATCTTCGTACCGTATGCCATGGCTTACTTACCCGCCTTTCCGACCTTGCGGCGGATGACTTCGCCCTCGTACTTGACGCCCTTGGCCTTGTACGGGTCAGGCTTGCGCAGCTTGCGGATGTTGGCCGCAACCTCGCCGACCTTCTGCTTGTCGATGCCCTCGACCGAGAACCGCGTGGGGTTCTCGACCTTGAAGCTGATGCCCTCGGGGGCGTCGACGGTGATCGGGTGGCTGTAGCCGAGCGCGAACTCGAGGCTCGTGCCCTTCGCCGCCACGCGGTAACCGACACCGCTGATCTCGAGCTTCTTCACGTAACCCGCGGTCACGCCGGTGATCATGTTCGCCACCAGCGTGCGGGACAGGCCGTGCAGGGCCTTGTTCTGACGCTCGTCGTTGGGGCGGGTGACGTTGAGAACGCCGTCCTCACCCTTGGCGATGTCGATCGGCGCAGCGACGGTGTGGGAGAGGGTGCCCTTGGGGCCCTTCACCTGGACCGTGCGGCCATCGATGGTGACGTCCACGCCGGCGGGAACCGTGATGGGGAGCTTGCCAATACGCGACATAGCTGTTTCCTCCGTTCCCTTCTACCAGACGTAGGCGAGGACTTCTCCGCCTACGCCCTTCTTGCCGGCCTGCTTGTCGGTGAGGAGACCGTGCGACGTGGAGATGATCGCCACGCCCAGGCCGCCGAGCACCTTCGGCAGGTTGGTGGACTTCGCGTAAACCCGGAGACCGGGCTTGGAGATCCGCTTGATGCCCGCGATGGAGCGCTCACGGTTCGGGCCGAACTTCAGCTCGAGAACGAGGTTCTTGCCGACCTCGGCGTCCTCGACCTTCCAGCCCGTGATGAAGCCCTCCTGCTGGAGGATCTCCGCGATGTGCGACTTGATCTTGCTGTGCGGCATACCCACGGTGTCGTGGTATGCCGAGTTCGCGTTACGCAGACGAGTCAGCATGTCCGCGATCGGATCAGTCATGGTCATGAATTGGCCTTCGGCCTCTCTCGCCGGGGTTTCCTGGATGCGCCATCCCTCTCCCCACTCACTCAGTGGCGGGACGGGTGCGGTGCGGGGGACCTACGGCGTAGTAAGTCGTACGGGCGGCAATCAGGCGCCCAACCCCCCTAGCCTAAGCCATGGAGGGGTGGGCACCTGACCAACCCATTTGCTTACCGAGAGCTTCGGGAATCCCTGAAAAGGGGATTACCAGGAGCTCTTGGTCACGCCCGGCAGCTCGCCACGGTGAGCCATCTCACGAAGGCACACGCGGCACAGGCCGAACTTGCGGTACACGGAGTGCGGGCGACCGCAGCGCTGGCAGCGCGTGTAGCCACGTACCGCGAACTTGGGCTTACGAGCAGCCTTGGCAATCAGAGCCTTCTTCGCCATCTCGCTTACGCCTCCTTGAAGGGGAAGCCGAGGTGACGGAGGAGCGCGCGGCCCTCAGCGTCGTTGGTCGCCGTGGTCACCACGGTGATGTCCATACCCCGGGTGCGGTCGATCTTGTCCTGGTCGATCTCGTGGAACATGACCTGCTCGGTGAGACCGAAGGTGTAGTTGCCACGGCCGTCGAACTGCTTGGGAGACAGACCACGGAAGTCGCGGATGCGCGGCAGCGCGAGCGACAGGGTGCGGTCCAGGAACTCCCACATGCGGTCGCCACGGAGCGTGACGTGGGCACCGATCGGCTGACCCTCGCGCAGCTTGAACTGCGCGATGGACTTGCGGGCCTTGGTGACGGCCGGCTTCTGACCGGTGATCGTGGTCAGGTCACGGACGGCACCGTCCATGAGCTTGGAGTCACGGGCGGCGTCGCCGACACCCATGTTCACCACGATCTTGACGAGGCCGGGGATCTGCATGACGTTCTCGTACGAGAACTCCTCCTGCAGCTTGCCCGTGATTTCCTCGCGGTACTTCGTCTTGAGACGCGGAGTGGTGGTGGTAGTCATCAGATGTCCTCACCCGTCCGCTTGGCAACGCGGATCTTGTTGCCCTCGTCGTCGAAGCGGTAACCGACACGCGTGACAACCTTGTTGCCGTCCTTCTCAACGACCAGCTGGACGTTGGAGACGTGGACGGGCGCCTCGGTCGTGACGATGCCGCCGGCCTGCGAACCCTTTGCGGTCGGGCCGGCCTTGGTGTGCTTCTTGACCCGGTTGACACCCTCGACCAGGACGCGGTCCTCGCGGGGGAAGGCCGCGATGACCTTGCCCTGCTTGCCCTTGTCCTTACCGGTGATGACCTGAACCAGGTCGCCCTTCTTGATCTTCATGCTTACAGCACCTCCGGCGCGAGCGAGATGATCTTCATGAACTTCTTCTCGCGCAGCTCCCGGCCGACCGGGCCGAAGATACGGGTGCCACGAGGGTCGCCGTCGTTCTTCAGAACAACGGCGGCGTTCTCGTCAAAACGGATGTACGAGCCGTCCGGACGGCGGCGCTCCTTGACGGTGCGAACGATGACGGCCTTGATGACGTCACCCTTCTTCACGTTGCCACCGGGGATCGCGTCCTTGACGGTGGCGACGATGACGTCACCGATGCCCGCGTAGCGGCGACCGGAGCCACCGAGGACACGGATGCAAAGGATTTCCTTCGCACCAGTGTTGTCGGCGACACGCAGTCGCGACTCCTGCTGGATCACGTCTATCTCCTGATTGTCTGCCGGTTCCCGGCGGGGGACTCATGCTCTAGGAGTACGAGGCCCCCGCCGAGCCTGGCGGAACTGTCCTGCGGGGGTGCCCGCAGGAGGACTTACTTGGCCTTCTCGAGGATCTCGACGATGCGCCACCGCTTCGAGGCGGACAGCGGCCGGGTCTCCATGAGGAGGACACGGTCGCCGACGCCGGCGGCGTTCTGCTCGTCGTGAGCCTTGAGCTTGCTCGTACGGCGGATGACCTTGCCGTACAGCGCGTGCTTCACGCGGTCCTCGACGGCGACGACGACGGTCTTGTCCATCTTGTCGCTGACGACGAGACCCTCACGGGTCTTGCGGAAGCCACGGGCTTCGGTGCTCTGCTCAGTCACGTTGCTCTCGCTCATCAGGCGCTCTCCACCGTTTCGATGCCCAGCTCGCGCTCACGCATCAGGGTGTAGATCCGCGCGATGTCCTTGCGGACGGCCTTGAGCCGACCGTGGTTCTCGAGCTGACCGGTCGCCGCCTGGAAGCGGAGGTTGAACAGCTCTTCCTTGGCTTCGCGGAGCTTGTTGAGAAGCTCCTCGTCACCCAGTTCGCGCAGCTCGGACGCCTTGGTACCGGCCGACATCACGCTTCACCTGCCTCGCGCTTGACGATCCGGCACTTCATCGGCAGCTTGTGGGCTGCGCGAGTGAGGGCCTCACGGGCGATCTTCTCGTTGGGGTAGGACAGTTCGAACATGACCCGGCCCGGGTGCACGTTCGCGATCCACCACTCGGGGGAACCCTTACCGGAACCCATGCGGGTCTCGGCAGGCTTCTTGGTGAGCGGGCGGTCCGGGTAGATGTTGATCCAGACCTTGCCGCCACGCTTGATGTGGCGGGTCATCGCGATACGGGCCGCCTCGATCTGGCGGTTGGTCACGTATGCCGGCGTGACGGCCTGAATGCCGTATTCGCCGAACGAGACCGCAGTGCCGCCCTTGGACATGCCACGGCGCTTCGGGTGGTGCTGCTTGCGGTGCTTGACCCTACGGGGGATCAGCATTTCGGTCAGGCCTCCGTTCCGGTGCTCTCAGCCGGAGCGGCAGCCGCCGGGGCGTCGGCCTTGGGGGCCTCGGCACCGGGAGCCTGCTGCGGCTTGCGGCCGCGGCCGCCACGCTCGCCACCACGGCCGCCACCGCGGGCCGGACGGTCGGCACCGCCACCGGCACCACCGCGGGCCGGGCGGTTACCCGCACGGGCAGCGGCGTTCTCGGCGCGGACCTCGGCGATGTTCTTGACGTCGCCCTTGTAGATCCAGACCTTCACACCGATACGGCCGAAGGTCGTCTTGGCCTCGAAGAAGCCGTAGTCGACGTTCGCGCGGAGCGTGTGCAGGGGCACACGGCCCTCGCGGTAGAACTCCGAGCGGGACATCTCGGCGCCGCCGAGACGGCCACCGCACTGGATCTTGATGCCCTTGGCGCCGGCCTTCATCGTGCCCTGCATGCTCTTACGCATGGCGCGACGGAAGGAGACGCGGGAGGAGAGCTGCTCGGCGACGGCCTGGGCCACCAGCTGAGCGTCCGTCTCCGGGCTCTTGACCTCGAGGATGTTGAGCTGGACCTGCTTCTTGGTCAGCTTCTCCAGGTCGCCGCGGATACGGTCGGCCTCGGCGCCGCGGCGGCCGATGACGATGCCCGGACGCGCGGTGTGGATGTCGACGCGGACGCGGTCGCGGGTGCGCTCGATCTCAACCTTCGAGATGCCGGCGCGCTCCATGCCGGACGTCATCATCCGACGGATGGCGACGTCTTCACCGACGTAGTCCTTGTACAGCTTGTCGGCGTACCAACGCGACTTGAAGTCGGTGGTGATGCCGAGTCGGAACCCGTGCGGGTTTACCTTCTGGCCCATTACCGGGAACCTTCCTTGCTGCTGACGACCACGGTGATGTGGCTGGTCCGCTTGCGGATCCGGTAGGCACGGCCCTGGGCACGCGGCCGGAACCGCTTCAGGGTCGGACCCTCGTCGACGTACGCCTCAGAGATGACAAGGCTGCCGGCGTCGGTGTGGTCGTAGTTGTGTGCGGCGTTGGCGATGGCGCTGTCAAGCACCTTGCCGACCGGCACGCTCGCGGCCTGCGGGGCGAAACGCAGGACCGCCTGAGCCTCCGTGGCATCCATGCCACGGATAAGGTCCACCACGCGGCGGGCCTTCATGGGCGTAACGCGGATGTACCGCGCCTGGGCCCTGGCTTCCATGGTTGTCCTTCCAGTGTCTGTCATGGTCGATTCCACCCCGCGTTAGCGGCGCTTCGACTTCCGGTCGTCCTTGACGTGACCCCGGAAGGTGCGCGTCGGCGAGAACTCGCCGAGCTTGTGGCCGACCATCGACTCGGTGACAAACACCGGGATGTGGGTCTTGCCGTTGTGCACCGCGATCGTGTGGCCGAGCATGGCCGGGATGATCATCGAGCGACGGGACCAGGTCTTGATGACGTTCTTGGTACCGGCTTCGTTCTGTACGTCCACCTTCTTGATGAGGTGTCCGTCGACGAAGGGTCCCTTCTTGAGACTGCGCGGCATCTAAACCCGCTCCTAGCGCTTCTTGTTCGTCTTGCGGCGGCGGACGATGTACTTGTTCGAAGCCTTCTTCGGCGAACGAGTACGACCCTCCTTCTGACCCCACGGCGAGACCGGGTGACGACCACCGGAGGTCTTGCCTTCACCACCACCGTGCGGGTGGTCAACCGGGTTCATCGCCACACCGCGGACGGTCGGGCGGACGCCCAGCCAGCGCTTGCGGCCGGCCTTGCCCCAGTTGATGTTGCTCTGCTCGGCGTTGCCGACCTCGCCGACCGTGGCGCGGCAGCGCTGGTCGACCAGGCGGATCTCACCGGAGGGCATACGAAGGTGGGCCATCGTGCCCTCCTTCGCCAGCAGCTGCACCGAGGCACCGGCGGAGCGGGCGAACTTGGCGCCGCCACCGGGACGGATCTCGATCGCGTGGATCGTGGTACCGACCGGGATGTTGCGGAGCGCCAGGTTGTTGCCCGGCTTGATGTCGGCCCCAGGACCGTTCTCGACGCGGTCACCCTGCGACAGGTTGCGGGGGGCGAGGATGTAGCGCTTCTCGCCGTCCGCGTAGTGCAGCAGCGCGATGCGCGCGGTGCGGTTGGGGTCGTACTCGATGTGCGCGACCTTCGCCGGCACGCCGTCCTTGTCATGACGACGGAAGTCGATGACGCGGTAGGCGCGCTTGTGTCCGCCACCCTGGTGGCGAACGGTCACACGACCGGAATTGTTACGGCCGCCCTTGCTGTGCAGGGGGCGAACCAGCGACTTCTCCGGCGTGGACCGCGTGACCTCGACGAAGTCGGCGACGCTGGAGCCACGGCGGCCCGGCGTAGTCGGCTTGTACTTGCGGATTCCCATTTCTCAGTCCTCGTCCGATATCGGACGATCCGACCCGCTTACGCGGCCGGACCGCCGAAGATGTCGATACGGTCGCCCTCGGCGAGGGTCACGATCGCGCGCTTGGTGTCAGCGCGCTTACCGAAACCGCTCTTGGTGCGCTTGCGCTTGCCGATGCGGTTGATCGTGTTGACCCCGGTGACCTTGACCGAGAAGACCGCCTGGACGGCCTGCTTGATCTGGGTCTTGTTGCTGCCGGGAGCGACGATGAACGTGTACTTGTTCTCGTCGATGAGCGCGTAGCTCTTCTCGGACACGACCGGCTTCAGCAGGACGTCACGGTGGTCCGTGAACGACTTGCTGAGCGGCGTGACGACGGTGTTCTTGCCCTCGGCCTCGTGGCGCTTCGCCTTGGCGACGCGCGCGGCCTTGGCGGCCTTGGCCGCCTTGGAGGCAATAGCGGGGTGACGGATAGCCATCAGACCTCGCTCCCTTCGGTGTCAGTGGCCTTGGGGCCGGACACGAAGGACTCGAACGCGGCCTGGGTGAAGACCACGTCGTCCGAGACGAGAACGTCGTACGTGTTCAGCTGGCCCGGCTCCAGGATGTGCACCTGGGGCAGGTTGCGGGCGGAAAGCAGCCCGGCCTCGTCGGAGCGCTCGATGACCAGGAGCACGTTCTTGCGCTCGCTGACCTTGCCGAGGAAGCTCTTCGCGGCCTTGGTGGAGGGGGTGTCGCCCTCGATCACGCCGGTGATGACGTGGATTCGAGCGTTGCGGGCCCGGTCGGTGAGGGCGTGGCGCAGGGCCGCGGCCTTCATCTTCTTGGGGGTCCGCTGCGAGTAGTCACGCGGGGTGGGACCGTGAACGACGCCACCGCCCGCGAACTGCGGCGCACGGGTCGAACCCTGACGGGCGCGGCCGGTGCCCTTCTGACGGTAGGGCTTCCTACCGCCACCACGGACCTCGGCGCGGGTCTTGGTCTTGTGCGTGCCCTGACGGGCAGCGGCCAGCTGTGCGACGACGACCTGGTGAAGCAGCGGGACGCTGATCTTCTCTACGCCGAAGATCTCCGCGGGGAGTTCGACGCTTCCGGCCTTCTCGCCAGCGGGCGAAAGGATGTCAACAGTGCTCATCGGTACCTCAGGCCCCCTTGGCCGCGGTGCGGACCAGGACGAGGCCGCCGTTCGGACCAGGGATAGCGCCCTTGATGAGCAGCAGACCCTTCTCCGCGTCAACGGCGTGGACGGTCAGGTTCTGGGTGGTGACCCGCTCGTTGCCCATGCGGCCCGCCATGCGGACACCCTTGAACACACGGCCGGGGGTGGCACAGCCACCGATCGAGCCGGGGGAGCGGTGCTTGCGCTGGACACCGTGGCCGGCGCCGAGGCCCTTGAAGTTGTGACGCTTCATGACACCGGCGAAGCCCTTGCCCTTGCTGTTACCGGTCACGTCCACCTTGACGCCGGCCTCGAAGGTCTCGGCGGTGATCTCCTGGCCGAGGGTGTACTCGCTGGCGTCAGCGGTACGGATCTCGACGAGGTGGCGGCGGGGGGTGACATCAGCCTTGGCGAAGTGACCCTTGAGGGGCTTGTTCACCTTGCGAGGGTCGATCTCGCCGAAGGCGATCTGGACCGACTCGTAGCCGTCGGTGTCGTTCGTACGGACCTGGGTCACGACGTTCGGACCGGCCTTGACGACGGTGACGGGAACAACACGGTTGTTCTCGTCCCACACCTGCGTCATGCCGAGCTTCTCGCCCAGGATTCCCTTGATCTGCTTAGCCATTCTCAGATCACCGTCCCCTAGAGCTTGATCTCGATGTCGACACCGGCCGGGAGGTCGAGTCGCATCAGAGAGTCAACGGTCTTGGGCGTCGGGTCGAGAATGTCGATCAGGCGCTTGTGCGTGCGCATCTCGAAGTGCTCGCGCGAGTCCTTGTACTTGTGCGGCGACTTGATGACGCAGTACACGTTCTTCTCAGTGGGCAGCGGCACCGGGCCCGCGACCGACGCACCAGTTCGCGTCACCGTCTCGACGATCTTCTTCGCCGAGGAGTCGATGACCTCGTGGTCGTAGGCCTTGAGCCGGATGCGGATCTTCTGTCCCGCCATGGCTACTCAGTAGTCCTGTCTCTTCGTACGCTCTGGAACCCGGTTCTCCGACCCACGCGGTCGGGTGTGTCGCGCTGTCACCGACACGGATGTCCCATAGGAGACGTCCCTGCACGGGAAGCACGGCCCTTCCGGAACCGCGGGCCGGGGGCGAACGGCGCCAGATTTCCCTGACGCGAACGAACCCACCGGATGCCTGGCCGGTGCCGCACTGACGCTTCCCGAAAGATTCCCGTACGTCCGCCCCAGCGCTGCCTTACGACAGATTGGGCGACGAGTACTGTGGGACTCGCTTTCGGTCCTCCCGGCGGGAGGCGCGCAGCATCGACAACTCGACCGAGCAACTAGGGCAGTCTGCCATACGGGGCACGTCCTCCGCCAATCGAGCCGGAGAGAATACCCGCAGGGTGACGAAGGTCAAACCCGACCGAGGCATGTCCCCCACCCGGCGGCATCAGCGATGATCCCGGTGTGACGCATGACATGGACGACCTGGGCCCCATGGACCTGAACGGGGCGGCGACGCGCCTGGAGGCGCACATACCGGGCTGGCAGGCGGAGGGCTTGCGGGTCTCGGACATCCAGTGGGCGAGGGATGCGTACGCCTTGGCCGTACGGATCGAGTCCCCGTCCTGGCAGGTCCAGCTCACCGTGGAGCTGTACGGAGCCGGCCTGACGGTTGTCTTCTTCCTCTCGGCGGCCGAGCCAGTCGCGGAACGTCACCAGATCTCGTCCCTCGACGAGTGGAGCGCGCTGCTGACGGATTCGGTGGCCCGGGCATCCCGGATACGCCTAGTGCAGGCCCGCCTGCTGACCAGCACCTGTACGACCGGCTGGCTGGACTGGATCCACGGCGACCTGTGGCTGCTCCCCGAGGGTCTGATGCGTATCCGCAGCGGTTTCGCGCGGACACTGGCCAACTCCCACGGCTCGGGCCTGACGGCCCGGGAACCGTACCGGCTCATCGCGCACGACCCGGCAGCGGTCCTGGCCGCTCATCCCACGAACAAGCTGATCCCGTTCTCGGGGATCGCCACGGCGCGCCTGCACGGCGGGGTGACCACCTCCGGCCTGGAGGTGGTCATGACGGACGGCACCCGCCACAAACTCCTGTGGGCGACCTGGGACCCGGCCCGCCGGCTCCTCCGGGAGCGGCTGCTACCACTGCTGGGAGCGCGCCTCACGCACTGACCGGACGGGTCCGGTACGGCCCCGGTGACGTCGTACGACGCGCTCAGCGCACGTCGACGAAGTCCTGACCGCTGGTGGCGGTGCCGGTGACGGTGTTCCCGGAGTACACCCACCGGTAGAACCCGTCGGTGGAGGCGGTGACGGTGGTCCGGAGGACACCGGCGCTGTTGGTGGTGACCTTCTTGACCGTACGGAAGGCACTGGCGTTCCTGGCCCGGAACTGAAGGCTCACACGGCTGCCGCCGTAGGGGTCGTTCTTCTTGGTGGTCCAGTTCGCCCGCGTGAGCTTGCCCACGACGGTGACCTTCTTGCCCTGGGCGACGGGTTCGGGGGTGGCGTCGGCGACGGTGAGCTTGGTGGCGCGTCTCAGGGAGAGGGTTCCGGGCCTTGACTCATACTCCTCGGCCTGGAGGTGGCCATTGGCCTTGAACAGCATGAGGTGCACGCCGATCTTCCACTTTGTGGCGTCGCTGTTGGAGTCAGCGTCGTAGCGCGTCGGACCGGGATCGATACGGAGGTTGCCCTCGCAGCGGGCGCTCTGGGAGCTGTGCTCGTAGCAGGTGAGACTGTCCAGCCCGATGTAGTTGTACCCGTGGTTGGTCAGCCCTCCCCGGTAAAGGAAGGGGGACACGTCCCAGCTGGACGAATCGTCTGTGCTGTACCCGGCGGGCAAGGTCATAAAGAGGCTGACGGGCGGTTCCACCACCTTCGACGTGCCGACAACGATCGGCTTGTAGTCGTTGATGACGAGGTCCGACACGACGATGCCCGTGTCCGCCGCCTGCGCGGCCGGCGCGTTGAGCACCGAGAACGCGAGGGCTCCGGCTGTCGCGATCACGGCGGCGGTACGTCTTCGGCCGCGTATACCCGTGTTCATGCACACCTGCTTCCGGTAGTTGTTTGATCAACTACCGGAAGCGTACGAGATGAACTGGCCCCAGGTGGTGGGCGCGAGGGTGAGACAGGGGCCCTCGGTGGCCTTGGAGTCACGGACGTGGACGGCACCGGGGGCGGTGGCTATCTCGACGCAGTCACTGGGGTTACTGCTGTCGCTGTAGCTGCTCTTGAACCAGTTGAGGGCAACCTCTACGCAGTCGCCAGGCTCGTTGCTACTGCTGTAGCTGCTCTTGAACCAGTGGAGTTCCGAAATACTCATAGTTCTCCCAGCGCCTGCTCGATGAAGGCCAGCGACTCCCTCGGCGGGAGAGCTTGCGCCCGGATCATCCCATAGCGCAGTTCAAGGATCTGAAGATCCCTAAGGCTTGAGACCGGTCGGGCATTGAACGCGCCGTCCGAGCGCCCGACCGCCGTGCCGTCGACGAACTTCAGCACCTCGATCAAGCCGTGCACTCCCGCGTGTTCCTCAAGGTCGGTCGGCATGACCTGAAGCGTGACGTTCCGCAACTGCCCCACCTCCAGTAGGTGTTCGAGTTGTCGACGCAACACCATCTTCCCGCCATAAGGGCGTTCCAGCGTCACCTGTTCCTGGACAAAACTGAGCGTGGGGGCGGGCTGCCGGTCGAAAATCGACTTGCGGGCCACGCGGGCGGCGGTCTCCCGCTCCACCACTTCCGGGGCGAGGGACGGCTGCCGCATGACGTACAACGCACGGGCGTACTCCGGCGTCTGCAGCAGTCCATGGATGTTGTGGTTGCTGTACAGCAGCAGTTCCACCGCCCGGTCCTCCAACTCCTTCAGCTCACGCACCTTCCTCGGGTACTGAGCCCTCTCCATGTCCTCCGTGAACGCCCGGATATGCCCACTCGCATGGAGGACGTCATCAGCCCGGTCCAGGAACTCCACCCTGGGGATACGCGCCCCGCGCTCGATCTTGCGGATCATGTCCTCGCCGTAGCCCATGATCTGGGCGAACTCGGCCACCCGCATTCCGGCCTGCTCACGGCAGAACTTGATGAGCCGCCCGACTGCCTCGACCAACGGCGCACTCTCGTCACCCGGTTCGAGGTCCCAGCCGGACTCGTCCACACCTTCGTTTTCATTACTCATGCCCACCCACCTCCAACGCGCACCCGTACCCGCACGTCATCCGAGACAGCCGAGACAGAGCGAGACAAGAACCGGACAGCGCGGATACGCACCGGCGTCACCGCACGTCAAGGCAAGCATGTTCCGCCACTCTGAGTGACATGAATCAGCAAACCGCCGCACCCCGGACCCAACACACCGGCCACATCCGCAACTTCACCGCCCGCCTGCCACCCACGCCCCGTGGCGCCCGGCAGGCCCGTCAGCTCGCGGTGCGGCAACTGCTCGACTGGGGGCTCCCGTTGGACCCCGCCGAGCACCTCGTCGCCGAACTCGCGGCGAACGTGGTGACCCACGGGCGCGTACCGGGCCGCGATTTCCGGCTCACGCTGTACGTCATCGGCACCACCCTCCGCATCGAGGTGACGGACACACGGGACGACCTGCTGCCGGGGGTGCGGGAGCCGGGGACGGACAGCGAGTCGGGGCGGGGACTGGTGATTGTCGAGGCGTTGGCGGACCGGTGGGGAGTGGGGCTGGGGCCGCGTCCTCGGAAGACGGTCTGGGCGGAGTGCGGGGTGGGTGAGGCAGGCCTGGTCAGGCCTGTACTGGCTCCTCAGTAGATTCCTCGACCGGGTCGACGAACGACAGCGTCTGAAGGATGGCCGTCATCAGGCGGTAGATCTGGGTCCAGTGGTCCATGGAGGCTGTGTAGAGAGTGAGGATCGCGGTGAACGGGCCTGTGGGGAACGGGACATGCACTTGTATCTGGCCGGTGAGAAGCTTCGCTTCCTGCGCGTTGGCCGTCATCTCCGGGTTGAGGTCGTACTCGCGCACCGTGATGCAGGAGACCGCCGGCCCGCACGGCAGGTCGAGCCAGATGGCGTCGTTGTACGGGTCGCCGGAGAGCGTCGCGAGGATGCCCTGGGCGACGACGTCGGTGTCGCCGGGGTTCTGGTCCGTGAGGGCGATGGCTACGGTGAGGGCGCATTGAGCGACCCCTTCGGAGGGTTCGTACCTGGCCGACTCGTCGGCGGAGTCGTCCTCATCCGCCGTGGAGAACAAGCCCATCGCGGCGTACGAGACGCCGGTGTTCCCCATCATCTCGGCTATCGCCTCGTAGTACGGGGCTGCGGGCTCCCAGATGTTCTCGTCACCCCGGGAGTACAGCTCCCGCACGAAGGAGTGGGCGCGGGCGGCCCGCTCCTCGGGGGTGGCGGCTACGGGCAGGGCGAAGAAGCCCTCGGGGGCGAGGAACCAGAGGGGCGGGAGGTCATCGCTGGCCGCACTGACGTGCTGGGCGTTTGTGGAGTCGGCGGCGGGGAGCATGGGGGGAAGCCATTCTGGTTGGGTGCGGCAGGGTGTCAGGTCAGCAAGTCTTCTTTGTGGAGTTCCATGGGTTTGACTTCGGCGCCGCTCTCATCCATGACGGTGTCCATACCGGAGTGGCCGAAGAACGCGTGAACCGTACTCAGCGCAACCACCTCGATCCGGAAACAGCCACACGGATTCCGCTTCACCAGCGGCAGTTCGGCATCCGGTGCTTGGGCCGCCGCGAAGGCTTCGGCGGTGTTCCGCTGTGCCGGCGTGAGAGAGTCCAACGGAATGAAATCGAGAGGCTCGATCAGATACCGAGTGAGCCGTTCCCGGCCGATACTTTTCAGCCTGCACCATGAGCCGTCACCAAAGAAAATCTTCGCATCGCGCCCAAGCTTGAAATCCCGCAGCTCAACTCTCTCGATACTCGACCGAGGCGTCTCCCAAAGCAACTCGTCGTCAATGAGGCTGTCGTTGCCCTTGACGTAAGGGAAGCCGACGATCGCGAGTCGACGGTCAGTGATGACCGCGTGAGTCCGGTAGCGCTTCTCGGAGGAGCGGGCCGGGTCCAATTGCCAGGGCAGACTGCGGGCAATCGTGCCCGGCGCAGCCCACATGACCGGGAAGTCGTCGATTTCATCCGCGTGGTCGTGCGAGATGTTCGTACCGTTGCCCGCAAGGCCAGGGGTGCCGCCGATACTCCCTCCGTGGGCGGACAGAAAGCCCCTGATGGCCATGCCCGCGGCTGCAAGGACCCCCTTTGCTGCATTCCGGGCCACGGTGTCCCCTGCGGAGCGGACCGTGTACGTGGGCCCTGTGGGCCAACCGGCGAGTTCATTCTGAATGTCGTTGCGCTGGAAGTCGCGAAACCAGCGCATCCCGCTAACAGGCGTGGCCTCGCCTGTCGCGAAAGTGACCGGCGCGCGAGCGATCAGTGTCTCGTCCGCTTCGGGTTGCCAGACGCTCATTCCGTTCGAATCCTCCCTCAATGCGATCACGAAGGTGGCGTTTCCACCCGTCACCCTGCCACACAGGGGCCAACGCGCTAGTCACCAGTCACGTGCGCGTAGATCTTGGGCGCGACCTTGAGTCCTGCGTCGAGGGCAATGCCTCCGACTCCGAACGGGTCAACCTTCATCCCCAGGACGCCAGCCCCCTTGGTACCGATCAACTGGCCCTGGTGATAGCCCGCGACTGCGAGCCCGCCCATACGTGACATCAAGCCGCTGCCGCTGTGTGCGACCTCGTAGACATTGCGGGACGTGCCCCCGATCCTGACCAGGTTGCCCAAGCCACGCCCACCGCTGAGACCTTCTGTGCCCGCCTTGCCGAAAGCCATCAGGACCCGCGACTCACCGGCAATCTTCGTGTACTCAAACCCCTTTCCAAGCTTGGCCGCAGTGGCAATGGCCTTGGCCTTGCCGACAACCTTCACCCCCTTCCCGAACATCCCGATCCCCGGCAACAACCCCACCGCGTCGAGCCCCACCTGCATCCAGCTCACATCCGCGCCCGCCGCCTTGGCGATGCCATGAGCCGCCAGCGTGAGCCCCGCCCCGATGAGGGCGGCCGTGCCGAAGATGGCGGCGAGGGGCGGGAAGGGAAGCGTGACGATGGCCAGCATGCCCAGCACCGCGGTGACGTCGCTCAGCACGTCACCGATCGCCTTGATCAGATCGGCGTGCTCCTTCAGCCAGTCACCGGTGGCACCCCACGCATCGGCGATCCCCGTACCGAGCTTCTCCCAGAAGCCGGGCTCGTCGGGGGCGATGTCGGCGGCCTTGTCCAGCTCCCTGCTGATGCGGCCGGCGGCACGCCGGTAACGCTCTTCGAGTTCGTGCACCTTCAGAATGACGCCGTTCACGTCACCGGAAGCCTTGCCGAATTCCTCGCTGCCGTTGCCGCCGGCTTTCGCCTCGGCCTCCGACTTGGCGGCGAGCTTCTCCTTGGCGGACTTGTCCAGGCGGTCCGTCTCGTCCTGGAAGTCCTGGAGTTCACCAGCCCATTTGTGCAGTGCGCGCGAGGCCTTGTCGAAGGAGTCGTGGCTCTTACGGATGAGCGGAGTGACGTCCTCGCCTATGTACTCGGTGAAGGCGACCGCGGTCTTGCCCTTCCAGGCCCCGCACTCGATCCGCTCCAACTCGCCCAACGCGGTGCCGAGTTCGCTGGCCAGCTTGCCCAGCCGCTTGGCGAGTTCCCGAGTGTCCTCGACATCCCCCGGGGTGGGATCCCAGCCAATGCTCGGCGGGACGATCCGCTGGCCTGTCACGTCACTTGCCCTTCTTCGAGGCCTTGGCTGCCTTGAGAGACTCGGCCAGCTCCAGGTCGAGCCCGTCGAAGGTCTCGGCGATCTTGTTGATCATCTTCACGGCACCCTGGGTGTGCTTGCCGAGCTGCTTGATGCCGTAGCCCCAGTCGTCGGCGAAGTCCTGCACGTCCTCCACGAGCCCGCTCTCGCCGACGCACGAGGCGTCCGCACCGCGCAGGCTGCGCCGGGTCGCTTCCATACGGTCGCTTATGGAGGAGAAGGTCTTCTTCAGGTCCGCGAAAACGGTGTCGTCGAGGCGTAGGTCACTCATGTCGTGTTCTTCCGGTCTTCTCGCAGCGGGCAGGGTGGAGCGAGGCTCAGTGGTTGACGGCCTGGGCCTCCTGGACGACGACGTTCTGGTCATCGCCGAACGTGCCGTCCGCGAGCTTCGTGGGATCGGGGCTGCCTGTGCCCGTCCAGGTGATCTCCCAGGTGACCGTGGCCCGGAGCTGGAAGGTCCCACCGTCGGTGGACCGGAGGTATCTGACACCGCACGGCGGGATCCGGCCGGCCTTGCCCAGGGCGTACGGCTCACCGATCGAACCGTCACCGTGGATGGCGCACTCGCCGGAAGCGGGAAAGGTCTGAGCATCCGCCGTGCCGGGCTCGATGCGCAGGGAGACCGGCCTCGCGGTGGTCGTGGCCTGGATGTTCAGCCCCGGTGTGTCGAGCGACGCCGTGACGGCAACCGGTTTGAACCTGCCCTTGTCCAGCCACGCCCACATGGGGAGATTGACCTTGGTGGTGCCGTTGGGAGCGAGGGTGACCTCGGTTCCCGGGACCTTGATCTGCTCGTAGGCGAGGCCGGCGAGCAGCTCCGGTGTTATGGCGTTCTCAACGTCGGGGGTTTCGCCGTTCTCGACCCAGAAAGCACGGGTCGAATTACAGGAAAGCCGGTCGAGGACGGGAGCATTCGGGTTCTCGAAGACCCCCCACCACATCCCCTCGTCCTGCTTGTCGAGGTTGTAGTTCTTGTACTCGCCGTCCTTGTACCTCTGACGCTCTTCGGACGTCGCCCGCTTCGCGTAGCCGTCCTGGTTGGGGTCGCTGGTGATCTGCTTGTACCCGGCCTCCATTTCGTCGGCGAACTGCTTCGCCGTCCACTTCGGGGCCAGCCAGCAGGGCGGCGGGGTCCAGGAACTTCCGGCTACGGCGAGCGAGCCTACGGAGGGGCCGGATCCGTTCCGGGATGTGTCGTACGAGATCGCTGCCGCTTGGGCGTAGAGCTTGTCGCCCTTGAGTCCGGTGTCGGTACCGCTCTCCGGCTGCGTACCCCTGCCCACTTCACCGGCCGCGAACGAACTCTGTGTCGGCGCCAGCAGCAGAGCGCCCGCCAATGTGACAAGGCAGATCCCCCGACCCGTCATGCCTTGCACTGGGTGGCCTCCTCCTGCACTTGGACCCTGTCAGCAGTCCACGGCCTCTGGGCGTCCTTGGGCGCAATCATGACGATCTCGAAAAGGTTGTAGTCCCTTGAACTCGGCTCTGAGATGTGGACCTTCTTCGACTTGATCTCCTTGCTGTAGAACTTGGAGTCGTCGTCGCAGAAGGAGACCACCGCGCGGTCACCGGCGTCCGCCATGTCGACCGTGGCGCGCGAGTAGCGCTGCACTCCGGTAACGGTGTAGCCGTCGTCAATGTTCTGCTGAATCTGGGATTTGGCATACTTCTGCGCCGCGCTGAGCGGCTCCGTGTAGAACTTGTACGCCGCAGCCTCCGCATCTTGCTGGACGATGCCGTAGTTGACGGCTCGGAGGAAGTTCTCAGCGTCCGTGAGTGCGGCGGCCTTGTCCGGATCGGACGGCGTGGTCCGGTCGAACACCATGGAGAAGTCCGACGGGAAGCTCATCGTGGGACGGTCGACGGCGTCCACAGCGGCAGACCCACTCGGCGAGGCCGACGCCGACGCCGACCCACTGGCCTCCGAACCTGCTCCCTTGATCTCGGCATCGGCCTTCGAGCTGTCGCCCCCGCTGCCACAGGCGGTCAGTAGCAGGGCCGTGGCCGCCGCGAAGGCAGCAGCAGCGGGCATGGAACGGCGCTTCACAGTTGACTCCCCGTGAGACATCAGCTCGGTCAAGGGATCGACGCTATCGCTGAGATCGGTGCACCCGCCGCAGAGCTGCCCCTCTCGACGTAGAGGAACTGTGAATTGTCAGGGCACAAACCTCAGGGCAGTTCCGCCCACGTCCCCATCGTCGCCTCCAGTGTCCAGATGCGGACCTCCGCCTGTGCCCTCGACGCGTACAGGTCCCGTTCCGCGACGATGCTCAGGTCGCCGGTGCCCAACTGCTGGCACACCGCATGCTCGGTGAGGTCCATGCCCGTGCTGCCGCCGTCGCACAGGGAGCCCAGGAACGGGCCGTCCCAGGTGCGCTCGTGCAGTACCCACGGCGCCTGGCCCAGCGCGGTCCTGCGCAGCAGCGCCATGAACACGCCCGCGCAGCGGCGACGCGCCTCCCCCTCCTTGATCTGGAAGACGTGGTTGCCCGTCTCCACCACGGTCGCCGTCGGCAGAACGAAACGCACCCCGGCGTTGCGCCTGGCGTCCATCTCCGCCAGCACCTCGGCGCGGTGATCGTTCATGAAAGGCACGTCGAGGATCTCGACGAAGACCGACGTGTCCAGGAAGTCGACGACGGGGAGCCGGAGCCCGGACCGACGCGGCGGCTTGCTCGCGCTCACGTGCTCACAGGCTCCTCAGGAAGTCCTCGACGCCGGGCACTTCCGTGTCCCGGGGCCGCACCGCATCTGGCAGGCGCCCCTTGGTCACCGCGTCCCCCAGGTCACCGGCCGCGAGCAGGTCCACGTATCCGGGCAGCTCGGTGAGCCGGGTCAGTCGGCTCTCGCCCGACTCCGGGTCCCTGGTGCACACGATGACACCCGAATGGTCCTGCGCGGTGAGGGAGTTGAGGAGCGCCGGGCTGTGGGTCGTGAACAGTACGTCGATACGGCGGCGTTCCGACTCCTCCTTCATCAGGCGCAGAACTCGCGCGGCCTGGGTGGGATACAGACCGTTCTCGATCTCCTCGACCACCAAGTGCCGTTGTGCCGGGGCCCGTTCATCACCGCCGTCGGCGACGGGGGCGCTGAGCAGTGCCGTGCCGCAGGCCAGGAAGCGCAGCATCCCGTCGCTGAGGAGCCGGGCCGGTACGTCGTGCTCGGTTCCGTGAAAGCCGGCCTCGCGCAGCACCAACTGCACGTCACCCAGTTCCGTACCGACGCTGCTGATACGGCGAATCGGATACTCGGGCATGCCCGCGACCAGTTCCGTGAGCCGGCCGAAGGCGACCGGATCGGTCGTACGCAGGCCGGCGACCGCCGCGCTCAGGTTGTCGGCGTTGCGCCTCAGCTCGGTGTCGCGGGCGTTGACGTACTGCCTCATGAGGTGCGGGACCGGATCCAGCAGGAACATCTCGCGAAGGGCCGCGAGGACGGTCTGCGCACCCCGGTGCACCACCCTGCCCGCATCCGTCGCCGAGGGCACCAGTGCCGGAACCTCGCAGGTCAGCAGCCTGTCGGAGAAAACTGGGACGCTCGGCAGTAGATTCTTCCGCCCGGTGAAGTAGCGCACTCCTTGGTACGTGTCGTCGCTGATCATCAAAGTACGATCGGCCATCCGACGATGCGCGTAGCTCACGCCGGTTACCGCTGTAAGCCGTTCACGCACGACACGAACGATCGGCGAGACCTCGATCTCCACATCAAGCTCGAAGACCTCCTCCCCCGACCGCACCCGGCACCCGAGCCGGAACC
>NZ_LIQQ01000729.1 GCF_001418565.1 Streptomyces graminilatus | reverse complement strand
GGCCTGGCGGGGCCAGGCTGGCCGGGCCAGGCCAGGCCAGGCTGGGCGGGCCGGGCCGGGCGGGCGGGCCGGGCGGACCAGGCCGGGCCGCGCGGGCGGACCAGGCCGGGGCGGCCCGGGGCCAGGAATCTGCCCGGCGTGCTCAGCCGGCCACCTGTGTGCTCTGCTGCCCGGGGGAGCTGATCTCGATGTTCCCGCCCCAAGTGCACAGACACTTCGACGACTTGGTCAGCGCCGGCAGCCCGGCGACCAGTACCGTCGGCGATCCCGGCACCCAGGGCGCGGGGGTGACCGGTACGCACGGCATGGGCGTCAGTACGCCGTTCGCCAGGGCGGTCGCCTGTATCACCACGGGGTTGTTCGGGCTCCTGCACATCCCGAACGGCGAGATGTTGAGCTGCGGCACGACCGCCTGAACGGTGGCGACGGGCTTGCCCTCGCACAGCACGGGCCCGGGGGGCACGGACAGCACTCCGGGAGTGGTCCCCATCGAACACTTGATCATCGCCGTGGCCGTCACAAGCAGCACCATGGACACATACCTCCGAACCCCGCCCGAACCTCGGTGTCGTACCTCGGTGTCGTACCTCTGTCGCACCGACGCCAGGTGACGCTATGTCACGAGCATCGCGGGGCACAGAGATCCCGGCACAGCCGAACGGGCAGGGAACGCTGCCCTGCCGTACACCATGTGAACTCGCCCTGCCGTTCGAGTAAGTCCGGTTGCAGCAACGGCGGGCTCAAGTACGGCACGGCACCCACCGCCTGACACCTGACACCTGACGCCTCCGCCATGTGCCCGTCCGGCCCGTTCCCTCAGCACACGAGGAACAGCGCCATCGCGTCGGGAGTCAGAGGTTGTCCGCACCAATCGGCAGGGGATGGCCGGACAACTTCCCGGCCGTGAGGATTTGTCGTGAGCCGCCGGACTCGGCGGCCCACTGACAGATCGCCGAAAAGGATTCGACCAGCATGAAGAAGCTCGCCGCCAGGACCAGGAGCGTGATCGCCATGGGGCTCGCGACCTCCGCGCTCGCTCTGGGACTGGGCATCGCCGCCCCCGGTGCCGCCTTCGCCGCGCCGGCGCCGGTTTCCGGCTCCTCCTCGAACCCCGAGCTGCCGCCGAACGACATGGTCGAGGGAATCGACTACTGGCACAACATGCAGTGGCCGAACTGGCGCAACATCGGCAACCGTGAATGGTTCGAGGTCGCCCACTGGGAGGAGAACGGAAACGGCCAGACGCACCACGAAATGGTCTTCACCGGCGGCCAGTTCTTCGACCGCGACGGCGCGCTCCGCAACTTCATGAACAACGGACCGGCCCCCAGCTCCAGCCACGGATACACGGGGTCCTTCCAGGAGTACAACACGACCATCTACGACCGGGTGGAGGCCGACGACATCCCCCGGCGCGACGCCCGTCGGATCATCCGGGCGATCGGCACCGGTGACATGTTCTGGACCACCGACCACTACGCGACGTTCCACTATGCGGGCCGGAGCTGACACTCCGGAAGCTCGAAGGGGGTGTGACCGCCGGATGGCGGTCACACCCCCTTCGGCTGTTTCCGCAGGTTGTGGTCACGCGGCGCGGTGGTGCCCCTGGGCCTGGGCCTGAGCCTGCCGGGAAGCCGTGAGGAACTGGCGTTCCAGTCCGGTCAGCTCGTCGGGCTCCCGACCGCCGAGAAACAGGCCTTCCGCGATGGCGAGGCGTTTGCCGCGATAGAGGTCGCACTCGTCGTGGCCGAGCTCCTGCCAGGCTCGCGACGCCTCGGTCAGATACCGGTGGTGCAGCAGGCGCTCGTGGTCCTCCTCCAGCCACCGCCGCAGCCGGGCCCACTCGCTGATCACGGCATCGTGGGCGAGCTCCACGAAATCGTCGCCGAGCGTGACGAGCCGTGCGCCGGCCAGGGCGTTCAGCACCGACCAGGTCTCCCGGTCCTCGAACGCACACAGTTCGGACCGCCGCACCGGCCGGCGCACGTACGAGCGGTTCTCGCCGGGGGCGACAAGACGGCGCAACACCCGGCGCGCGGTGAGCCGCTGCCGGGCGCACAGCCTGTCGAACACGTCCTCCGCGGTGGCGCCGACCGCGCCCCGCACCCCGCCGATCGCCTCGTAGTCGGCCAAGGTGAGCACCCGGCCGCGCCGGCGGCACCAGACGCGCAGCAGCGCGTTCGAGAGCATGGGCAGCATGGTGGGCTGCCCGAGGACGTCGTCGATCAGCCGGGCCGTGAGCTCGCGTTCCACCGCGAGCCCGGCCGACTCCGCCGGGCGGACGATCGCCTCGCGCAGCTCGGCCGACGTCATCGCCGGTATCGGCATGGTGCAGCCGGTCAGCTCGTCGAGCCAGGGTGTCCGCCGTGGGCACAACCACCACCGGAAGTCCGGCCCGAGGTTGAGAACCACCCTCAGCCGCGATTCCGGTCGCCGCGCGGCCAGCAGCAGCTCGACGAACCGCAGTCGCTCCTCCAGGTCCGGCCTCGGCGCGCCCGGATCGGGGGACTCGTCGACGACGATCCACCGCTCGGGGCCGCTGTCGCGGGGCGACAGCAACCGTTCGTGCGTGGTCGCCGGGCACGGTCCCGGCGTGATGAGGCTGACGGGGTCCGGCCCACCGGCAGGCCGGACCCCGTCCCGCAGGACCGGCAGCAGTCCCGCGCGCAGCAGTGAGGACTTCCCGCTGCCCGACAGCCCGGACAGCGCGACGAAACGCTGCGTGCGCAGCCGGCTCAGTAAGTCGTCGACGGCACGGCCCCGCCCGAAATACAGCTGCCGGTGCTCGCTCCCGAACGGCTCAAGCCCCCGGTAGGGCGCAAAGGCGACATCGTTGTCACGGACCTTGGCCGACTCCTCGGCGGCCCGTAACCATCGTCGCCGCCACTCTTCCGGATTCCCGCCACAGGCCCGGGCGAAGGCCACGACGACAGCCTGGGACGGCAGCCGGTCGCCCGCGGCGGCCTGGGCCAGCACGGTGGCGGAGTAGTGGGCGCGGCAGGCCAGCGACCGGTAGGTGGGGCTGCCGGCTTCGGCCCGCAGCGCGCGCAGTTTGCACGCGAGGCGCTGTACGGGACCTTCACCGGGATCCAGCGGCTTCTCTGGGCGACCCATCTTTCCTTCACTGTCCTGGATACGCGCTCACCCTGTCCGGGATACGCGCTCGGGGCGCTCGACTAACGGCGCGCGAACTGCCAGAAGTTCGACGTGATGGCGAACTCGATCGCGTTGTCGTTGGGCGGAGGCGTCAGATTGCTCTGCATGTCGTACGTCTGCGAGCCCCTGCTCGTGCCGAACGTGCAGTTCTGGCTGCCGTAGGCCGTCACCACCACATGGTCACCGCCACTGACGACGACATTCCCCGTCAGGGGAACGACGGGGGCGCTCGAAGGCAGGTGGTGGCACCCCCCGTCCCGGCCGTTCACCTGGATCCCGACGGCGCTGGTCCCGCCGGGCAGCGAGCCGACCAGGGCGTACGGGAACAGCCCGGTGGCGGCGGACGTCTGCCCGGCGCCCGTCAGAGCCCCGCACGTTCCCAGGGTGAGAGCCGCGGCCAGCGCGGTGACGAGCCTGCGCCCGTTCGGGCTCAGCGTGAGCATCGTCATTGGTGCACCTTCCTCACTCGGTACGGAACGAACGGGACCTGGCCCGTGCGCTCCGCTCCGTTTCTGCATCGACCTTTCGGTCCGAACAGAACCGAGCCTGCGGGGCCGGGGAGTTGTTCGGGAACCCGATTCGGGGGACCAAACAACTCCGGTCGCGAGGAAGCGATGCCCATCAGTGGAAGGGCGCGGGTCAGCGAAAGGACGCGGAAGCACCGGCGGGCCGCCGCACTCCGGCGCCCCCGTTCCACCGGGAGTTGACCGTTCTCACCGCCCGACGGTCACTCACCAGCAGCAGGAGACACACCCGTTGCCGCCTCCTGCCCGTCCGTCTCCTCGACGGCCCCGGCCCGGCTGCGACGGCGGCCCAGCAGCGTGCAGCCCAGGGTGACCAGGCCGATGGCGATGACCTTGGCCGCCGGGTAGTAGCCGGTCGCCGGCTCCTGTGGGGTACCCGGCAGCCGGAGATGGACCCACGCCGCCGCGAGGCCGCCGACGGCGATCAGGGCGACGGCGCCCCATGTGCCGAGGTCCGCCCACCAGGGCTCCTGGGGATGACCCCGTTCGTCGGTCCGCTCGTCGG
>NZ_LIQQ01000728.1 GCF_001418565.1 Streptomyces graminilatus | reverse complement strand
TAGCCGTACCCCGGCTGGGGAGTGGGTGGGGCCGAGGGCAGGGGTGGCTGGACCCCGTATGGGGTGCCCTTCGCCACTGGCTGGGGCGGCTGCTGCGGTGGCTGTTGCTGTCCCTGCTGCGGTGTCTCCGGCGGTGGGCCGAAGCCGCCCTGGGGCGGGTCCGTGGGCGGAACCGCGGGCGGGCCCGTCGGTGGCCCCTCGTACGGACCTTGGGGTGGTTGGCCGGGCGGCTGGGTCATCAGCGCGTTCCCCCTTCAGCTGATTTTTAGCCACGCCCCGAGGCACGCGAACGGTGCGCGAACGGATCCTGGAGGGATCGCGAACGGATTCCGGACTGATCCGGACGCACGCGGAGAGTTGCTCGGGGAGTTCTCAGAAGCCTCTTTCTACCACTCTGTGGCCACCCCGCACCGGACGGTATCCGCCCCCGTCACCTCTGTTCCCAAGGGAGAACCGGCTCGTGATGCCGCTGTTATGCGTGTTCACGAGCCCTTCACGCCATGACTGCGAGCTTCACGGTTCGCGCCCGCCCGTGCGCGAACCGCCAGACCGCGACTACGACTCGTCCGCGAGTTCCAGCCACCGCATTTCCAACTCGTCGCGTTCGCCCGCGAGTTCACGAAGTTCGGCGTCGAGCTTGGCGACCTTCTCGAAGTCGGTGGCGTTGTCGGCGATCTGCGTGTGCAGCTTGCTCTCACGCTCCGACATCTTGTCCAACTGCCGCTCGATCTTCTGGAGTTCCTTCTTGGCGGCCCGGACGTCGGCGGCACTCTTCTCGGTGACGGCCTTGGCGGCGGCCGGTACCGGTACGGCGGCGGCCGCGACCTCCTCCATCCGCTTGCGCCGCTCCAGGTACTCGTCGATGCCGCGCGGCAGCATACGGAGAGCGGCGTCGCCGAGGAGGGCGAAGACGCGGTCGGTGGTGCGCTCGATGAAGAACCGGTCGTGGGAGATGACGACCATGGAGCCGGGCCAGCCGTCGAGCAGGTCTTCGAGCTGGGTGAGGGTCTCGATGTCGAGGTCGTTGGTGGGCTCGTCGAGGAAGAGGACGTTGGGCTCGTCCATGAGGAGGCGCAGGATCTGGAGCCGCCGCCGCTCACCACCGCTGAGGTCCCCGACCGGGGTCCACTGCTTCTCTTTCCCGAACCCGAAGGTCTCGCACAACTGCCCGGCGGTCAGCTCGCGCCCCTTGCCGAGGTCGACGCGGTCCCGGACCTGCTGCACGGCCTCCAGCACCCGCAGGTTCGGGTTGAGCTCGCCGACCTCCTGGGAGAGGTAGGCGAGCTTGACGGTCTTGCCGACGGCGACGCGCCCGGCGGCGGGCTGGGTCTCGCCCCCGGTGCGGGCGGCCTCGGCCATGGCACGGAGCAGGGAGGTCTTGCCGGCGCCGTTGACGCCGACGAGGCCGATACGGTCGCCGGGGCCGAGCTGCCAGGTGAGGTGCTTGAGGAGCACCTTGGGCCCGGCCTGCACGGTCACGTCTTCCAGATCGAACACGGTCTTGCCGAGGCGGGTCGAGGCGAACTTCATCAGCTCGCTGGTGTCGCGGGGCGGCGGTACGTCGGCGATCAGCTCGTTGGCGGCCTCGACGCGGAAGCGCGGCTTCGACGTACGGGCGGGCGCCCCGCGCCGCAGCCAGGCCAGCTCCTTGCGGACGAGGTTCTGCCGCTTGACCTCTTCGGTGGCGGCGATGCGTTCGCGCTCGGCGCGGGCGAAGACGTAGTCGGTGTAGCCGCCCTCGTAGTCGTACACCGCGCCCTTCTGCACGTCCCACATGCGGGTGCAGACCTGGTCGAGGAACCAGCGGTCGTGGGTGACGCAGACGAGCGCGGAGCGGCGCTCGCGCAGATGCCGGGCGAGCCAGGAGATGCCCTCGACGTCGAGGTGGTTGGTGGGCTCGTCGAGGACGATC
>NZ_LIQQ01000727.1 GCF_001418565.1 Streptomyces graminilatus | reverse complement strand
GGTGTCGGCGTCGCCGAGGTGGGCCTCGTAGTCCATACCGGGAATCACGGCCGTGACCGGGATGCCCCGGTCAAGCGCCAGATCGGCGAAGAGCTGGTCGGCCCCGGCCGCGAGGCAGCTCAGGGCCTCCATCTCCGTGTCGCCCTGAAGCTGACGACGGATGCCCGTGCGAACGGACGGCAGCACGGCGGCGGGGATCGAGCGGTGCCCGGTCACCCCGATGCGCGTGCGGACGCGCGTGCCGACGCGCGTGCCCGTGCTCGCGCCCGCGCGAACGTCCGCACCCGTGCCGATGCGTGTGTCCCTGCCGTTGCTCGTGTCAATGTCCGTCACTGGCTGCCCCTCCGCCGCCCACGGTCCGTGACCTCATCCCAGAGTGCCGTTTTCCAGCGGGGCCTGCCAGATGACCGTCGTACCCGGGCCTGCGCCCGTTGTCGCGTCGCCGCTGCCGCCATCGTCGTAGACCGTCAGCCGTACGCCGTCCCGGCCGTCCGGCAGGACCGCCGTCGCGTCGACCGTGATCTCGACGCGGGTGACGGCGGGGCGCCGGACGGCGACGGCGAGGGCGTGGCGCAGGGCGGCCAGGAGGCGGGCGGCGACCGGGTACGGGACGCGGTGCTCGACGGGGCCGGTGAAGTGGACGGACGGGCGGCGGCCGAGTGTCGCCGCCGCACCCGCCGCCTCCCGAAGTACCTTGCCGCGCAGGGTGGTCGGCGCGTCGGCCGGGGGCTGCTGGAGGGCGAAGATGGTCGTGCGGACCTCCTGGACGGTGGCCTGGAGTTCGTCGACGGCGTGCCCGAGGATCTCCCGCACGTCGTCGTCGCCGACGGCCCGGCGCTGCGCGGACTCCAGCATCATGCCGGTGGCGAACAGCCGTTGGACGACGAGATCGTGCAGGTCGCGGGCGATCCGGTCGCGGTCCTCGTACACCGCGAGGCGGGCCCGGCGGCGCCGGGCGTCGGCGAGGACGAGCGCGAGGGCGGCCTGCGAGGCGAACTGCGTCGCGAGGAGGCGTTCCACGTCGGTGTACGGGCGGTCACCGCGCCGCCGGGGCAGCGCGAGCGTGCCGATCAGCCGCCCCTCCGCCTGCAGGGGCAGCAGCATGCCGGGCCCGAACCGGTACCGTGCCGGGGTCGTCAGCCGTGGGTCGGTCGCCGCGTCGTCCACGAACACCGGTTCCCCGCCCAGGAGTTGGGCGAGGACCGGGCTGCCGGGGGTGATGGTGGTGCCGACGATGTCACCGGGATCCTCGTCGTCCAGAGTGGAGGCGGTCACGACCTCCATGCCCCCGGTGTCCGTCGGTTGCAGGATGACGCCCGCGGCGGCGTCGGCGAGGAGCCGGGCGCGGTGCGCGACCGTCATCAGCGCGTCGTCGTCGGCCCCGCCGGTGAGCAGCGCGGTGGTGACGGCGGCGGCACCCTCGATCCAGCGCTCGCGCTGCCGCGCGGTCTCGTACAGCCGGGCGTTGCCAATCGCGATACCGGCCTGCGCGGCCAGCACCCGCAGCAACTGCCGGTCGGCGTCGGTGAATCGGGTCCCGTCGAGCTTCTCGCCGAGATACAGCCGCCCGAACTCCTCACCGTCACCGTCACTGTCACCGTCCCCATCGCCGTTCCCGTCACCGTCGTCGACGTGGATCGGTACGTCGATGACGGTGACGCCTTGCTCATCGGCACCCGCCCGTTCCGCGAGCCCCGGATCGGCCCCGCGGATCTCCACGAGGCCTTCCTGCCCGGGGTCGGTCATCCCGAACGCCGCGTACCGGGCACCGGTCAACTCGGCCGCGCTGTCCACGATGTGCTGGAGCGTGGTGCGCAGTTCGAGGTCGGAACCGATGCCGAGCACGGCTTCGAGACGCGGCGGCAGAGGAGACGGTCCTGCCATGGGGACGGTGATGGTGGGCTGCCGGTTCGGGGGCCGGCCTCAGGTGGCCAGCGGGTCGAGAACCATGGGCTCGATCTTGCCCTCCAGCATGTACCCGAGGCCCTGCACCGCGCACACGTCCGGCCGTTCGGCGATGTGCACCGGCATTCCCGTGGCCCGCCGCAGCATCTGGTCGAACCCGGGGAGCAGCGCGCTGCCGCCGACCATCATGATGCCCCGGTCGGCGAGGTCGGCCACCAGGTCGGGCGGGCAGTCCCGCAGCACCTTGCCGATGCCGTCGAGTACGGCGGTCAGCGGCGTCTGGATGGCGTCGCGCACGGCGGCGGTGTCGACCTGGACGGAGCGGGCGAGGCCGGTGGCGACGTCCCGTCCGTGGATCTCGGTGGACTCCGGCCCGTGGGCGGTGAGCCCGTTGCCGGAGAGGGCGAGTTGCAGCGGCCGTACGGACTGGCTGGGCAGCATCAGCTCGTGCTGGTGGCGCAGATGCTGCACGATCGCGTGGTCGACGGCCTCGCCGCCGACCGGGATCCGCTGGGCGGTCACGATCGAGCCGAGGGAGAGCACGGCGAGCTGGGTGGCGGCCGCGCCGCACACCATGACCATGGTCGCCTCGGGCCGTTCGACGGGCAGCCCGCACCCGACGGCGGCGGCGACGAGGGTGTCGACGAGCTCGACGCGCCGGGCGCCGAGCCCGACGAGCGTCTCGATGGTCGCGCGCTGCGCGAGCGGGTCGGCGTCGTGCGGGGTGCAGGCGGCGGCCCGCAGGAAGGGCTTGCGGCGCAGCGTCCGCCGTACCTTGTCGCCGATCAGGTGCCGCAGCATGCGCTGCGCCATCTCGATGTCGACGACCGTCCCGCCGGACACGGGCCGTACGACCCGGATGTAGTGGGGGGTACGCCCCGTCATCTTCTCGGCGAACTCCCCGACCGCGATCAGCGCGCCGGTCTTGGTGTTCACGGCGGCGACGGACGGCTGGTCGACGACGAGTCCGGCACCCTTGACGTAGACGCGGGTCCGCGCGGCCCCGAGGTCGACGGCGAAATGGCAGCGGCGCATCTGTTCCAGACTGACGGTCATGGCAGATCCTCCCGAGAGCGCAGACCGTACGGGCCCGCCGGTCGGTGGGCCTCCACTGGAATCGTGCGGGGGGCGGGTG
>NZ_LIQQ01000726.1 GCF_001418565.1 Streptomyces graminilatus | reverse complement strand
CGCCCAGCCCCCGAGGACACACCCGCCTCAGCCGACGGCAAAGAGGGCGCCGCCAAGGACTCGAATTCGAAGGAGTCCAGGGAAGCGGAGGGCCAGGAAGGGTCGGAGGAGCGCGAGCAGCCGCAGACCGCCTGGTCGGCCCGGCGCGACCTGATCGACCACAGCCCGCGGACGATGAACGTCGGCGACCGTTCCCGCTTCGGCGGCAGCATGGTCGGCGGCAGCCAGCACGGCGTCAGCGGCGGCCGGGTCGCCGGTGACGTGATCATGGGCAGCAAGACGGAGATCCATCAGTGGTCGTTACCCGGGTTCTCCGCCCCGTCCGCCACCGCCTCCGCCTCCGGCGAGGTCCCGCAGTCCACGCTCGACCGGCTCGCCGCCTCGTTCGTCGCCGCCGAGGCGACCTTCGAGGCCCTGCTCGCCCGCCTGCGCACCGACCGCGTACTCGTCCTGTCGGGCGCCCGCTTCACCGGCAGACACACGGCCGCCCTGATGCTCCTGCACCGGCTGGGGGCAGCCCCCGTACACATGCTCGACCGCGACACGAACCCGGGCACCCTGGCCGACAAGGTCACCGCACCGGACGCGGCAGCCGGTGGAACGGGCGACGGAACAGGCGGTGGTACGGGCAGCGGAACCACAACCCCGGCCCCGGACCGCCGCCCCCGTGGCTATGTCCTCGCCGACCTGGTCACCCGCCGCGACCGCCCCCTCCGCGAGCACCATCTCCTCGCCGCCCGCGACCGTCTCACCGCGCGGGACGCGTATCTCATCGTCACCGTCGGCCCGACCGCCGTCCTGGAGGACGTACCGTTCGTCACCTGGCAGCCGCCGGACACGGCCGCCGTGCTGGCCGCGCACCTCCGCACCAGGTTGGCCTCCGACGACAGCGGGACGGCGGCGAAGCTGCTCGAACTCCCGGACGTCACCGAGTTCCTGAGCCGCAACCACCAGCTCCGCGAGGTCGCCGCCTTCGCCCAGCTGCTCGGCCGGTACGCGGCCGGCGAGGTCGCCGAGAACGCAGTCGCCCAGTTCTCCCTGATCTCCCTGGAGAACCAGGTCCAGGAGTGGTTCGAGGAGGACGAGGCGTCGATCCATCTGCGCGACAAGGCGTTCCTGGTCGCGCTGGCCGCGTTCGACGACGGCCCGTACGCCCTCACCGCCGAACTCAGCGATCTGCTCTACCGCTTCCTCCAGCACACCCAGAACCCGGCGGGCATCCCCGAGGTCCCCGTCTTCGGCACCCACATCGGCAAGCGCCTCCAGCTCGCCCGCGCCGAGCGGTACGAGGACGACGAGCACACCGAGTGGGGTCCGGTGACCCAGCAGAAGGCGAGGTTCACCGACGACCGCGCCCCGCTCGTACTCCTGCGCGAGGTCTGGACGGGCCACCCCTCCGCGCGCCCCGCGCTGATCGACTGGCTGCGCCGGCTGGCCGACGACGGCCGTCCTCTCGTCCGTACCCGGGCCGCGTCCACGGTGGCCGTCCTGGCCCGTACGGACCTGCCCTCGGCGATGGCCCTGGTCATCGAACCGTGGGCGACCTCCAACCGCTTCCGGCACCGCCTGGTGGCCGTCAACGCGCTCACCCTCGCCCACCTCATCGACACACCGAACGTCCCGCGCATCCTCGACGAGTGGTCCAAGGGCGAGGACCGGCGGCTGCGCTGGGTGGCCGTCCGGGCGTACGCGCTGATCGGCGCCGAACGCCCCGAGCAGGCCCTGGCCGCCCTGCGTACGGCGGCGCGCGGGCTGCGCCGGGACCTCGCCGACCCGGACGACTTCGACCGCGAGATGGCCCGCGAACTCGACGAGGCCGTAGCCCTGCTGCTCCTCTCCGAGGCCGGCGACCGGGTCCTCGCGGAACTGCGGCTGCACATCAGCGACGACCGCCCGGTGCACGACCTGACCGTCGGCGGCTTCGTCAGCGCCTGCCGCCACACCCAGGACGACGAGCGGTACGGGCATCCGCTGGTCCTCGGCTGGTACGCGCGGTCGGCCACCGAGGGCTCGGCCGCCGCCCATGGCATCCCGTACCTGTGGCGGGCGGCGCTGAACGACCCGGGCGCGACCCGGCCCGCGCTGGACGTCCTGCGCGAGTGGGTGCTCGTCGCCGACCGCTCGACGACCACGGAGTGGGCCCTGGCGGCGCTGCTCCCGGCCCTGGTCACCACCCCGGCGGAGTACCAGCGCCTCGGCCATCTCCTGCGGACGATGCCGGGCGAGGACGGCGCGGCCCCGCCGGCGGTGGCGGCCCGCCTCCTCACCACACTCCCCGTCCGCCAGTAAGTCACCGTCCCCGCTCACCGAGGAGCAACGCACGATGGCCGCTTTCCACCGCCCGCCCGAGTGGCAGCAGTCCGCGGACCGCCACACCCAACTGATCGACCCCGTACTCACGGTCCGCCAGCTCTCACGCTTCGAGCTCTCCCTCAAGTCGACGGTCCGTATCGACCACGCCCTCGTCTTCGCCACCGCCAAGGGCGGCTACGAGGCCTACCTCCCGCCCCGCCGCCCGACGCGCAGCGAGATCGCGGCCCGGCACTTCACGGCGGTGTACGAGATCGATATGGGCGTACACCCGTTCTCCGGCACGCTGACGCTCCCCAGTGACAACGACGCCTTCGAGTTCTCGGCCGAGATCGACATGTCCTGGCAGGTCATCGACCCGGCCCGGTTCGTGGGCAGCGGTCACCGGGACGTGCCGGGCCTGCTCATCGGCGAACTCCAGCGCGCGGCCCGCCCGGTGAGCCGGCGGTTCCCGATCGCGGACAGCGCGAAGGCGGAGGGGGAGCTCCTCCAGGCCATCAACGTGCTGGGCCCGCTGGGTGCCCCGGCCGGCCTCCAGACCACCTGGACCCTGCGACTGCGCCGCGACCAGGAGAACATCGACCACCAGCGCCGCCTCCAGGCCATCGACCACTCCGCGACCGAGCAGGTGTGGGCGGCGCAGCGCGGCGCCGACATCGACGTGGAGGTGGACCGCCGCAACCGCGGTCAGGACGCCCTCCAGATCGAGCGCGCGATGGCGTACGGCGCCCAGCAGCAGCATCTGGCCCTCCAGCAGCAGCGCTGGGACTACGAGCAGGCGGCCCTGCAAAGCGGGCAACAGCACCAGCTGGCCGTCCAACAAGGACACCAGGAACTGGAGCTGCAGCAGGTGGAGGCCCAGAAGATCGCCTTCTACGCGCACCACCTGCAACAGGGCGGCGTCCACTCCTGGGCCTTCCACCTCGCCCAGCACCCGGAGGACTCCCGCCTGGTCATGACCAGCATGCGCGACGACCAGCTCCGCATGATCCAGGCCCAGATGGACCTGGTGAAGGACCTCCTGCACGGCGACACCGCCGAGAAGTTCGAACTGGAGGGCCCCAAGCAACTGGCCCTGCGCACAGTGAGCGACATCCTCACCCAACGCCTCCCCGGCGTCCCGCAGACCCCGCCACCGTTCCCGGGCGGCGACCCGGCCACCCTGGGCGACCCGTACGGGGCTCACCCCCAGGGCGCCCCCGGTTTGCCCGCCCAGCCCGGCTTCGTCCCAGGGCAGCCGGGATCCGTCCCGGGCGGCGACCGGTCCCTGAGCGACCCGTACGGGGCCCACGCCCAGGGGTCACCCCGCTCGCCCGCACAGCCCGGCTTCATCCCCGGACAGCCGGGATCCGTCCCTGCCGGGCCCGTCCCCGGGTACGCCCACCTCGGCCACC
>NZ_LIQQ01000725.1 GCF_001418565.1 Streptomyces graminilatus | reverse complement strand
CGCGTTCGCCTCCGGGTTCGCCAGCGTGCGCCAGTTCAACGACACGATCCGGACCGTGTACGCCGCGACCCCGAGCGCCCTGCGCGCGACGGCGCCCCGAGCCCCTTCCACGCCCGCGTCTCCGGCCGGCCCGCCCGGCATCCCCCTCCGCCTCTCCCACCGTGGCCCCTACCACTCGGCCGCCGTCTTCGACCTCCTCGCCCGCGAGGCCGTAACCGGCGTCGAGGAGCTGACCGGCGGCCCGGGCAGCCGCACGTACCGCCGGACGCTGCGCCTCCCGTACGGCACCGCAATCGCCGCCGTCGAGGAGCGTGGGACCGGGCCCCGGGGCCGCTGGCTGGACGCCCGGCTGCACCTCACCGACCTGCGGGACCTGACGACCGCCGTACAGCGGCTGCGCCGCCTGTTCGACCTCGACTCGGACCCGTACGCCGTCGACGAGCACCTCGGCGCGGATCCCCGCCTCGCCCGCCTGGTCGCGCTCCGGCCCGGCCTGCGTTCCCCCGGCGCCGCCGATCCGGCCGAGGCGGCCGTGCGGGCGCTGGTGGGCAGGGCGGCGGCGGAGCGGCTCGTGTCGCGGTACGGCAAGCCGCTCGACGCCCCCTCCGGCGCCCTCACCCATCTCTTCCCCGAGCCGGAGGTACTGGCGGAGGCGGCCAGGGAGGACGACACGCCCCTCGGCCACCTCACCGCCGCCCTCGCCGACGGCACGCTACGGCTCGACCCGGGTGCCGACCGCGACGAAGCCTCCCGCGCGCTGCACGCCCTGCCGGGACTCGACGCCCGTACCGTCGCCGTCGTCCGGGCCCGCGCCCTGGGCGACCCCGATGTCGCGCCGCCCGGCGTGGACGTCCCCGACACCTGGCGCCCCTGGCGCTCGTACGCCCTCCATCACCTCATCGCCGCAGGCGAGTGGGAGCCCGCATCGTCATGAACACCGTTCTTTCCGCGACCACCGTCCACTGGACCTTCGTCGACAGTCCCCTCGGTCAACTCCTCCTCACCGCCGACGAGTCGGGCGCGCTGACCTCCCTCTCCGTACCCGGCCAGAAGGGCGGCCGGAGCATCGAGGACGGCCGGCGGCACGACCCCGGGCCCTTCCGGGCGGCGGAGGCACAGCTCGCCGCCTACTTCGCCGGTGAACTCACCGAATTCCGGCTGGAGTTGCGAAGCACCGGGACCGAATTCCGGCAGCGGGTCTGGGACGCCCTCGACTCGGTGCCGTACGGGGAGACCACCACATACGGGCGTATCGCCGCCCGGATCGGAGCCCCAAGGGCCGCCGTACGGGCCGTCGGTGGCGCGATCGGCGCCAATCCGCTGCTCGTCGTCCGGCCCTGTCACCGGGTGATCGGCGCGGACGGCTCCCTCACGGGATACGCGGGCGGCCTCGACCGCAAGCGCCACCTGCTCGGCCTGGAGGGAGTCCTCGCCGAGTAGCGGTCCTGTTGGCCCTCAGCCCGTCTCCAGGCCCCAACTGTGGATGCGCCTCGGGTGGACGCGGATCACTTCCTCGCTGAAGTGCGGGCCCAACTCGTGCGGGCCCGTGAGGAGTTCGGCCTCGCCCCGGATGTCGACGCCCCGTACCCGCCACGGGCTGACGCTCACCACGTCGTCGACGACCAGCGCCACCTTCGGGTTCTGCTCCAGGTTGCGCCACTTCTTCGTACGGCCCATCGAGCGACCGCCGATCAGGATCGTCCCGTCGTCCTGCGGGAAGAACCCGACGGGGTTGGCCTGCGGCTGCCCATGGGGGTCGACGGTGGCCAGCCGTCCCAGCCGCTGGGTCCGGAGATAGGCAAGCTCGGCCGCGCTGAATTCGGTCATACCGGAAGCCAAACACGGCGGCCCCGGCGGGCGCAGCCGAAACACGGGCACACATGCGAACATACGTGCGCGCCGCCATGGGTGTGACACGGCGTTGGTACGGCCGACCGCCCGGGGAACCATGCGCACATGACCCGCGCGATCATGGTTCGGCACTCCCTCGCTGCCCTGGTGACCGCCCTGGCGCTCGCCCTGCCCCCCGCGAGGGCCGGCGCGGGGAGCACCCCCGTGCCGCCCCCGGTTCCCTCGCCGTCCGTCGCCGCCGCACCCGTCAGGGAAACCCCCGCTCCCCGCGTCTGGACCGGCACCTGGGAGGCCGCCGCCTCCGGCACCGTCGCCGCGAGACCCGACGCCTCCTACCGCAACGTCCTGCACGTCAGCGTCGGCGGCAGCGCGCTGCGCGTCCGCCTCACCAACCGGCTCGGCACCCGGCCTCTCCGCCTCGGCGCCGTCACCGTCGCCCTCCAGGAACCCGGCGAACCGAAGAGCCCGGACGCCGTGCCCGGCTCGATGTATACGGCCACCTTCGCGGGCGCCTCCACGGTGACCATCCCCGCGGGCGAGGACCGGGTCACCGACACCGTCCCGCTCGCCGTACCGGCCGACAGCAGCCTGCTCGTCACGGTCCACACGCCCGGGGACTCCGGCCCGGCGACCTACCACCGTACGGCCAAACAGACCAACTTCCTTGCCCCGAGCGGCGATTGGGCCGCCGTGGAGGACGGCGACGCCTACACCAGGACCCTCAGTTCCTGGTACTACGTCACCGGCGTGGACGTCCTCGACGCACCCGCCGCCGGGACCGTGGTCGCACTCGGCGACTCCCTCACCGACGGCGGCGGCACGACCTCCGACACCAACCGCCGCTGGCCCGACCGTCTGGCCGACCGGCTCGCCGCACTGCCGCCGACCCGCCGTCTCGGCGTCCTGAACGCGGGTATCTCCGGCAACCGCGTCCTCCTCGACGGCGTCGGCCCGCGCGCCCTGACCCGCTTCGACGCCGACGTCCTCTCCCGGACCGGAGTGCGCGCGCTGATCGTGTTCGAGGGCATCAACGACATCAGCGGCACCCCCGAACAGACCGTCCCGCGCGCCTTCGTGGAGGCCTACAAGTCGCTCGTGAGCCGCGCCCACGCGCGCGGCATCCGCGTCATCGGCGCCACCATCACCCCGTACGGCGGCCACGGCCGGTGGACGGAGGCCCGCGAGTCCGTACGCCGGGAGGTGAACACCCTCATCCGTACCGGCGGCATCTTCGACACGGTCGTCGACTTCGACGCCGCCGTCCGCGACCCGGCGTCCCCGCACCGCATGCGCACCGCCTACGACTCGGGCGACCACCTCCACTTCAACGACGCGGGCATGCGGGCCATGGCCGACATGATCAACCTGTCCGACCTCAGGAGCCGGTAGCCGGTAGCCGGTAGCCGGCCGCTGATTGCCGCTCGCCGACCGCGGTGCAGCAGCACGCACCGGGGACCGGGACGGACTCGGTCCGGTTGGCGTCGGAAAGCGTGATCTGCGGAATCTGTGCGCCTCTGGATCATCCGGCCCCATCAGCGCCTTTCGCCGACCGGCGACATGAAGAGGAATTTTTGCAAAGTGACCCAGGTCATATTGGCGGCATCGTGAGGTGTCGGTGTATCGGCCAAACGGGCCCGAAAGCGCCCACTGCGCGATCGGTTGGTGCTCGATCCCGTCCGTCAGCCCCAGAGCGTGGCGCCCAGCCATGCACCCATGATCAGCAGGCAGGTGAAGAGTTCGATGAAGACGCTGGTGCCACCCGCCCGCATCACCCGCCGTACGGCCGCCTTCGCCTCGCCGTGTCCGCCGAGCCGTAGGCGTTCGTGGAGGTAGGCACCACCCACGAAACCGGGGAACGCGCCGAGCACGGGCAGCAGGAAGAAGCCGAGGAAGGCGCCGACCCCGGCGTACACCGCCATGCGGGGGGTGGCGCCGGCCGCCCGCAGCCTGCGTGGGGGCAGCCGCCACCGGATCACCTGGGACAGGAACAGGGCACCGGTCGTGCCCACCAGTACCCACCAGGAGACCGCCTGCGGTTCCTTCAGCGCCCACCACAGGACCGCGGCCCACACGAACCACGATCCCGGCACCCCGGGTACCAGAACTCCGCACAGACCGAACAGGATGACCAGGCCGATCAGCAGGAGATCCCACGCTCCCATCTGCCCAGGGTGCCGGAGGAAACGGGAAAGCGCAGGTCAGGTGCAGAGAAGTGAGGGGAGTGAGAGGAGCGGGAGGGGTG
>NZ_LIQQ01000724.1 GCF_001418565.1 Streptomyces graminilatus | reverse complement strand
CCCTCCGTACGGAGGGACTGGCGCTGATCTACGTGAGCGCCTCCAGTTCCCAGACGGTGGAACGGGTCAGGACATTGCTCGCCGGTCACTACGAGGTCTCCGTGCGGCGCGAGCCGCACACCACCGAGGACGGATTGGCGGAGGTGGAGCTGTATGCCCTCACAACCGTCCCGGAAGACCGTCCAGAGGCCCTCGATCCCTGAACCGCCTTCGTTCATCGCGGTTGCCGCGTCGTACACCGCGGGTCCCCAGTACCCGGGGGGGCCGGCCGCGCCTACAGGTCGGTCTCGGCCGTGTCGACATGGATGCCGGAACCGAACACCTCTGTGGTGACGCGGTATCCGAAGGCGGTCAGAACGGTCACGAGGGCCATGTGCATCGCGGCCTGAACGGCGCGATGTCGCTGGACGACGGGTTCAAGATCCCGTGAGACCTCGCGCATGTCGGCGGCCGCCTCGCCGAGACGGTCGTGCGGATTCCAGTGGACCACGACCCGGCCCTGGTCCACCCAGACGGAGAGGCCTCCCTCGGGAGCATCGAAGTCATCGGTGCGTGGAGCGAATCCGGCGCTCTCGAGGTCGAACTTGACCCGGTTGGCCAGCTCCTTGAGCTCGCTCTCGGAACGCAGCACGGCACGGACTCCTCTCGGATGTTCTTCGACGTGTGCCGCGTGCGGATCTACCGCTCGACTGTGCCTCCGAGACAACGTACATCGCGCTGTTGGCGCTCGGCACGTCCCGGGCGCTCGTCAAGGGCTCAGTGGCGGCACCGGCAGGGGAGGCTAGGGGACCCGGGCGGGCTCGCTGTACCAGTTGTAGGTGTCATCGCCGATGTAGAGGGCGGACCTGCGGTCGGTGAGGCGGGCTCGCTCCGGCGGGTCGAGCTTGCCACCGTGCTCCTGGACGGCCTGGGTGCGTGCGGCCTTGAGGTGAACCGTGAGCACCGCGAAGGCCTCCTCGCACCAGCGGTCCTGCTCCTGCTCGGTGGAGTCCTCCAGGCGGGCGAGGTCGGTCAAGCGCAGCCGTCCGCCGAAGTCGGGGTCGCCCACGGGCCGGACGGCGAGCAGCTGCCGGCGGCGGTCGGCTGCGTCCGGTCCCGGGCGCAGCCACTGCATCGGTGCCGCCAGGGGCAGCACCGCCATGCGCTTGTCCATACCGGCCTGGAACGCGCTCTCGTACACGGCCAGTCCGAGAGCCATCAGGATCATGTGGGCTTCCCGGTCCGGGCGCGATGTGTCGGCGCCGAGACGTGGTGGAAAAGGCGGCCGTGGTGAGGCAGCGCCCAGGACATCAGCGAGCGCGCCCAGGACATGGCGATCACGAATCGGGGCCATTTCTCCTCGGCAGTAACACCGAAGTGCCGCTCCCACACGTCTCTCGGGTCCTCCTCTTCCAACTCGTCGAGATAGCGGAAGTCCGCCATTGTCCGGTTCTCCTCGAGCACCGGGGTCAAGTCGAACCACGGGCATCCGCCCCGGGGGAGGTCCAGGTTCTCCTGGTCGGCGGGCTGGGCCGCCAGCAGGCGAACGCTCATGGCGCTGATGTAGGGATCCCTGAACGCCCTCTGTTCCTGCGGGCAGATGACGAGGGCCTCGTCGTAGTCGGCCTGGAGGGTGAGACCGGAGGCTGTCCCGCACTGCGGGCAAGCGAGGGTCCGTGTCCATTCCTCGTAGGTCAGACGGTCGGAGTCCGTGGCCCGGATCTCGCCGGGCGACGGTCAGCCGTACGAGTCCGTGGGAGACGTCCTCGGGCTCTGCCTGCGTCACTGCGTAACTCCTCCGTGGCGGAAGGCCGCCCTCGGCAGGCGGCGTGTGCCTCGTCCCGATCCAGGTGACCGGCCCCGCGGCCCCGGCAGCGGGGCCGACGCAGGGGCCGGGGATGATGCGGATGCGTCCCCCGGTCACCGCATCCCCACGATAGTGAGCTGCGTCGCGTCGCATGGGCGTACCTGGGCAACTGCCCCACCGATCTGTCGTACGGAACCGATGTGGTGCTGGCCAGCGCGGCATCTCACGCCCGTCCCCGTGCTCGTGGGCCAGCTCCTCGTACGGTGTGACCGGCAGGTTGCTGGAGACCTGGGCGTACGCCCGGCGAGGCGGCAGGGTCTTGGTGAGAGATAGAGGAGCGTCGATGCTCGACCTGGAGGAACGCCTCACGCGGGTGTTCAACCCGGAAGTGAGGCCGGTGGTCCAGGAGGCCCACCGCTGCTACGCCTCGGGCGCGGCCCGGGCTGCGATCGTGCTGACCTGGACGGCGGTGTGCGCGGATCTGATCCACAAGGCGGAGATCCTCAAGGACCAGGGGGAGAGCGACGCCCGGGGCCTGGTCGAGGACGTCGAGCGGGCGCAGCGGCCCGGGCAGGCCGACGCCGTGAACATCATGCTCGGCGTCGAGCGCAGTGTCCTGGACATCGCCGAGAAACTCGAACTGATCGACCGCACCCAGAAGATGCAGCTGGAGCGGCTGCGCGAGGACCGGCATCTGTGCGCCCACCCGTCGCTGCGCCCGCTCGGGGAGTTGTTCGAGCCGACGACCGAGTACGCCCGGGCACACCTCGCGGTCGCGCTGGACGCGGTCCTCATCCATCCGCCGAGCCAGGGGCGGAAGGTCCTGGCCAGCTTCATGGCGCACGTCGCCGACCCGGCGTTCACCTTCGACGCCAGCTACCTCGGGTATGCGTTCTTCGACCGGATCCGGCCGTCGGCCAGGGCCAAAGTCGTTGAGTTCGCCGCGAAGTTCGCGCTCCTGCAGATCGACGACCCGAACGTGCCGGTCCAGCCCGCCGCGCTCGCCGACCGGATGGCCTTGTGCCTGCGCCACTTCGCCGAGCGCGACGCCGCGCTCGCCACCCAGTCCCTAGCCCGGCACTCCGACCGCCTGGTCGAGGCGGACCCAACCGTCCAGCTCGCCGCCCTGGGTCGGCTCGGCACGCTCCCGTCGTTCTGGGCCGCCCTGCCCGAGCCGCTCAAGACCCTGTTCAACACCAGGATCGACGGCATCGGCAAGGCCGAGCGGTCCGGGTCTCTCCCTCAGGACGAGGCCCGGGTGCTGGCCCTGGTGGCGAACGCTGAGGTCCGCGCGAGCCTGCCCGCGCTGGAGACCGCGTTTGCCGCCTTGCACGTCAGCGACCGCTGCCGGGTCATCGGCGCCCGGCCCGACCCGTACTTCGTCGCCCATCTGCCCGGCGTGCTGGAGGAGGTGGGCGGCTTCGATCACGGGCAGTTCGTCGCCCGGACCGCGGTGCTGCCGTGCACGAGCCTGCTGACGCTGGACAGCCTGCGCGCCGTACTGCGGGCCTGGTGGGACAACAACCAGTGCTGGGGCCGGGCGATGCCCGGCTACCTCGTCGATCTGTACGAGGCCACCGCGCACCTGGGCGAACAGCGGGACGTGGTGTGGCGGGAGTTCCTGGAGGAACTGCGCCCGTTCCCGGACACGTTCAACGAGGTCGCCCGGGGCACCGGCCTGATGGCGGTCCAGGGCGCCGGCTGACACCGACACCGCCCCNNGGGGCGGTGTCGGTGTCAGCCACTAGAATCCGGGCGACGGTGGCGGGTGATCGCAGGGGGCGGCGATGACGAATACGAGCTCGCCGCTCGCGACGGGTGGCGGCGGCATCATCTACGAGTACTGGGTCGCAGCCCTGGACGCCGCCGCGATGCTCTGTCACGTTCCGGTCCCGGGGCTGAAGGTGCCCGCCACCCAACTGCTGTTGCAGAAGGGCCCACGGTTCCCCCTCGACGACGTGATCGTTCTCAACCGGGAGGGCCCCTTCGAACTGACCGTCCAGCGGCAGGTGAAGAGGACACTCGACATCGCCCCGAGCAGCGCCCCGTGGCGGTCGACGATCGGTCAGTGCCTGGAGAGCCTGCAGCGATACGGGGAGGACATCGACGCCGGCCGGCACCGTCTCGGTATCACCGCCTCCGGTCCGGACAACGATCTGATCGCCCTGCGCAATCTGGCCACGGCGGCCGACGCCCAGAGCACGTGCGACGACTTGAATGAGGAGCTGCCCCGGCTGGGGAAGGCCGAACGCACCGTGTGGCGCCATCTCAAGGCCACGCTCGCCTCGTTGCCGGAGGCAAGCGGCGCGGTCGCCGCGCACCAGGTGGAGGAGACGGCGTTTCGGATCGCACGCCGCCTGGTGGTCGAGATCGAGCAGGCAGAGCAGGACGGCCCCCGGTACATCTCCCTGCTCGGCCTGCTGGAGGAACGTCTGCTGGAGGCCGGCCGGGGCCCGGGCGCCGCCGAGGTCTTCAGGAAGATCGCAGCGATTGTCGAGAAGCGCGGTCCGCGGGCGGGCACCATGTCGGTCACCGATCTGCGCAACGAACTCCACGTGCGCGGCGCCGTACTGCGCGGCGATCCCCCGGAACTGCCCGCGCTGGACGCCGTCCGACGGTGGACTGAGGGGTTCTTGGGCGCCGAGCGCGTGAGTCAGCGGCTGGGCGGGCGCCTCCACTTGGCGCGCAAGCGGCAGGCCGGGACGCTGCGCACCGCCGTGAGCGAGCACGAGCGGGTCCTGCTGACCGGTCCGGCGGGCGCCGGAAAGAGTGCTCTGGCCCGGGAACTGGCGCGCACGGCCCACGAGTCCGGCGGCACGGTGGTAGCCCTGTCGCTGACGGAACGCACCTGGCACACGGTGACCGACATCGGTGAGGAGATCGGAGCCCGTCTTGATCGGACGCTGGCGGCGGCCCCCGGCGGCGAGCGCCTGCTGCTCGTCGACGGCGCCGAACAGGTACTGACCGACTCCGGTGCCCTGTTGTCCTCCCTCCTGAAGACACTCCCCCACGCAAGTACCCCTCGATGGCACGTCCTCGCCGTAGTGCGGGAACAGGCAGCCGACCAGGTGGGTGCGGTCCTGGCCGAGGCCGGCAGGCACCCGGTGCACCGGGTCGAGGCCCAGGAGTTGGACGACGGGGAGGTCGACTCGGTCCTCGCCGAGTTTCCCGCCCTACGGGTACTGGAGCGCTCGGCCCGGTCGGCACGGTTGCTGCGCAACCTGTACCTCGTCGAGCAGTTGGTGCTCATGCTGGGCCCCGAGCACCACGCGGACCAGGTGCTGGGCGAGGAGGACGTCGCCGACTGGGTCTACAAGGACCTGGTCCGCCGGAATGACGGAGGACGGCCAGGGCGCGGCACGCCGGATGAGCGCAGCGACGCCTACCTGGACATGGCCGATGCCGTACTCGCCGGTCACTCCCACTCAGGGCTGCGGGGCCGGGCAGGTCCGGCCCGCGAGGGGCTGGTCGGCGACGGCGTCCTGGTGTTCGAGGACGCGGAGTTCGCCTTCGCACACGATGTGCAGCAGGACTACGCGATCGCCGTGCGCCTTGGGATGAACGACGCTCCGGACGTGGCGGCCGTGCCGGTGCCGAGACGGTTGCTGCGGGGAGTCCGGCTGGGGTTCCAGCTGCGGTTGTCGCGTGCAGTCGGGCGCGGTCCAGCCCGTCTGGTCCAGACATGGCGGACGGCCTCGGCGGAGGCGGACCGGCTGGCGGACGTCGACGATGTGCGGTGGCTGGATGTGCCGTACGAGGCGCTGTTCGAACTCGGCAGGCCGGACGCCGTATGTCCGGCGCTGGCGACCGTGCTGCTGGACGGCGGCGGCGGCCGTCTGGTCGCTGCTGCCGGGCGCCGGGTGCGGGACGCCGAATCCGCTGTGCCGGTCCTGGAGTTGCTCCTCACCCAGCCGGAGAGGCTGGACGAGACAGCCGCGGCACAGGCCCTGCGGTTCACCGCGACGTGGCTGGGTGTCCTCGCGGACCGGACTCCCGATGAGCTGTTGCGGCGGGTGCCGGCGGCAGTGGCCTGGTGGTATGACGGCCGGGCAGCATCAGCGCAGGACGCGGCCGTCGCTCTGGCCTGGGCGGCGGGTGACCTGGACGGTGCCGCCCGTCGTCTGGTGCAGGACCTCGCCGCCGAGCACCCGCTGAAGGTACAGGCGGTGGTTGAGGACCGCCGGCTCGGCGCCTTGCTGGCGCTGCACGAGCCGGCCCTGCTGGCGGCGATGTCCCACGCGTTCTACCTCGGCCCGGTGCACGACCGGTTGGTTGACGCTCACGACGGGGTTCGGGACCGGGGATGGCCGTTTCTGTCGCGCATCGGCCGCGACCTGGACCCCAAGCGCCCCGATCCGGCATACCTGGGTCCCTTTGCACTTCTGCTCGACCACGCCCCGGAACTTGGCCTCGTGCTGGTCGGAGCAGTCGCTGGTGCCGCCTCGGCGGCGGTGAGCGAACGCGAGCGCGACCATGACCGCGGGGTGCGGCAGGCATCGGTCACCTGGCCGCTGCGCGGTGGTGAGCGCACCTTTACCGGGTCGGCAACAGTGTGGCAGTGGCCGTGGGCGGGCGCGTTCGGGCCGGGGCCGGCTCTCGCCGCGCTCGCGGCCCTGCGCCGGTGGGCCGGTGCCCGCGCGGCGGCCGGAGCCGATCTGGCGGAGGTGGTGGAGCAGGTCCTGGGCTGCGGCGAGAGCATCGCGCTCGTGGCGGTGGCCGTCGATGTCCTGGCCGAACACCCGGTCCGCCTCAGCACCGAACTCGACCCGGCGCTCGAGCAGAGGGACGTGTGGCTGCTCCCTGGCACTCCCTGCTCGTTGCACGACGCCGTCCCCTATGTCGTGCTGCGCGCGTCGCCGGATCGGCAGCGCGCCTACCGGCTCCTGGGCCGGCGACTGCTGGAGGAGTACACGCCAGTCTCCCAACCGCCCTCCACAGCACATGGGTTGGAAGACCGGCAGGCCATCGTTGATCACCAGGTCGTCAGGACGATGGCCGCCTTGCTCGATCACACCCAGTGGAGGCTGGTCGACCTGCCCGAAGGCCGCGGCCGTGCCCTGGTGAACGATGCCGTGCGGGAGATCCGCTCCGAGGCCGACGAGGACGAGGGCGCCTTTCATCGGTTCATCGAGCGGTTCGCGCTCGCCGACGATGCCCGCAAGGCCCGGGACGGCGCCGATGGTGTGGACGCGCAACGGCTGTTCGAGCGGCTGACCGTTCTGGATGCGTCGCTGGAACTGGACCCGGATCCGGAGGGCTTGTGGCTGGCGGACGGCCGCCGCGCGGCCGTCGCCGCGGTCCTCATCCAGACCGCGGCCGCCGACGCGGCGGCGGTGGAGGCCTGGCAGATGCGCTGGGCCGGCAACCAGCTCGTCGCGGCGGCTGCCGCTACCCCGCCGGCGATCACGCGCCGATCTGCCGGTGAGGTGGTCTGCGAGGCGAAGGAGGACAGGGCCGGCGACTGCTCGGCCGCGCTGGTGCTGCCGCTGCTCCTGGGGGACGACGGTCTGCAGCAGCAGGCGGGCCTGACCGGGTCCGACGTCCGCGCCGCCGTCACCAGCTTGGCCACGAGCGCGTACATCGAGGTCCGTGCCTTCCTCGCCGACAGCCTCACCGCCCGCTGGACACCCGCCTGTACGGGGCCCGACGATCCGGTACACACCGGCGTCCTTGAGGCGTTGACCGCGATGGTGGCCAGCGCCGGGCTGAGTCCGCAGGACGAGGCAGGCGTCCGGTATCCCTACCGGCTGCCCGACCCGGTGCACCCGGTACTGACCGGCGGTGAGCCGGTCCTCGACCTTCGCCTGGCGGCGCCCGCCGTCGCTGCCGCGCACCAGGTCGTGCGCACCGACTGCGCTCACCAGGCCGACGCCGGCGCCCTGCTGGCGGCACTCACCACGCACGACCGGCTGACCTGGACCGCACAGAGTCCAGGCATGGCCGGCCACGCCCGAGGTTGGCGCGTGGCCCACGCCGAGGTCACTGCCCAGGAGGCTCTCGCCGGTCACCGGCGCCTGCTGGAGGAAAGCCTCGATGCCTTCACCGACGCACCGGCCGCACTGACCGAACTCCTGCTCGCCCTGGCCCGGTTGGCCACGACCGCGGACCGGATCGCGCAGCTCCTCACGCTGTGGCCCGGCCTGCTCGACCGGTTCCTCACCCCCGGCCGACAGCCCACTGCACTCCTGCGTCGAGCACTCCTGCCCTCACCGGCCGGTGGTATGCCCTGGCCGCCGGGACCGTCGTGGACGCTCACCGCGACATGGGCGAAGGCCCACTGCGCCCAACCGGTTGTGGCCGACCATCTCATCGAGGTCCTCGACGCGCATCGGCTGTTCACCACCAGCGCCGTCGATCTCGTGCTCGACGTCCTGGGAACGCGCGTCAACGATGTCGCCGTAGGGAGCCTGCGTGCGGTGACCTTCCTGCGGCGCGTACTGACCGACCTCGCAACCCGTTCCGGCGCCAGTGCGGACCGCGCCCGCCGTCTGCTCGATGCCCTCGCCGCCGCAGGGTACGGCCAAGCCCTTCGCGCGCAGCGCGACCTCGAAGACGCCCCCAGCCTCTACTAGCACCTCTGCCGCGACGTCTGCCGTCGGCCGGCCGGAGCCCGGCGAACGGCGTCCCGTGCCCACCGGCCGGGCCACAACGGGCGTGTACTCAACGGCGTGGTCACGTTGCGCCGTCTCCTTGCGGCGCCCGACGATGTGGTGATCAGGCTGATTCTGCCGGTGGGCGGTCGCCGGGTTCTGGGAGAGGGCCTCCCCAGGCTCGGGGGGTGAGGCGGCCGGGGTGACCGGGGGCAACAGTGCGGGGATCGATCGCTTCGAGGGGGGCGTAGGTGGTGTACGGGGAATCGGTGGATTCGCTGCGGTCGCGTGGCAGGAGCCAGAAGGTCCGCCGGTCGTAGCGACCGGAGTCGCGAGTGGCTGTGGTGTTCGGGTCAAGGTTGGCGTAGCCGACGAGGCGGCCGGGCTTGTGGTAGGGGGGTTTGCCGGAGCGGCGTTTGGTGATGTCCAGGCTCTCGCGGACGTAGTCGAGGTCGTCGATCGGCACGATCCAGACGATCTCGCTCTCGTCGCATAGCTGCTCGGGGCGCAGCCGTGCGGTGGGGGCTGGGGAGTTGTCGGTGACGGTCGGTCCCTGGTGATTCCCTGCATCGGTCCCTTCCGTGTTTTCGCAGGTCAACGCTGCTTCTGGGCGGGGGTGAGGGACAGAGAGGGACTGTTTTCCGCAAGTGTGGGGCGCTGGTGTGATGTCGTCGTTCTGAGCGGGGGATACATTGCGGAAGTCGGTCTCTGTCGGTCCCTGGAGGCGGGGGGTCATGGGGGGTGAGCTGGCCTTTCGTGGGCAGGGACTGTTCTCGGCGGGTTCGGTGGGGCCGGTCATGACGGTCCCTGGAGACCGGCGGGCGGGTTGATGAGTTCGATGCCCTTGTAGATCTTGCGGCCGTTGGAGGTGGGCAGGTTGGTTCCGGGCGGGTGGTGGATGGCCAGGCGGACCTTCTCCCCGAAGTGGCGGGGTTTGATGGGGTCGACGCCCTCGTCCTCGCACCACGTTTCGTAGGCGTGGCGCAGGGTGCGCTGTTCGGTGCGCAGGGC
>NZ_LIQQ01000723.1 GCF_001418565.1 Streptomyces graminilatus | reverse complement strand
CCCCATTCGCCCCCAACCCCGTTTCGGATGAACCGAGTTCGTCAGCAGCACCACGAATGTGTCGGTGGCCCGGTCCAGGACGAGGGACGTGCCCGTGAAACCGGTGTGGCCCGCTGCTCCCCGCCCCGCCAACTCCCCCATGAACCAGGGCTGGTCGATTGCGAAGCCCAGGCCCGGTGGGGTCAGGAGCAGGTTCACGTGGTGCTCGCCGAGGATGCGGGCCGGGCCGTAGGCGCCGCCCGACAGGAGGCAGCGGCTGAAGACCGCGAGGTCGCGGGCGGTAGAGAAGAGGCCCGCGTGGCCCGCGACCCCGCCCAGGGCCCACGCGTTCTCGTCGTGGACCTCGCCCCGCAGCATCCCCCGCTCCGCCTTGGCCCACGGTCTGCGCTGGTCCTCGGTCGCCGCCGCGTCGGGGCAGGGGCCGAAGCCGGTCGACGTCATGCCGAGGGGGCGGGTGATGCCCTCGTGGATCAGGATGTCCAGGGTGCGGCCCGTGACGCGCTCCAGGACGTACTGGAGGAGCAGCATGTTCAGGTCGGAGTATGTGTACGTGCCTGGCGGGGACGACGGGGGCTCCGATCGCAGCAACGCCACGCGGGCCGCGTCGTCCGGGCAGTCGTACAGCGGGAGTTCGGGGCGCAGGCCCGAGGTGTGGGTGAGCAACTGTCGTATGGTGATGCGGTGTTGGGCCGCTCCCGTGAAGTCCGGTAGATACGCGCCCACTTGGGCTTCCAGGCCCAGGGTGCCGCGCTCCATCTGCTGCACCGCGGCCACCGCCGTGAAGAGCTTCGTGAGGGAGGCGAGGTCGAAGGGGGTGCCGACGGTGGCCCGGACCCTGGCCTCCCTGGGGAGTTCCACTCCGGTGTCCGTGCGCTCGTCGTACGACGCGTACCGCACCGCCCAGCCCGCCGCCGCCTCCACCGCGATCACCGGGCCGCGCCCGACGGTCACGACCGCGGCCGGGGCCCCGGGGCGCTCGCCGGTGGTGAGGGCGCGTACCTCTCGTACGAGGTGACGCATCTCCCCGGGGTCGAGGCCGGCCCGCTCCGGTGTGTCGACGCGCAGTTTCGGTACGGCGCTCAGCTCGCCGCTCCCTCCGGTGCTTCCAGGGTCGTACGTCCGTTCCACGGGCGGCACAGTCCCACGAAGCAGCCGACCGCAACCAGTGCCGCCGCCAGTTGGACGACCGCCATCGGGACGGCGGTCTCCTCGCCGGCGATGCCCACCAGCGGGGAGGCGACCGCGCCGATGAGGAAGGACGTGGTGCCGAGGAGGGCGGACGCGGCACCCGCCGAGTGGCGTGTCCGCATCAGGGCGAGGGCTTGCGTGTTCGGCATCGCCAGGCCCATCGCCGACATCAGCACGAAGAGCGCGATCGCCACCGGGACCAGGCCCGCCTTGCCGAACACCCCCGTCGCCATCAGCAGCAGCGCGACCGCCGAGACGGTGACGACCGCCAGGCCCACCGCCAGCACCTTGTCCAGCGACACCCGGCCGACCAGCACCTTGCCGTTGATCTGGCCGACGATCACCAGCCCCACCGAGTTGACGCCGAACAGCACGCTGAACGTCTGCGGGGAGGCGCCGTAGATCTCCTGGATCACGAAGGGGGACGCGGCGATGTACGCGAAGAGAGCCGCGAAGGCGAAGCCGCCCGCGAGGACGTACCCGGTGAAGACCCGGTCGGCGACGAGGGCGCGCATGGAGCGCAGGGCCTCGCCGACTCCGCCGCCGTGCCGGTCGGCCGGGTCGAGGGTCTCGGGGAGGCGGAACCAGACCAGCGCCGCGAGCGCGATCCCGATCACCGTGAGGACGGCGAACACGCCCCGCCAGTCCGTCACGCGCAGGACCTGGCCGCCGATGAGCGGCGCGACGATCGGCGCGACGCCCGAGATCAGCATCAGGGTGGAGAAGAAGCGGGCCATGGCCACACCGTCGTACAGATCCCGTACGACCGCCCGCGCGATGACTATCCCCGCCGAGCCCGCCAGGCCCTGGACCAGCCGGAAGCCGACCAGGAACTCCAGGCTGGGCGCGAGGCCGCACAGGACGGTGGCCACGACGTACACCGCCAGGCCCGCGAGCAGCGGGCGGCGGCGGCC
>NZ_LIQQ01000722.1 GCF_001418565.1 Streptomyces graminilatus | reverse complement strand
GTGGGAAACCGTGCCCCCGGTCAAGCCGCCGCCACCCGAACACTCCGCGCCGCCCGCGACCCCATCACCGTGACCGTCACAACCCCCGCCACCGCCAGCAACCCCATCCCCACGGTTCCCGACCAGCCGCCCGCGTGGAACGCCACCGCGCCCAGTGTGCTGCCTGCGCTGGAGCCGATGTAGTACGCCGACTGGTACAGGGCCGACGCCTGCGCCCTGCCCTCCTTCGCCGTGTGGCTCACCGCCGACGACGCCACCGCGTGCCCCGCGAAGAAGCCCGCCGTGATCAGGACCAGGCCCAGCAGGACCAGCCCCAGGGAGTCCGACAGGGAGAGGAGAAGTCCCGTCGTCGTCGTGCCGCCGGCCAGGTACAGGGCGCCCCGTCGGCCCAGGCGGCCCACCAGCTTCCCGGCCGTCGACGCCGACACCGTGCCCACCAGGTACACCAGGAAGACCGAGCCGACCACACCCTGCGGCAGGCCGAACGGGGCCTCCGTCAGGCGGTAGCCGATCACCGTGTACACCCCGCCGAACACCGTCATGAACAGCGCGCCGATCGCGTACAGGCGTCGGAGGAGCGGGTTCGCCAGGTGTGTGCGGACCGTGCGTGCCAGGACCCGGGGGCGCAGTGAGCCCGTACGGAAGTGGCGGGGAGCGGGGAGCAGCAGCCGGAAGGCCAGCGCGCAGGCCACCGCCACCACACCGATCACGCCGATCGCGGCCCGCCAGCCCCATTCCTGCGCGACCCAGCCCGTGATGACCCGGCCGCTCATCCCGCCCACGCTGTTGCCGGCCACGAACAGGCCGATCGCCGTGATCAGTGCCTTGGGGCGGACCTCCTCGGCCAGGTATGCCGTCGCCGATGCCGGCAGTCCGGCCAGCGCCGCGCCCTGAACCGCCCGCAGTGCGACCAGCGCGCCGAGGGAGGGAGCGAAGGGGACCAGCAGCCCGACCGTCACCGCCACCACCAGCGACGCCGTCATCACCGTACGCCGACCGAACCGTTCCGACAGCGCGCTCATCGGGAGGACGAACAGGGCCAGCCCGCCCGTCGCCGCCGACACCGTCCAGCTCGCGTCGCTCGCCGGCACCCCGAACTCGCCGGAGATCAGCGGCAGCAGCGCCTGCGTGGAGTAGAGGAGCGCGAAGGTCGCGACGCCCGCGAGGAAGAGCGCGAAGCTCATCCGCCGGTAGCCGGGCCCACCCGGGGCCATACGGGAATCGGCGGCGGGGAGGGCGGGGCGGGCGGGGAGTGGGCGAGAGGCGGCGGCCACGGTCGTGGCCGCCCCGGTACTGGCAGCAGGCATGCCTCGAAACTACGTACGGTCCCGTTCATCCGTCCAATGCACGGAAACGTCATAATCGTTCCCATGGTGCATCAGCAGAGGTCAGCCGCCCGCCTGTCACCGTCCAGTGACACAGAAGACATCGTCACCGCGCTCGCCCCACGCCTGTCCTACTTCGCCGGGGTCGCCCGCACCGAGCACGTCACCCGCGCCGCCCAGGAGATGCAGGTCCCGCAGTCGACGCTCTCCCGCGCGATGGTCCGCCTTGAGCAGGATCTGGGGGTGGAGCTGTTCGCCCGCCGGGGGCGGAGCGTCTCCCTCACTCCCGCCGGGCGTAAGTTCCTCGTCTCCGTCGAGCGGGCCCTCGGTGAGATCGAGCGGGCCGCCGACGAGGTACGCGCCGACGCCGATCCCGCCACTGGCAAGGTCGCCTTCGGCTTCCTGCACACCATGGGCGCCGAGACCGTCCCCGGTCTGCTGCACGCCTTCCGCGCCGACCATCCCCGCGTCCGCTTCACCCTCGTACAGAACTACGGCGAGGCCATGATCGAGGGGTTGCGTTCCGGGGAGCTCGATCTCTGCCTGACCTCGCCCGTTCCCGACGCCCCCGACCTGGTCGCCCGCCGCCTCGACGAGCAGAAACTCCGTCTCGTCGTCCCAGCCGACCACCGGCTCGCCACCCGCAGACGCGTCCGCCTGGCCGAAGCGGCCGACGAAACCTTCGTCACCCTGGAACCCGGCTACGGCCTTCGCCGCATCACCGACGACCTGTGTGAGCAGGCCGGCTTCCGTCCCCGCATCGCCTTCGAGGGCGAGGAGGCGGAGACGCTACGGGGTCTGGTGGCGGCTGGGCTGGGGGTCGCCCTGCTCCCGCCGCCGGCCGTCCCCCGCCCCGGAGTGGCGGAACTGACGGTCACTTCGCCACGAGCGGCACGCGAGATCGGCGTCGCCTGGCTCGACGGACACCCGGACACTCCGCCAGTGGCGGCCTTCAAGAAATTCCTCCTGGCCAGAAAGGGCAATCTGCTGTCCGGCTGAGGCCAACCCCCTGCTCTTAGCCTTTAGGGGCGCGAGGAACCGCGCGACCAGCCACACCCAACCCGCACCCGAGTTGCGGCGGCAACCCCCCACCTCCAGGGGCGCGGGGAACTGCGCGACCAGCCCCCACTCACCCGCACCCCGAACACAACCTCAACCGCCCCAACACCTACCGCCGCAACGACCGCCCGAACCCCGCAGCCAACGGCATCCTCAACCCCAAAGGCGGCGGAGCCATCAACGCATCGCGCACCGGCCGCGAAAACCCCCGCCCGAACAGCACCCCCATCACGAAGTCCTCCGCCAGCGCGTGCACTTCCTGCCGGTACTGATGCAACCCGTGCCCGTCCGCGTGCACTTCGAACCGGCAGATGTCCCGGTTCGCCTTCTTCGCGCGCGCCGCGAACCGGAACGACAGTTCGGGATCGGTCCGTTGGTCGTTCGTGCCGTGCACGATCATCACCCGCCGCCCGGTCAGTTGCCGTACCGGCTCCGGCGGCGCCGCGACATCATCCTCGGGCAGCCAGGGCGCCAGCGCCAGTACGGAGTTGACGGCCTCGTGGTCCGCCGCGCGCAGCGCCGCCCGGCCGCCCATGTCGACGCCGGCGAGGCACACGGAGACGTCGCCGTACCGTCGTACGACCTCGTCGACGGCCCAACGCGTGTCGTGCGCGAGCTGCGCCTCGCTGCCGTTCCAGCCACGGGAGCGGTAGTGGACGACATGGACGGCCAGCCCGTCCGAACGGCCGGCGCGGGCGAGCCGGCGGCCCAACGTCCTTACGGAGGCGGTCGCCAGTATGGGGGACGGTCTGCGGTCCGATACCTCGTCACCGCCCGGAAGCAGCAGGACCGCGCCGCTGACCGACGTCGGCTCCGGGCCCAGCGCCCTTCCGAGCCGGGCCTGTCGTACCGGCGAAACTTGGTGTGCCATGACAGAACAGTGTCAGAAGCGCGGGTGTACGCGACCCGTCCTCGCGGTCACCGTTACATATCGACGGATACGTACAGGCCGAGAACAGGGAAAAATAGACAGGTGGCAGCGGGAGGCATCTACGCGCGTAGGAGTTAGAGTGCGGAAATGACGAGCCAGAGTGACCCGAGTGATCGGACGCCGAGCCGTACGACGGCCCGGAGCGCGTCCACCCCTAGTGTCCCCATCGCCCCCACCGCTCCGAACGCTCCGAGTCCCGGTCCCAGCCCCGACCAGATCCGCCGCGCCCCCAAGGTCCTGCTGCACGACCATCTCGACGGCGGCCTGCGCCCCGGCACGATCGTCGACCTGGCGCGCGACACCGGCTACGCCCAACTGCCGCAGACCGACCCCGACAAGCTCGGTGCCTGGTTCCGCGACGCCGCCGACTCCGGTTCCCTGGAGCGGTACTTGGAGACCTTCGCCCACACCTGCGCCGTCATGCAGACCCGGGACGCCCTCGTCCGGGTCGCCGCCGAGTGCGCCGAGGATCTCGCCGAGGACGGCGTCGTCTACGCCGAGGTGCGGTACGCGCCCGAGCAGCACCTCGAAGGCGGGCTGACCCTCGAAGAGGTCGTCGAGGCCGTCAACGAGGGCTTCCGGGAAGGTGAGCGGCTGGCCCGGGAGAACGGGCACCGGATCCGGGTCGGCGCCCTGCTCACCGCGATGCGGCACGCGGCCCGCTCCCTGGAGATCGCCGAGCTGGCGAACCGGTACCGCGATCTGGGTGTCGTCGGCTTCGACATCGCCGGTGCCGAGGCGGGCTTCCCGCCCACCCGGCACCTCGACGCGTTCGAGTACCTCAAGCGCGAGAACAACCACTTCACCATCCACGCCGGTGAGGCCTTCGGGCTCCCCTCCATCTGGCAGGCGCTCCAGTGGTGCGGTGCCGACCGGCTCGGCCACGGTGTGCGCATCATCGACGACATCCAGGTCCAGGACGACGGCACGGTGACACTCGGCCGCCTGGCTTCCTATGTGCGGGACAAGCGGATCCCTCTTGAGCTGTGTCCCAGCTCCAACGTCCAGACCGGCGCAGCCGCCTCCTACGCCGAGCACCCCATCGGGCTGCTGCGCAAGCTGCACTTCCGGGCGACGGTCAATACCGACAACAGATTGATGTCGGGGACCGGGATGAGCCGAGAATTCGAGCATCTTGTCGACGCATTCGGTTATACGCTCGACGACCTGCAATGGTTCTCTGTCAATGCTATGAAGTCAGCATTCATTCCTTTCGATGAACGACTGGCGATGATCAATGACGTCATCAAGCCCGGATATGCCGAGCTGAAATCCGAATGGCTGTTCCGTCAGACCGCTTCCACCAGCGGTTCTGTCGAGAATCAGAGCTGATCCGAGAGGCTGGGAAGCGGTCGGGTCGGTGCGACTCGGCCGCTTTTCGATGTTTGCGGCGGGTGGCTTCCCGTGTTTACGGTCGTGGACCGCTCACATCCCCGTCTCGCTTTCAAGGACGCACTCACTATGAAGCAGTCTGCTGCCAAGACCCTCGGTGTCGCCGCTCTCGGTGCCGCCTTCGCCGCGGCGGGTGCGGGTGCCGCCAACGCCGCCCCGGCCCTGCC
>NZ_LIQQ01000721.1 GCF_001418565.1 Streptomyces graminilatus | reverse complement strand
TCACGAAAGATCGAGGCTAACGCACATACGAGTGGTCGCAAGGCGAGCACGCGACTGCGATGACGTTGTTCGATTGCTTCTGACGTTGCGACAGAGCAAAATTGACCTGCGCTGGAGTGCACACCCGGGGTTCTGGCGCTAGCTCAGTAGGGTGGGGGGCATGGGCACGGAGAGTCGGACTTTTGGATCTTGGCGCTTGCGAGGCGGGCGTTACGAGCAACCGGGCCTGCCTGTTGAAGTCTTGGCAGAGTTCGCCAGGTATGAACGCTTGGTTGTGGACGTGGCCCGAGGTCTCTACAAACAGCGCCATGCGACGCGGCAACGCGTACCCAGGGGATTCGCCTCATCTTTTTCGCTTCGGCTGTCCGATATTCAGCCTGGCAGTGTTATTCCCGTTCTAGAGCGGACTATCGTCGACGCGGATGCACTCTTTGATGATCGCGATGCAGGCATCTTCGAAGAAGCCAGGATGGTAATTCAGGATGCACTACGTTCGATTCAGGCGGGATCGGGCATTCCTCGCAACTTCCCTCCGCACGCGTTGCGTGAGTTTTCCAGTTTCGGGAGGACTCTGCGAGATGAAGAGTTCATTGAATTCGATAGTGAGACTCCTAAAGCTGTAATTTACTCACAGTCAGTCCGCCGTCAGATTCAGGAACAGGCACGCCTCGAAAGGTTTGAGATTGAGACGCCCGTCTACGGGCAAGTTACCGGCGTTAGCGCGGATAGAGGCACCTTTGAATTCCGTCTGACTCGGGGTGAGAGGGTGATTCTTGGGCGCTTTTCCTCGGATGACATCGTCGCGGATCTGAGGCAATATCTTGATCGCTCGACAATGGCGCCAACCGTGGCCATCAGCGCTGTGGCTATTCAGTCGATGGATGAAGAGATCATTGAGATCCAGGATGTTCTTTCCGTTGAACCCGTTCTGCCGGCTGATTGGTCTGATCGCCTGAGTGAGCTGCACGACCTTGAGGCTGGATGGCTGGACGGGGTTGGGCGGCAGGTGAGTAGAAAAGTCCTCCGCGAGGTTGAGTCGCTTCTACTCGAATTTCTCGATGAGCAAGTGCAGCGTCCTTACATCTTCCCGACAGAAGATGGTGGCGTACAGCTTGAGTGGCCTTACGTCGCAGGGGAAGTAACGCTGACTGTCACGGCGGATGGGAAAGTCGAAGCTTACGCATTCTCAAAGTCGGATGACCAAGAGGATGATAAGACGTTTGACTGGCGGCAGTTGAGTGAGATTACAGAGTTCGTGATCGGGGGAATCACAAAGTATGCCGACTGATGGCTCGAACCTTCGGCCTGGTGAGATCGAGATAACGGATCAGGAAGAGAGGCTTTGGCGCCAAGTTCACCCGATCTGGATTCATGACGGTCGAGTCACCAGTCAAGTTTTCAGTCCCACCCCGAAGGATTCAGGCGAGGTATCTGTAACTAGAGCTTCGCTCGTTAGTCCCGAGGACGCTCATCAGCATCACACCGAAACGCTGGGTTTGAAGTCGATTGGCGTTTATTGCGTCGATGTTGCAGAGGTTCAAGAGGTAGACCTCAGAGCCGTTGACGACTCTCAAGTTGACGACGGCGAAGAGCGCCCTCCGGCGCATGCCTTTGTTGACTTCAAGGCTGTTGCGAGTCCCAAGCAACAGAAGAAGCGCGCGAGTCTCTTGCGTGACAAGGCTGAGAAGCGCGGATGGCAATACGGGCCGATTGCCTGAGGGTCGTCCTCGGTTTGTCTCACGCGCACATGCCATCAGTCGATGCTCGTAGTCGTTGTGGACGTCTTCGTTCGGACGTCCACAACGACTGACTAGCCTCGATCTTTCGTGATG
>NZ_LIQQ01000720.1 GCF_001418565.1 Streptomyces graminilatus | reverse complement strand
TCTCCTGGAGCTCCAGGAGAAGCTGGTCGCGCAGGACGTCCTGCGGTTCGTGGGCGGCGGCGGCCCGGGCGGCCAGGTCCTCGGAGGAGGCGGTGAGCACCGAGTCCGAGGGGCTCCCCGACCAGTTGACTCGGGTGACCGCGAGGGTCCCGGACAGCACCAGGACGACGGGCAGGACAAGGGCGAGGCTACGGCCGATCCGGCGGGCGGGGCCACGGCCACTTCGCGTCAGTTGGTTAGTGGAGTGCTTCACGCGAGTGAGGGTAGCGCTCGGTGCTGATTTGGCGACATTTAGTCACCCAATCGGGCGATGGATTGGTGCCGTTTTCTGGGTAGGGCGTTGACAGCGCGACGCGAAATGCCCGGTGTGCCGGGGTATCGGGCTGTCGGCGGAACGCGCACGCGAAGGGCCCCACGGCAAGCCGTGGGGCCCTTCGATGCTCAGGTGAGGTCTCAGTCGGTGAGGCGCTCGCCCGTGGAGGTCGAGAACACGTGGATCTCGCCCGGACGCGGCACGACGTGCAGCGTGGCGCCCTTGTCCGGGACGGCACGGCCGCTGACGCGGACGACCAGGTCCTTCAGGTCGTCGCCGACCTTGGCGCTGCCGTAGACGTAACCGTCGGCGCCCAGCTCCTCGACGACGTTCACGGTGACGGCGAGACCGGCCGGGGCGTCCGCGGTGGCCTTGGCCAGGGTGTCGGCGGCGGCACCGTTGTGCTCGACGACATCGAAGTGCTCGGGGCGGACGCCGACCGTGACGGTGGTGTCACCCTTGTCGGCGGCGGCCGTGAGGGCCTCGCGGCTGACCGGGACGACCGAGTTGCCGAACTTCACGCCGCCGTCGGTGATCGGGACCTCGATGAGGTTCATCGCCGGGGAGCCGATGAAGCCGGCCACGAAGAGGTTCTTCGGGCGGTCGTACATGTTGCGCGGCGAGTCGACCTGCTGGAGCAGACCGTCCTTCAGCACGGCCACCCGGTCGCCCATGGTCATGGCCTCGACCTGGTCGTGGGTGACGTACACCGTGGTGATGCCGAGGCGGCGCTGCAGCGAGGCGATCTGCGTACGGGTCGAGACGCGGAGCTTGGCGTCGAGGTTCGACAGCGGCTCGTCCATGAGGAACACCTGGGGCTCACGCACGATGGCGCGACCCATGGCGACACGCTGGCGCTGACCACCCGAGAGGGCCTTCGGCTTGCGGGACAGGTAGTCCGTGAGGTCGAGGATCTTCGCCGCGTCCTCGACCTTCTGGCGGATCTCGGCCTTGTTGACGCCGGCGATCTTGAGCGCGAAGCCCATGTTGTCGGCGACGGTCATGTGCGGGTACAGCGCGTAGTTCTGGAACACCATCGCGATGTCCCGGTCCTTGGGCGGCAGGTGCGTGACGTCGCGGTCGCCGATGCGGATGGCGCCGCCGTTCACGTCCTCGAGCCCCGCGAGCATGCGGAGCGAGGTGGACTTGCCGCAGCCGGACGGACCGACGAGCACGAGGAACTCGCCGTCCCCGACCTCGATGTCCAGACCATCGACGGCGGGCTTCTCGGTGCCCGGGTAGATGCGGGTCGCCTTGTCGAACGTAACAGTGGCCATGGGTACTAGGCCCCCTTCACCGGCAGGAACGTGCCGGACGATCCGTAGTGGAAGGTGGTGTAGTCCACGTAGGTGTGGACTGAAACTGGACGGTACCTGGCGATTCGGCGTCTGTCAGTACCTGGAGGGTTGTGAACTTCGCGGAAATTTTCGAGCGGAGGCATGCCGGGGCCTGGGTAGACTGCACGGGCACGCATGCCTGCGCACTCCGCGCACGCGCGCGGCTTGCCTCCTTAGCTCAGTTGGCCAGAGCAACGCACTTGTAATGCGTAGGTCGTCGGTTCGAATCCGACAGGGGGCTCAGCAGCCCAGGTCAGCTCCGCGCCGACCTGGGCTTTTTCGTGTTCGGGCCGTGGTCAGGCGGTGCGCAGGCGGCGGGCGATCTCCAGGGTCGGGGGTTCCGGGGGGTTGCCGTCCTCGATGTGCCACAGGGTGTTCTGGAGTGCTCGGGCGAGGGTCCACGCGCGTGCGTGTTCGCGGTCCAGGGACAGGGTGGCTGTCAGGGCGTCGAAGCGCCAGGTGATGTCGTCGGGGTCGAAGCGGTTGCTGATGGCCGGCCAGAGGTCGAAGCCGGGGTCCCCCGCGAGGGGTTTGGGATCGATGGCCAGCCAGGGGGCTCGGCCGGCGGCGAGGACGTTCTCGTGGTGGAGGTCCCAGTGGAGGAGCCGGTCGCCTGGTTCGGGGGCCACCTCGCGCAGTGCCGCCGCGCAGTCCTGGAGGAGGGTCCGGGTCTCGGGGTCCGGGATCCGGGGCAGTGCGCGGGACGACCGCTCCAGCATGCCTTGCGCGATGTCGCCGAGGCGGCGGACGCCCGGTGGGGCGGGGGTGGCGGTGAGGTGGGCCAGGAGGTCGGCGATGACCAGGGTGGCTTCGTGGGCGTCGGGGTGGTGGGACAGCATCCGGGTGTGGTCGAGGCGTTCCAGGAGCATCGTCCCGGTGGCGGGGTCGTGGTCCAGGAGGCGTACCGCGTGGTCGCCGTTCCAGTGGCGGAGGGCCGTCGGTTCGCCTTCGCTCTCGTCGTCCGGCAGCTGGAGTTTCAGGACGGCCGGCGTGCCGTCGGCGCGGCGGACCGGGAGGACCAGGGCCGTCACGCCGTGCATCGCCCGGCCGTCGATGCGCAGGTTCCAGCGGCCGAGGAAGACGGCCGTGCGGGCGGGGAGCGCGGTGATGAAGGCACGGCCCGCCTCGCCGTTGTACTTGAGCTGTGTGGCCACCAGTTCGGCGGGGACTTCGGGAGTTGCGGGGTGGTGGTTGCGGATCACGTGGTGACCGTATGCGCGCGCGTGGAGCGTGGCAGGGGGTTTTCGGCGGTGCCGCGTGGGGGCTTTTCCTGGCGTGTGCGGGGCGTGCGGGTGCGGAATCCGAAGGAGACAGTGGGGGCTCTCAGGGGTTAGCGTCCGGCGCTATGAGCAGCGCGGAGGGCGGTTCGGGCGTGGTCGGTGGGCCCGTCAACGGTCAGGTTTCCTTCTGGTACGCGCAGGACGGGCTGCCTGTCCCGCGTGCGCCTCTCGACGGGGACGCGACGGCGGACGTCGTCATCGTCGGGGGTGGTTACACGGGCCTGTGGACGGCCTATTACCTGAAGAAGGCGGCCCCTTCTCTTCGGATCGTCGTCCTGGAGAAGGAGTTCTGCGGTTACGGGGCTTCCGGGCGCAACGGGGGCTGGCTGTACAACGGGATCGCGGGGCGGGACCGGTACGCGCGCGTGCACGGTCACGAGGCGGCCGTACGGCTTCAGCGGGCCATGAACGACACCGTGGGGGAGGTCGTGCGGGTGGTGGAGGGGGAGGGGTTCGACGCCGACATCCATCGCGGGGGTGTGCTGGAAGTCGCGTACACGCCCGCCCAGTTGGCCCGGCTGCGGGACTTCCATGACGTGGAGGTGTTGTACGGGGAGGACGACCGCGAGCTGTACGGCGCCGACGCGACCGCCGAGCGGGTGCGCGTGGCCGGTGTTCTCGGGTCGTCGTGGACTCCGCATGGGGCGCGGTTGCATCCGGTGAAGCTGGTCAGAGGGCTCGCGGAGGTCGTCGAGGGCTTGGGTGTCGTTGTGCGTGAGCGGACTCCCGTCACGGAGATCCGCGCGCGGGAGGCTGTCACTCCGTACGGGACTGTTCGCGCGCCCTATGTGCTGCGCTGCACGGAGGGGTTCACGGCCTCGCTCAAGGGGCAGCGGCGGACCTGGCTGCCGATGAACTCGTCGATGATCGCGACCGAGCCGTTGACGGACGCCCAGTGGGCGGAGATCGGCTGGGCGGGGCGCGAGACGCTGGGCGACATGGCGCACGCGTACATGTACGCGCAGCGGACGGCGGACGGGCGGATCGCGTTGGGCGGGCGCGGGGTGCCGTACCGGTTCGGGTCGCGGACGGACAACGACGGGCGTACGCAGGCGGCGACCGTGGAGGCGTTGCGGGAGATCCTTGTGCGGTTCTTCCCCTCGCTGGGGGACGTGCGGATCGCCCATGCGTGGTCGGGGGTGCTGGGGGTGCCGAGGGACTGGTGCGCCACGGTGACCTTGGACCGGTCGACGGGGCTGGGGTGGGCCGGGGGTTATGTCGGGTCCGGTGTCGCCACCGCCAATCTCGCGGCGCGGACTTTGCGGGATCTGGTGCTGCTGGACTCGGGGGACGCGGGGAGTACGGGGTTGACCGGTCTGCCGTGGGTGGGGCATCGGGTGCGGAAGTGGGAGCCGGAGCCGTTGCGGTGGGTGGGGGTGCATGGGATGTACGCCACGTATCGGGCTGCGGATCGGCGGGAGTTGGGCAGCAACAGTGCGCGGTCGTCGCGGCTGGCGCGGGTGGCGGATCGGGTGGCTGGGCGGTACTGAGCTCTTTGGGATGGACTCGCGGATGGCGTGCATGTGGGGTCCCCAGGTGTGTGGCCGAGTTGTGGTGTTCCCACTCTTCGGCCTCAGGCTTGCTTGAGGTCGAGGGGGCCGAGGCGGCCACGGCCTCGCCTGTTGCCCAGTGCCAGCGATACGGCCGTCAGCGCGCTGTTGAACGAGACCTCGGCGAGGACGCCGGGGGCGGCCACCTGGTCGCCCGTGAGGTAGACACCGTCGCCGCGTTCGATCGCGGGCCGGTCGCGCCAGCTCGTGCCGGGCAGGTCGACCGCGCCGGTGCGGCCGTTCGCAGTCGACTCACGGCGCCAGGTGACGCGCTCGCGCCAGCCGTCGAAGGCCAGGTCGAGGAGTGCCTCGGCGCGGGCGATGCCCTCGGCACGGGCGGCGTGCGGTGCGATCGGGAACTGGCCCTGGAGAAGCTGCTCGCCGGCCGGTGCGAGGGTGCGGTCCTGCGCGGTGAAGCGTTCCAGCCAGCCGGGCGCGTCCAGGTCGGAGACGACGAAGGGATCGCCGCGCCGGGTCCGTACGGCGAGGTCGAGGAGGACCGTACGGGCGCCGGTCCAGGTGAGGGTTTCGTCGCCCAGGAGGCGCCGGGCGGCGTCGAGGGAGGTGGCGACGATGACGGGCGTGTCCGTGGGGAGGGTGTCGACACGGGACAGCGTCTCCACCCGTACGCCCAGGTTCCAGGCGCGGGCGGCCATGCGGTCGATCACGCTCGCCCAGCCGCCGCGCGGGTAGTGGGCCTCGGGCGGGAGGGCGGCGGCGCGGCGCAGCCGTTCCTGCACGAAGGCCGCCGACAGGCTGCCGGGGTCGTGGTGGAAGAGCGCCACCGCGGAGTAGTGCGCGGCGGCCAGCGCCCCCTTCTCGCCCGCCTGCTCGGTGGCCCAGGTCATGAAGTCGACGTCCACGGGCGCCTGTCGGGCGCTGCGGCGCAGCAGCTTGAGCATGGCGAAGGGCGGGGTGCGGCGCAGGGTGCCCTGGTGGCGGAAGTGGAATCGGGCGGCTTCGAGGGGCGGGAG
>NZ_LIQQ01000072.1 GCF_001418565.1 Streptomyces graminilatus | reverse complement strand
CTCCTCGTCATGCGCGAAACCGGACCCCGCGCCACCCATCGTGAACGACGGCCGCACCACCACCGGATAACCGCCGAGCGTCTCCACGCCCGCGATCACATCGTCCATGGAGTGGCAGATGACCGAGCGGGCCGACTCGCCGTGCCCGATCTTCTCGCGGACCGCCTCGACGACGCCCTTGAACAGGTCGCGGTCCTCGCCCTTGTTGATCGCCTCGACGTTCGCGCCGATCAGCTCGACGCCGTACTTCTCCAGCACCCCCTGCTCGTGCATGGAGATCGCGGTGTTCAGGGCCGTCTGGCCGCCCAGGGTGGGCAGGAGGGCGTCGGGCCGCTCCTTGGCGATGATCTTCTCGACGAACTCCGGGGTGATCGGCTCGACGTAGGTCGCGTCGGCGATCTCCGGGTCGGTCATGATCGTCGCCGGGTTGGAGTTGACCAGGATGACCCGCAGGCCCTCGGCGCGCAGGATGCGGCACGCCTGGGTGCCGGAGTAGTCGAACTCGGCGGCCTGGCCGATGACGATCGGGCCGGAGCCGATGACCAGGACGGATTTCAGGTCGCTGCGCTTAGCCACGGGCCGACTCCATCAGGGCTGTGTTCATCAACGACGTGAAGCGGTCGAACAGATAGGCGGCATCGTGCGGGCCGGCTCCCGCCTCCGGGTGGTACTGGACGCTGAAGACCGGCCGGTCCAGCAGCCGGAGCCCCTCCACCACACCGTCGTTCAGACAGACGTGGGTGACCTCGGCGCGCCCGTAGGGCGTGTCGGAGACCCGGTCCAGCGGAGCGTCCACGGCGAAGCCGTGGTTGTGCGCGGTGACCTCGACCTTGCCCGTCGTACGGTCCTGGACGGGCTGGTTGATGCCCCGGTGGCCGTACTTCAGCTTGTACGTGCCGAAGCCGAGCGCCCGGCCCAGGATCTGCTGGCCGAAGCAGATGCCGAACAGCGGGGTACCGCGCTCCAGTACCGCCCGCATCACGGACACCGGGTGGTCGGCGGTCTCCGGGTCGCCCGGACCGTTGGAGAAGAACACCCCGTCGGGATCGACCGCGTACACGTCCTCCACGGTCGCCGTCGCGGGCAGCACATGCACCTCCACACCCCGCTCGGCCATCCGGTGCGGGGTCATGCCCTTGATACCGAGGTCGACGGCGGCGACGGTGAACCTCTTGGTGCCGATCGCAGGGACGACGTACGTCTCCTTGGTGGACACCTCCTCGCACAGGTTCGCGCCCTTCATGTGCGGCTGTTCCCGTACGCGGGCGAGGAGTTCCGCCTCGGCGGCGATCGCCTCGCCCGAGAAGACCCCGGCACGCATGGCCCCGCGCTCGCGCAGATGGCGTGTCAGCGCGCGCGTGTCGATGCCGGAGATACCGACCACGCCCTGGCTGACCAGCTCCTCGTCGAGAGAGCGGCGGGAGCGCCAGTTGGACGGCACGCGCGCGGGGTCCCGTACGACATAGCCCGCGACCCAGATCCGGGCCGACTCGTCGTCCTCGTCGTTCCAGCCGGTGTTCCCGATCTGCGGGGCGGTGGCCACCACGATCTGGCGGGCGTACGACGGGTCCGTCAGCGTCTCCTGGTAACCCGTCATGCCCGTGCAGAACACCGCCTCCCCGAAGGTCACCCCCACGGCCCCGTAGGCACGGCCCCGGAAGACCCGGCCGTCCTCCAGGACGAGTACGGCGGTCATCGGTCCAGTCCGCATGCCGGGCGGCCCCCGCCGCTGTGGGCCGGGGGCCCGGAGCCGGGGGCGCACTCCAGGCGGAACTGGGCCGCCGTACGCAGGACGGCCTTCTCGACCTCGCCGCTGGAGTCGCCGCGGAAGCGGAAGCGGGCGCCCACGTGCTCGTAGCCGCCGACGCGGGGGATGACCTGGCCGACGGCGGGGACGACCGCGGCGTACGGCGCCTCGGCGGGATCCTGCGGGGCCGGCAGTTCGTGGGCGGTCACCCGGCAGGGGGGCGGCACCGGGGACGGCACCAGCAGCCAGCCTCCGGTGCGCCACCGCTCGGGTACGGGGAGGTCGGGGACCCGGCCCAGTTGGACGGCGGCGGCGGCCGACATCAGGTCGATGCCGTGCACCTCCCGCCAGACGAACGGGATCTCCGCGCCGCCGACCCGGTAGCCCGCCTCCAGGAAACGGACGCGGAGCCGGCCGTCGGCCGAGGTGCCGACGAACGCCTCCAGATGGAACACCCAGGGATCGGAGCTGAGCGCGCCCGCGACCCGGGCGGTGAACTCGCCGAGTGGGCCGAGGAGTTCGGGGTCGTCGATCTCGACGGAGCCGAGCGCCTGGCCCTGGGTGAAGTCGACGCAGGTGTTGACATAGCGGGAGGCCCGCCAGGGGCCCAGGCGGTCGCCCGTCCACAGGCCGTCGATGTGGACGATGTCGTCGGGGCAGTACTCCTGCACCAGGCGCGGCTCGGGCGGAAGGTCGCCCAACCGGGCGAGGTCCGCCGGGGTTTCGACGCGTACGACACCCCGGCTGGCCGTGCCCCGCCGGGGCTTGACCACGACAGGAAGGCCGTGGCGGTCGGCGAAGGCGCGTACGGCCAGTTCGTCGGGGGCGTCCGCGAAGCGGGGGGTCGGTACGCCCGCCTCCGACACGATCTGATTCATCGTCAGCTTGTCGCGGAACCGGGCGAGTTGCCCCGGTGTCTGGCCGGCGCAGCCCAGGCGCTCGCGGATGACGGCCGCCGTGTCCAGGTCGCCCTCGTTCAGGGCCAGCACCCGGTCCGGCGGGCCGAAACGGGCGCTCAGTTCGGTCACCGCACCCCAGACCGCGCCGGTGTCGTCGGTGGCCGGGACGACCAGGGCGGCAGCCGCCGAGACCGGCACGGAGTCCAGGGCGAGAGCCGTGGTGACGTACGTGACCCGGTCGGCGCGATGGTCGAGATAGTCCTCGTAGCGGGCGTGCCGGTCGCGCCAGCGGTGGACGACGACGTGGTGCCGGTTCATCCGCGCTCCGTTCCGGACGCGGCCAGGTCGCGGACCCGGCCCACGGCGAACGTCGCCGAGACCACGGCGGCGCGGGCGGAGCCCAGGGCGTCGCGGCAGGCGTCGAGGTCGGGGTCGGGCAGACCGGCGACGATGTCCCGCGCGCAGTCGATCAGATGGAGCGCGGCCCGGATGAGCGGCTGCTCGTCGGTGTACCGCTCCTCGACGAGCTGTCGGGCGGAGTTCAGCTGGGTGATGGGGTCCGGTGCGGATCCCATCACCGGGACGGTGGAGGCGATCGGGTTCACGGGCGGTTCCCTCCCAGGGATTCCCAGGGGTGTCGGTCGGGCCGGGGACACCGGGCGGCCGGGCACGCCGAAGCGCGCGGGTCCGGCCGCCCGGCCGGGGCGGAGCAGCGGGGATGAAGGGGGTCAGGTCGTCGCGAAGCGGATACGGGCGTTGACCGCCTCGCACTTGGCGACGGCGTCGTCGGCGTCCCGCCCGGAGGCGATCGCGTAACCGGAGACGCAGTCGGCGACGGTGAGCAGCGGCGGCACGGTCTCGCCGACGTTCTTGCCGATCACCGCGGCCACCTCGGTGTCCCGGAACTCGTCGAGGTAGGGCAGGAACACGTACTGCTTCTCGCCCTCGGGGATCTGGCGCACCTCGTCGGCCGCGTCCTCGGCGACCTCGACGGCGGTGACCGTGCCCGGCTCGGGGGTGAAGAACCGTACGGCCGCGCCGCCCAGCGGCTCGGGCGGGGTGGCGGGCAGTTCGTCGATGCCGAGCGGGACGGTCAGGAACATCCGGTTCAGGTCCAGGCCGAAGGCGCGCCGGACCAGTTCGGGGGCGCCGCTGCCGGCCAGCCGGGCATGCGACTCCAGTACCCGGGGGCCCTGTTCGGTGAGGACGAACTCGCTGTGCGAGGGGCCTTCGGTGAGGCCCACCGCGTCCAGCAGCTTCGGGGTGAGCTCGCGCAGCTCGGCGAGCCAGGGGCGGGCGTACCGGCTGGGGGTGCTGACCTCCCATTCGACGTACCGCTCGTTCATGCGGTACTCGGAGTAGCCGATGGGCAGATGGCGGCCCTCGTGGGAGAAGGAGTCGACGCTGACGACCGGGCCGTCGAGGTACTCCTCGGCGATGATGCCGCTGGTGTCCGCCTCCTGGAGGGCCTGCCAGGCCCGTTCGGCTTCCTCGGGGGTGTCCACCGGGTGGATGTGCAGGCTGGCCACGCCGTCCACCGGCTTGACGATGATCCGGGTCCCGGTCTCGGCGCGGAACTCCGCGATCTCGGCCGCGCTGTGGACCCTGCGGTAGCGCACGGGGCTCAGGCCGTGCTTGTCGAGCAGCTCACGGGTGAGCGCCTTGTCCTTCAGCGCACGGGCGGTGGCCTCGGTGACACCGGGCAGGCCGAGCGCGTCCACGACGAACCCGGTGGACTCGGCGGCCGGTTCGGTGGTGGTGAGCACCCGGTCGAACGGCCGCTCGGCGTGCAGCGGCCGCAGGACGTCCAGGATGGCCTGGCCGTCGGCGATGGAGGTGTGCACGACGCGTTCGCAGTGCTCGGCGACGGCCGGATCGTAGGCGCCCTCCTCGTGGACGAGGACGACGTCGATGCCGAGTTCCTTGGCGCCGGCGATCGGGGCCGGGCGGCCACCGACGACGGCAACGCGGTACTTGTTCATGGGGTTCCCTTCGTGCGTGCGTGCGTGCGGGTCGTGGGGAGAGCGGGCCGGGCTCAGGCGGCGTAGCAGCGGCGCAGCCAGCGGGCCGTGGCGTCGGGGCGCGGGGTGAACGCCTTGCGGCGGTGCAGCACCCGGTGGTTGTCGAAGATCATGAAGTCGCCGGTGTCCAGGACGAGTTCGGCGGCCGGGATCGTGGTGAGCGCGTCGCTCCAGCGGTCCAGGGCGGCGCGGGCCCGGTCCGTCACACCCCGGGTGGTGCCCCGGTCGTAGCGGGCGCGGTGGCGGCCCGTGCCGTCGGGCTCCAGGACCGCGGTGTGGCGCAGGGGGCCGGTGGCCTCCCCGTCGTTGGAGTCGGGCGCGCCGACCTCGAACTCGGCCGTCCGCAGGATCTCGCGGGTGTCCTCGTCCAGGCGTACGACGACGTCGTCGAGCGCGGCGATCTCCGTGGGGACGCGCTCCTCGTTGCGTACGGCGTAGAAGGTCAGGTAGGGCGGGGCGTAGAGACGGGGGTCGGAGCCCGGCCTGCCGAACGGCTGGTGGGGGTTGTCGGAGTGCCAGAAGAACTCGGAGTCCGCGCCCCAGGAACTGGTGGTGCCACAGGCGGCCGGGTTCGGCACGACGTTGCGGATGAGATGGCCGTCGTTCTCGTAGCTGACGGCGAAGGGGGTGCAGCCGATCAGGCGGATCAGCCCCAGGTGGAGGGCGTTGGTGACGGCCAGTTCGGGTTCGTCGCCGAAGCCGGTCACCGGGGTGCCGGGGAACTTCTGGGCCGGCAGGTTGGACAGGACCAGCGCGTGCCGCGCCGCCGCCGTGAACACCTGGACGCTCTGCAGCACATCACCGGGCAGGTGGCGGCTGAGCGCGTACGCGCCGATCCCGGCGAGGATCGCGTCGTCGAGATCGGAGTCCAGCCGGCTCTCCGAGACGCGTTCCGATATCTCCTTGTCCAGCAGATCCCGGACGCTGTCGTCGAGGCGGTGCCGGGTGAACTGGAGCAGGCTGGTCATCGTGGGTCTCCCATCGGTCTGTGTCACTCCTGTGCCGCGCACCGGTCAGCCGGCCCGCGACGGGGTCGGCCGGGTCCAGTAGGTCTTGTCGCCGGGGTGCCGGCGGCGGGCCATGGGGTCGCCCACGACCCGGCTGAGCAGGCCGACCGGCGTCACGACGAGGCAGTAGACGAGGAAGAGCAGGAACGTGCGCATGGGCGGGTCCGATCTCCCGGCGCACCCGGGCGGGCGCCGGGGTTGGGGGAGTCGGTGATCAGTCGAGCGGGATCTCGGTGCGCCAGTCGTGCTGCTCCGACCAGGCGGGCTGGGCGCCCTTCTCCAGCAGGAAGTTGCCGAGCGCCAGCAGGTCGATGTCGGTGCGCATGAAGCAGGTGTAGGCGTCCTCCGGGGTGTTCACGATGGGCTCGCCGCGCACGTTGAAGGAGGTGTTGACCAGCACCGGGCACCCGGTGCGTGCCTTGAAGGCGGTCAGCAGCCGGTGGTAGGCCGGGTTGCTGTGCTCGGTGACCGTCTGCACCCGCGCGGAGTGGTCGACATGGGTGACGGCGGGGATGGTCGACCGGTGCACCTTGAGCAGGTCGAGGCCGCTCGCGCCGTCGCTCTCGGCGGCCAGCCGCTGGCCCGCCGCGACCTGGGAGACCACGAGCATGTACGGGCTCTCCTGCGGCAGGTCGAAGTAGTCGGTGGCGTCCTCCGCCAGCACCGCCGGGGCGAACGGGCGGAACGACTCACGGAACTTGATCTTGAGGTTCATGGTGGACTGCATGTCCGGATTGCGTGGGTCGCCGATGATGGAGCGGGCGCCCAGGGCGCGCGGCCCGAACTCCATACGGTCCTGGAACCAGCCGACGATCTTCCCCTCGGCCAGCCCGTCGGCGACCTCCTTGGCGAGCGTGTCGGGGTCAAGCCGCTGGTGGGGGATGCCGTGGAACTCCAGGTAGGCGGCGATCTCCTCGTCGTCGTAGCCGGGTCCGAGCAGCGAGCCGCTCATCGAGTCGCGGCCGGTGGCCGGGTGGTCGCGGCGCACCCCGCGTTCCATGGCGACCGCCTGGGCCGCGCCGAGTGCTCCGCCCGCGTCACCGGCGGCCGGCTGGATCCACACCTCGTCGAAGATCCCGGCGTCGATGATCTTCCCGTTGGCGACACAGTTGAGGGCGACCCCGCCGGCCAGGCAGAGCGTGGACTCGCCGGTGCGTTCGCGCGCGGTCCGGGCCAGCAGCAGCACCACCTCCTCGGTGACCGCCTGCACCGAGGCCGCGAGGTCGAACTCCCGCTCGGTGAGCGGTCCTTCGGGGGAGCGCCGGGGGCCGCCGAAGAGTTTCTCGAAGCCCCGGCCGGTCATCACCTGGCCGCGCAGATAGGCGAAGTACCGCATGTCGAGGCGGAAGGAGCCGTCGGGCTTGATGTCGATGAGCTGCTCGCGGATGAGGTCGGCGTAGCGCGGCCTGCCGTACGGGGCCAGGCCCATGAGCTTGTACTCGCCCGAGTCGACCTTGAAGCCGCAGAAGTAGGTGAACGCCGAGTACAGCAGGCCCAGCGAGTGCGGGAAGCGGATCTCGGCGAGCGGGGTCACCTCGGTGCCGCGGCCGTGCCACAGGGTGGTGGTGGCCCATTCGCCGACACCGTCGATGCACAGGACGGCCGCGGACTCGTAGGGGCTCGGGAAGAACGCCGACACGGCGTGCGACTCGTGGTGCCGGCGCACGGACAGCTTCGGCACCCGGCCCAGGTCCAGGGCGGCGAACTCGGCGCGCACCCGGTCGGCGGTGCGCAGCTTGCCGCCCGGCCCGAGCCAGGAGGGCAGGGTGTCGCGGAAGGAGGCGAAGCCGGCCGGGGCGGCGCCGGCGAAGGTGGCCAGCACCCGGCGGAACTTCAGCCGGGGGTCCTCGTAGTAGGCGACGGCCGAGACGTCGTCCAGGGTCGCGCCGGCCTCTTCGAGGCAGTAGCGAACGGCGGCCGAGGGGAAGGCGGGGTCGTGCCGCCGCCTACTGAAACGTTCCTCTTGGGCGGCTGCGACAGGTACTCCGTCGGCGATCAGCGCTGCCGCGCTGTCGTGATAGAAGGCCGACACTCCCAGGATCAGATCAGACACCGCGGCGTTCCTCCAGGGGACGGTTGTGCGGATGGGGTTCGGGTTCTGGTTCGGGTGCGGTTCTGCGTGTGGATGTGGATGTGGATGTGGATGCGGGCTCGGGGGCGGGTCTCATGCCCGTCTGCCCGTGAGCCGGCCGCGACGGGTGGCCAGTCGGGCGCCCAGCCGGGCCGCCACGCCGCTCGGCGGGTTCAGCGAGCGGTAGCCGACCCGCACCCGCCGCCAGGTCTCCTCCCGGCCGCCCCGGCCGGGGGTCTCGGGCAGCGCGGCCATCAGGGTGTCCACCGCGTCCGCCGCCCACGCGGAGTGACCGGTGGCGACGTTGTCGATGGTGTTGTGGATGTCGACGAAGCGGGTGCTGAACCCGTACGCCCGCAGCGCCAGCCGGGCCCTGCGGTAGGTGCCGCCGACCCCCGACAACTCCATGGCCAGGTTCAGCCCCAGCACCTCGGGCAGGAACGTCCTCGGGAAGCGGCCGACGCACAGCCAGTACACCGGCAGTTCGAACGACTCGTCCCGGAAGCCGGGCCAGCGGGCGAACTCCGCCGAGTCGGTCGGCGGCAGGTCGACGCCCATCTCCTTGAGGACGTCGCGGTAGATGAGCGGATGGTTCAACCGCGGCTCGCCGTTGCCGAGTTCGTCCCAGTACGTCTCGAACAGCGAGTGCCCGATCGCCGAGGACGCCTGCTCGTAGTCCGTGAACCCCTGCAGCCAGCTGCCGTCGATCAGGGTCAGTGGCGCCGTCTGCACGGTGTCGTCGACGACGGCCTCCCGGGAGGGCAGCGCGACCTCCGCGTTCTCCTCGAACTCGGCCCCGTGCCGGTCGTGCTGGGCCTGGAGCCAGGGCCGCAGCCCCTCGCGTCCCCAGCGCCCGGGAAGGGGCATGGCCGAGGAGTCCATGCCGTGCCCGGACCGGGCCAGCCAACCGGCGACGTACCGCTCGGCCCAGGACCGCAGCGCCGGGGTGTCGGTGCGCCGCATCAGCAGGTGGTACGCCTCCCGCACACCGGAGGGAGCCCGGCCCGGGTCCCGATGGCCCGCGCGCAGGGCAGCCGCCACGGCGGTGGGGGAGGCGACCGGTGGG
>NZ_LIQQ01000719.1 GCF_001418565.1 Streptomyces graminilatus | reverse complement strand
GAACTGGTGGAGCGGGAGCAACTGGAACTGGTCGGACCAGAGCACTCCTCCTGGCAGCACGGTGACCTCCGGCATCGGCGCCACCACCGTCATGGACTCACCCGGCTCCGCCCAGCGGCCCTACGTCTTCGTCCGCGGCAACGACGGCCACCTGTGGGTGAACTGGTGGAGCGGGAGCAACTGGACCTGGTCGGACCAGAGCACACCGCCCAACGTTTCCGTGGCCTCCGGCATCGGCGCCATCACCGTCATGGACTCACCCAGCTCCGCCCAGCGGCCCTACGTCTTCGTCCGCGGCAACGACGGCCACCTGTGGGTGAACTGGTGGAGCGGGAGCAACTGGACCTGGTCGGACCAGAGCACACCGCCCAACGTTCCGGTGGCCTCCGGCATCGGCGCCATCACCGTCATGGACTCGCCCGGCTCCGCCCAGCGGCCCTACGTCTTCGTCCGCGGCAACGACAGCCACCTGTGGGTGAACTGGTGGGGATAGGCGTCTGACGTATAGGTAAAGCTCGGGCAACGTCTGTCCCGCCCGCATGTCAGCCCCGGCCGAGTGTCCGCGCCGGGGCTGACGTGTTGATGGAGAGCCTGGCCGGGTACGCCCCTGAAATGTGGGCGGGCACCCTCAAGCGGCACGGCTTCACCAGCATCGACGCGGACGTTCTCAAGGCCCCGGAACCCGGGAACCCGGGCGCGCTCATGGTGCGCGCCCGCACCCGGACATAGAACACCTGAGGCCCATGAAACCGACGCCCCTTACGATTCGCTCTGCGGATCGCGCCCGAGGCGGCGCCGGTCCTCGTATTCGGTGCCCGGTGACTGCCACCGGGTGCCTGTTCCCAGGGGGGAATCTCTGTGTTCGTACTGTCCATCCTGCTGCTCATAGCAGCGGTAGTGCTCTTCCTCGTCGGCCGTGGCCGGGATACCGGCGGTCTGAAGATCGGGGCGGCACTCAGCGCCCTCGCGGCCGTGCTGGCCGGTGTCTTCTCGTGCCTCCATGTCGTGAAGGCCTACGAGGTCGGGGTGCCGGTGACCTTCGGCAAGGTGGGGAAGCCGATGACCTCCGGCGTCCAGTTCAAGTCGCCGTTCACCGACGTCACGTCCTTCTCCACCCGCCCCGTCGACCTCGACATGTACGGCAAGGACGTCATCGAGGTCCGCTCGGCGCAGGGCGGGGTGCTGTACGCGGACGTCACCATCAAGTGGGCCGTCATCCCGGCCAGAGCGGTCGAGCTGTACCGGCTGGCGGGCAGTGAGGAGGCCGTCCAGGAGCGGCTGGTGGTGCCGGACAGCCGCGAGATCATCCGGAACGTCTTCGCGAAGCACACCAGTGAGGAGGGCTACGCCTCCGCCCGCGAGCAGATCGGCGCGGAGATCGCCGCGCTGGTCAAGGAGCGGCTGGCGCCGCGCGGGATCGACGTCACCAACGTCAATCTGCGCAATGTGCGGCCGTCGGACAAGCTCCAGGACCAGATCGACCAGAAGATCCAGCAGGAGCAGTCCACCGAGCGGGCCGTGGAGGCGGCGCGTACGGCCAAGGCGGAGGCCGAGCGGAGGCGGATCGAGGCGGAGGGGATCGCTCACGCGAACGAGATTCTCGCCAAGTCGCTCAGCGACAAGGTGCTTTACAACCAGTGCCTGGAGGCTTACAAGGAGGCTGCCAGGTCTCATCCGGTGTACGCGGTGCCGTGCGGCACCGGTGCGAACGGGACGCCGGTCATCGTGGATGGCAGCAAGAACTGATCGGCAGTTCGCCTGCCTGCGGGCCGGTGGGGGCTGG
>NZ_LIQQ01000718.1 GCF_001418565.1 Streptomyces graminilatus | reverse complement strand
CGGCGCCGAGGAACTCGCCCTGCTGCGCGCCCTGCGCGACGCCGCCCTCTCGGAGGCGTACGACCTGCTGGTCGTCGACCTCCCGCCCACCCCGCAGGCGCTCGCCCTGCTCGCCCTCCCCGAGGAACTCCGCCGCTATCTGCGCCGCCTCCTCCCCGCGGAACGCCAGGCCGCCCGCGCCCTGCGCCCCGTACTCGGCCGCCTCGCCGGTGTCCCGATGCCCACGGAGTGGCTGTACGAGGCCGCTGCCCGCTGGGATGTGGAGCTGGGCGCCGTCACCGCGGTCGTCGAGGACCGGGACACCGTCGTACGACTGGTCGCCGAACCCGGCCCGGCCGGCACCGACGCCGTACGCGCCGCCACCACCGGACTCGCCCTGCGCGGCCTGCGCGCGGACGTACTGCTCGCCAACCGTGTCCTGCCGGAGCCCTCGACCGACCCCTGGCTCGCCTCCGTCACCGCCCAGCAGCGCAAGACGATCGAGGAATGGGCCGAGTCGACCGGATCGGCCCCCGGCCCCGCCCTCCACCAGGTCCCCCACCTCGGACACGACCCGCGCGGCACCGACGACCTGGCCGCCCTCCGAGCACCCGGCGTCAACCGGACCCCCACCACCGTCGAGTGGCCTGTCACCGACCACCTCGCCGACGACGGCGTGCTCGTCTGGCACATCCCGCTGCCCGGCGCGATACGCGAGGAACTCGACCTGGTCCGGCGCGGCGACGAACTCGTCGTCACCGTCGGCCCGTTCCGCCGTATCGTCGCCCTGCCCTCGGCCCTGCGCCGCTGCACGGTGGCCGGCGCCGCCCTGCGCGACGGCGAGCTGCGGATCCGTTTCGCGCCGGACCCGGACCTGTGGCCGCAGACCCGATGAAGGCGGTACGTCCATTCGGGTACCGTCGGAGGGAAGAACCGTAGTCAGGAGCCGGCCATGAGCGAAGAGCGCCCCACATCCGACGCCGCTCGGGGGGACGCGGCCGACGAGACACCGTACGAGAAGCCCGACGCCGACGCCGACGCGTGGGCGAAGGCCTGCGCCGAGGACCTCGAAGCGGAGAAGGCCCGCCGCCGGGCCCGGTACGGCCCGCCGCCCGGCTCCGCCGCCGAGGAACTGCGCAAGCTCGTCGACGCAGTCTCGGACAAGCTGTCGTCCCTCCAGTCGCCCCTGCTCGGCGCGGTCGCCCAGGGCACCGCCCAGCAGGTGGTGCAGCAGGTCGTCCAGCAGGCCCGGGCGGCCGTCGAACCGGTGATCGAACGCAACCCGGATGTCTTCGACCACCTGGCAGCCGCGGGCAGTGAGCTGCTCGCCGCCTACCGCTCGGCCGTCGAGACCCAGGAGCGCCGCTGGGCGACCCGCGAGACCGACCGGGGCGGGAGCCGGGGCGAGGGCTGGGGCGACGACCGGGGCCACGGCCGGGACGACGGCACCGGCTCGGGATCGGGCTCCGGCGAGCGCATCGACCTGGACTGACACCCGCCGGATCACCTCCCGCCGGGCCCGTCCACCTCGCGGAGGAAGGGCATCCGGCGACAGGGCCTCGGGTACGGTTGGCCGTAGCGGGGCTCCACCGAAACTGAGGGATTCATGGGACTCACCATCGGCGTCGACATCGGCGGCACGAAGATCGCGGCCGGCGTGGTCGACGAGGAAGGCAACATCCTCTCGACGTACAAGGTGCCGACCCCGGGCACGCCCGAGGGCATCGTGGACGCCATCGCCGCCGCCGTCGAGGGCGCGCGCGCCGGGCACGAGATCGTGGGCGTCGGCATCGGCGCCGCCGGATACGTGAACCGCCAGCGGTCCACGGTCTACTTCGCGCCCAACATCGACTGGCGCGAGGAACCGCTGAAGGACAAGGTCGAGGCACGCGTGGGCCTGCCCGTCGTCGTCGAGAACGACGCGAACGCGGCGGCCTGGGGCGAGTACAAGTTCGGCGCCGGCAAGGGCCACCGCAACGTCATCTGCATCACCCTGGGCACCGGCCTCGGCGGTGGCATCATCATCGGCAACAAGCTGCGCCGCGGCCACTTCGGCGTGGCCGCCGAGTTCGGCCACATCCGGGTCGTCCCGGACGGCCTGCTGTGCGGCTGCGGTTCGCAGGGCTGCTGGGAGCAGTACGCCTCCGGGCGCGCCCTCGTCCGGTACGCGAAGCAGCGCGCCAACGCCACCCCCGAGAACGCGGAACTGCTCCTCTCCCTCGGCGACGGCACCCCCGAGGGCATCGAGGGCAAGCACATCTCGATGGCCGCGCGGCAGGGAGACGCGGTCGCCGTCGACTCGTACCGCGAACTGGCCCGCTGGGCCGGCTCGGGCCTCGCCGACCTGGCCTCCCTCTTCGACCCCTCCGCCTTCATCGTCGGCGGCGGCCTCTCGGACGAGGGCGAACTGGTCCTCGACCCCATCCGCAAGTCCTACAAGCGCTGGCTGGTGGGCGGCAACTGGCGCCCGGTGGCCGACGTCATCGCCGCCCAACTGGGCAACAAGGCAGGCATGGTGGGCGCGGCGGACCTGGCGAGGGAACCAGACCCGATCATGTAGACACGCCCCATGGCTGTGGCTGCTCGCCGTCTCCTACGAAAGGGACGGCGAGCAGTCTGCTTTTAGGGGCGCGGGGCTGTATCAAATTTGCGGCTCCGCCGCGTGGGCGC
>NZ_LIQQ01000717.1 GCF_001418565.1 Streptomyces graminilatus | reverse complement strand
GGCGGGACGAGCGCTGTGGAGTGCAGGGCGAGCAGGGCACGGCGGGGGAGGGGCCGATGTCGGTCGGGCGCGGCCTGTCGGGCGACGCCGAGCCGGACCGGCCCGCCGACGCCGCGCGCAGGGCGTTGCGGGCGGCGCGGGAGCGCGCGGCTCAGGAGACGACCGGGCCACAGGGCGCGGTCGAGGCCGGAGCGCGTGAAACCCGGCCGGGAGACGCGGCTCGGGCCGCTCTGCGCGGCGGGCCGACGCGGGCCGGGGGCCCGGCCGCCCAGGCAGGGACGGCGGACGCGGCCCACCCGGAGCCTGGTGAGGTTCCGGCGGCGCGTACCGGCACCGGGGACCGCAAGGGCGGGCGCCCTGCCGACGTCGCCCGAGAGGCTCTGCGCGCCGCCCGTGGGGAGGCACGGCGGGCCCGATCGGACGCGGAGATGCCGGCATCCGAGGCCACCCGACGGCCTGTCCGGCCCGTACCGCCCGTGTCCGGGCATGATCCACACGACCGGAGCCCAGGGGACCGGAGGCGTGACCTGCGCGAACTGCTCGCCGGTTCCTTCGAGCTGCCCACCGACAACTCCCCGGCGGGCCCGGCGATTACGGCGGCTCCGGCACGGAGTCCGGAGCCCCTTGACGACGAGTCGGCGCGTACTGATCCGTCGCCGCCGGTGACCGTCGGGGACGTCCTGCGTGCCGTCGCCGCACCGATCCTGCGGGACGCCGGTGCCGGCGCGGAGACCCCGGCGGCGCCGGGCGTATCACCGGGCGCGCCATGGGACACCGGGAACACCCGGAGCACGTGGAACACCCTGGGCAACGCGGCGGACAGGCCGAGCGCGGCCAACACCGCGAAGCCCCGGAACGCCGGGAGCACCGCCGGGTTCCGGCGCACAGGGCCGCCCGTCGAGGCTCCCGTCACCACCACGCGCCTCGCCTCCCCGACGTCCTCCATGGCCGCCCCCGGTCGTGACGGTGAGCTGCGCCGTACCTTCCCCACCTTCCCCGCTCTGCCCGCCTCGGCGAACGGGCAGACGTCGTCCCGGGGCGACGGCTTCGCGGAGAGCTGGTGGGGGAACGCCTGGGTGGCCGCCCTGGAGGAGGGCGCGCTGGACGCCGCCCGACTGCTGCGGGGGCGTGGATACGCCGCGAAGGGGCACGTCGATGCCATCACGGTGACACCGGGGCTCGTACTCGCCTATGTGCAGGGCTCCCGGCCACGCCCGTACCGCGTCCAGGTGCGGCTGCGCACCCTCGGCGACCAGGAGTGGGAGCGGTTCCTGGAGGCCGCCGTGGAACGGCCGGGGCACATCGCCGCGCTGCTCGACAAGGAGATGCCCCAGTCCCTCGCCGACTGCGGGGCTCCACTGCTGCCGGGCCCCGGCGACCTCGACCCCCTGTGCAGCTGCCCCGACTCCGGGCACCCCTGCAAGCACGCCGCCGCCCTCTGTTACCAGACCGCCCGTCTCCTCGACGCCGACCCCTTCGTCCTGCTCCTTCTGCGAGGCCGGGGCGAACGGGAGGTGCTCGACGAGCTGTCCCGGCGCAACGCCGCCCGTGCCGCCCGCGCGGCTCAGGAGCAGCAGCCGGGGTCCTTCCCCGGCGTCCGGGCGTCCGAAGCGCTCGTCCCGCGTGTCCTCCCGCCCCTGCCGGCCCCGCT
>NZ_LIQQ01000716.1 GCF_001418565.1 Streptomyces graminilatus | reverse complement strand
AGATGTGTATACGCGACAGCCCCAACTCGCCGCCCGACTCCCCGCCCGACTCTCCGCCCAACTCCCCGTACGCAACCACGAGTTCACGGATCACCCCGGTGACAGCCCCCGGTGCCTCGACCGGCGTCATGTGCCCGAGCCCGGGCAACACGGTCACCCCGTGACACTCGGGCAGCGCGGCAGCCAGCGCCCGAGCATGCACGGGCGGGGTCATCCGATCGGCGGTGCCAACGACGACAGCGGCGGGAACAGTCAACTCCCGCACACGATCATCGAGTTGAACCCCGTCCAGAACCTTCGCCCACGCGTGCCGCACCTTGCGCGGACACGCGTGCACGATCCGGGCGCACGCCTCGACCATGTCGGCAGACGAACCGGCGCCCATCGTGGCGTACTTGAGAAGGTGCCTGGACACCGGCGTGACCGGCCCGAGCGGAGCGCGCGAGCTGAGGCCCAGCCGGGTGAGGCGGGTCCGCAACCACCCCGCGCGCATCGGCAGGACCAGCGACTCGGCGACGAGCCGCGAACTGCCGGTACTGCACAGCAGTACGGCCGCCACATGCTCCCTGAACCCCGGCCGCGCGGACGCGGCCAGCACCGTCATCCCACCCATGGAGTGCCCCACGACCACGGCTTTCTCCCCGGGCGCGAGGGTCGCCGCGAGTACGGCCTCCAGGTCGTCGGCGAGTGCGTCGGTACTGCACGCGGGGCTCGCCGGGCTGCGCCCGTGGCCGCGCTGGTCGTAGGCGACGACCCGGTGATCGGGCGCGAGTTCGCGTATCTGGGCGGCCCAGAAGGCGGTGGAACAGGTCCAGCCGTGCGAGAGCACGACCACGGGCCCGTCGTCCACACCGTGCACCTCGACATGCAGCCGGGCCCCGTCCGCGGAGACGACGCCGAGCTCACGAACAGGGGCAGGCGGGTCGTACGGCCCGTCCGCCACGGAGACGACACTCCCCGCCCGGCTCACGCGCCCACCCCCGCAGAGAAGTTGACGTCACCGCTACCGACGATCTCGGCCCGCAGAACCTCGTACTCGGAGAGTTCCACCCGCCGGGTCTCCCGCCGGAACTCGGACGTCGTACCGGGCCAGATGGTGGTGTTGCGCCCGTTGGCATCGAGATACCAGCTACTGCACCCACCCGTGTTCCACACGGTGCGCAGCATCCTCTCCTGAACCCGATCGCTCCAGGCATCGACGGCGGCGGCCCGAGCATCAAGAGCGACCCGCACCCCAGGCCCCCCAAGAACACTCAACTGCCTGACAAAGTCGGCCATATAGTTCAGCTGGGACTCGATCATCAGAATCATGGAGGAGTTCCCGAGCCCGGTATTGGGCCCGATGACGGTCATCCAGTTGGGAAACCCGGCGACGGATGCCCCACGCAGCGCCCGCATCCCACCACCACTACCGCCACCGTCACCACCACCACTACCACCCTCACCCCCCCCCCCCCCCCCCCCCCCCCCCCCCCCCCCCGCCCCCCCACCCCCCCCCCCCCCCCC
>NZ_LIQQ01000715.1 GCF_001418565.1 Streptomyces graminilatus | reverse complement strand
CGGCGGCCAGCGCGGCGGCGACCGCTCCCGCGAGGGAGGGCCCGGCGGTCCGGCGCACGGCCAGGAGATGGAGCACGACCAGGACGCAGAACGCCGCAACGGCTGAAAGGAGCAGCACGTGTTCCGCCAGGAGACCGTCCCACGCCGACCACATGAACCGGTTCACCGGCCAGCACCCCAGAACGCCTTGGCTCAAGCCGGCAAGCCGGTCCGTCCCGGCAGAGTAACCAACCGGTCGGGGACGGGAAACGCCTTGCTGGACACCGGGCGCCCGAACCCGCCGGCACCGATCCCCCGGCCGCCGCCTGACGATCCGTCGGGCCCCGGTCCGCGACCGGCCCTCCCGGTGAGGCAGTCTTCTCCCTCGTGGCGATCCTGGGGAACCTTCCGAGTCAGAGCGGGCCGAACGGTCCGGGTGGTGCGGGTGATCCCGCCGGGCACATGATCGTGTGCGGCGACGACGGGCTCGCGCACCGGCTGGCCCACGAACTCCGCAACGTGTACGGCGAGCGGGTCACCCTGGTCGTCCCGCCCTCGGAGCGGAACGTACGGCCCCCGGTGGTCGTACGGGCCGCCGGAACCGCGTCGGCGCTGCTCGACCGGATGACGGCGGCCGTCAACCGGGCGGCGGGGAACGGCGGCGGCGGGAGTGGCGATTCCGGTGAACCCGGGGCACACGAAGGGGTGTTGGAGGCCGTCGAGCTGACCGAGGCGGCGCTCGCCGAGGCGGGCGCGGAGCGGGCCGCGGCCCTGGCCCTCGTGTACGACGACGACGAGACCAACATCCGCGCCGCGCTCACCGCCCGCCGTCTCAACCCACGTCTGCGGCTCGTACTGCGGCTCTACAACCGGCGGTTGGGCCAGCACATCGAGGAACTCCTCGACCAGGCCTCGGTGTTGGCGACGGGGACCAGTGATGGTGAGGACGCGGTCGACAACGTCGGCGCGCTCGACGCGTCCACCACCGTCCTGTCCGACGCCGACACGGCCGCCCCGGCACTCGCCGCCACCGCGATCACCGGTACCAGCAAGGTCGTCCAGACCGCCGGGCTGCTGCTGCGCGCGGTGGAACGGCAGCCGCCGGCCCCCGGCGAGGTCGCCGACCCGGGCCTGTACACGCTCGCCCTGCTCTCCGCGACGAGCAGCGACCCGGCCGGCGCGGACGGCTCGGAGAGCAGCGGTGACCAGGGTCCCCGGCTGCTCCCCGACGAGGCCGCGGTCGCGGCGGCCACCGGGCGCGGGACGGTGGTGCTCCAGCAGGTGTCGTACACGTACTCGGGTACGCCGATGTCGGGCGGCCGGGGCCGGGGGGTGGTGCCGCCGTTCGGCTCGCTGTTCTCCCGGCGGCTGCGGTGGTCGCTGGCCGGGATGGTCGGCTGCGTGGTCGCTCTCGCCGTGGCGCTGTCGATCGCGACGGGCGACCACCCCGTCCACGCCACGTACCTCACCCTGTTGGACCTGTTCGCGATCAACGACCCGGCGATCGGCGCCTCGATGACCCGCCAGATCCTCCAACTCCTGTCCGGACTGGTCGGGTTGCTGCTGCTGCCGGTGCTGCTGGCCGCCGTACTGGAGGCGCTCGGTACGTTCCGCAGCGGGTCGGCGGTACGGAAGCCGCCGCGTGGACTGAGCGGGCATGTGGTACTGCTCGGACTCGGCAAGATCGGCACGCGCGTGCTGACCCGCCTGCGCGAACTGAACATCCCGGTGGTGTGCGTGGAGGCGGACCCCGAGGCACGCGGCCTCGCGACCGCGCGGCGGCTGGGGGTGCCGGTGGTACTGGGTGACGTGACCCAGGAGGGCGTCCTGGAGGCCGCGAAGATCAACCGCGCGCAGGCCCTCCTCGCCCTCACCAGCGCCGACACGACGAACCTGGAGGCGGTGCTGTACGGGCGTTCCGTACGGCCCGACCTGCGTGTCGTCCTGCGCCTGTACGACGACGACTTCGCCACCGCCGTGTACCGCACCCTGCGCGCCGCGCACCCCGGCGCGACCACCCGCAGCCGGAGCGTGTCGCATCTCTCGGCGCCCGCGTTCGCCGGGGCGATGATGGGCCGCCAGACACAGATCCTGGGCACGATTCCCGTCGAACGGCGGGTGCTGCTGTTCGCGGCGATGCGGGTGGGCGGGCACGCCCAGTTGGAGGGACGGACGGTCGGCGAGGCGTTCCGGGCGGGAGCGTGGCGGGTGCTGGCGCTGGACACCGGGGTGGGCCCCGGCCCCGAGACCTCCGGCGCGGATGTGGACGGGCGGCCGTCGGGGCTGGTGTGGGATGTGCCGGCGACGTATGTGCTGCGGGCGGAGGACCGGGTGGTACTGGCCGCC
>NZ_LIQQ01000714.1 GCF_001418565.1 Streptomyces graminilatus | reverse complement strand
CTGCTGCCTCCGGCGCCCCCGCCGTCCCCAACTCATCCCATTCGGACCATTCGACCCATTCCGTCTCGCGCCCGAACACCGTGTCCCTCCCGACCGGGCCCGGAGCCGCGTCGGCCTTCATGGCATCGGCCTTCGTGGCATCGGCCTTCGCGGCGTCGACCGTTCCGGACGCCGAGGCGAACCGGTCGTCCAGGGAGTCGCCCGCGCCCGTGGGCCCGGTGTCCTCGGTGGAGTCGTCGTACAACTGCCCCCACCAGTCGTCCTCGTGACCGGTGGACCTCTCCCCCTGCTGGCTCATGGCCTCAATTGTCCACCGGATGGGCCGGTTGAAAACGGGGCATCCGGAAAATCCGGCGACGTGTTCCGTCGTGAACGGCGTGTTCGACGGCGTGTCGGATGACACGACGAACGCCCGTACGAACAAGTCGCCGGGCGGTCCCACCCCCCACGGGAGAACCGCCCGGCGACGCCGGGGTGACCTGTGCCGGTCCACTCCGCCCCGACCCGAGTGTGACCGGTCATCCTTGGGTTCCGCCGCGGTCGGCGGTGGTACTTCGGTTCAGTGCGACAACAGCCGTCCATCCCAGCGGTGGATTTCATTCATCGCCTTGGTGCGATCGTCACACGAACGGATCCATGTCCTCCACCCCGCAAGACCCGATGGCACCTCAGGAGCAGCACCCCATGGACGCCACGACGACAGACGACCCGAAGCACCCCAATGCCGCGTTCCTCGACGCCCTCCGCGGAAGCCTCGGACAGCCCAGTGGCGTCGGTGACCTTGTCGACGACTCGTCACTGACCCGGGCGCTGTACTCGACCGACGCCTCGAACTACCGGATCGTCCCCCGTGCCGTGCTCACCCCCAGGTCGACGGACGACGTGATCACCGCCGTCGGTGTCGCCCGCGCCCACCAGGTGCCGGTCACCGTCCGAGGAGCGGGCACGTCCTGCGCCGGAAACGCCGTGGGCCCCGGCCTCGTGATCGACTTCTCCCGTTTCATGAACCGGGTGCTCTCGATCGACCCCGTCGCCGCCACCGCCGTCGTCGAACCCGGCACCGTCCTGGCCACCCTCCAGGACAGGGCCCTGCCCTTCGGTCTGCGCTTCGGCCCCGATCCCTCCACCGCCGGCCGCTGCACGATCGGCGGCATGATCGGCAACAACGCGTGCGGTCCGCACGGCCTCGCCTACGGGCGCACGGCCGACAACGTGGTCTCCATGACCTGGCTGACCGGAACCGGGGACATCATCACGGCCGGTTCGGGGGCCGGCGCCCTCGCCGCGGTGCCCGGCCTCGACACCTTCGTCTCCCAGAACCTGGCCGTGCTGCGCACCGAGTTCGGCCGCTTCGGACGCCAGATCTCCGGCTACTCCCTGGAACACCTGCTCCCCGAGCACGGACACAATCTCGCAGCCGCCCTGACCGGCACCGAAGGGAGCTGCGGCATCCTCCTCGAAGCCACCGTCGGACTCGTCCCCCGGCCCCCCGCGCCCGCCCTGGCCGTCCTCGGCTACCGCGACATGCCCACGGCGGCGGACGACGTCCCCGGCCTGCTCCCCTTCCGCCCGCTCGCCCTGGAGGGCCTGGACGCCCAGCTCGTCGACGTCGTCCGCCGGGCCCACGGCGGCGGCAGCGTCCCCGCGCTGCCCGCCGGCGGCGGTTGGCTGATCGCCGAGGTCGGCGGCGCCACCTCCGAGGAGGCGGTCGCGGCCGCACACGAACTCGTCGCGGCCTCCGCCTCCTCCGACACCCTGGTGCTGCCCGCCGGCCCCGAGGCGACCAGGCTCTGGCAGATCCGTGCCGACGGTGCCGGACTGGCCGGACGTACCGCCGACGGCAGGCAGGCCTGGCCCGGCTGGGAGGACTCCGCCGTCCCCCCGGCCCGCCTCGGCGCGTATCTGCGCGGCCTCGGAGCCCTCATGGCGGACGAGCACGTTTCCGGGCTCGCCTACGGCCACTTCGGCGACGGCTGCGTCCACGTCCGTATCGACTTCCCGCTCGACACCGACGGCACCCCGATGCGGAGATTCCTCGAACGCGCGGCAGCGCTCGCCGCCCGGCACGGCGGTTCCCTCTCCGGCGAGCACGGGGACGGCCGCGCCCGCTCCGAGCTGCTGCCAGCCATGTACAGCCCCGAGGCCCTGCGCGCGATGGAGACCTTCAAGGCCCTGCTGGACCCGGAGGACCTCATGAACCCCGGGGTCGTCGTCCGCCCCGCGCCGCTGGACGCCGACCTGCGCCGCCCGCAGGCCCGCCGTCTGCGCGCCACCGACGGGTTCGCCTTCGCCCACGACGGCGGAGACATCACCGATGCCGTCCACCGGTGCGTCGGGGTCGGCAAGTGCCGGGCCGATCTGCGCGGGCAGGGCGGGTTCATGTGTCCCTCGTACGTCGCCACCCGGGACGAGAAGGACTCCACCCGAGGCCGTGCGCGGGTCCTCCAGGAGATGCTCAACGGCAGCCTCGTCACGGGCGGTTGGAGTTCCCCCGAGGTCCACGACGCGCTCGACCTGTGCCTGAGCTGCAAGGCGTGCGCGAGCGACTGCCCCACCGGCATCGACATGGCCATGTTCAAGTCGGAAACACTCCACCAGACGTACAAGGGGCGCCTGCGTCCGCTCAGCCACTACACCCTCGGCCGACTGCCGCGATGGCTCAGGCTCACCGCCCCGCTGGCCCCCCTGATCAACCTCGCGGGCCGCGTGCCGCCGCTGCGCCGAGCCATGACGACGATGATGGGAGCCGACCCCCGCCGCTCCCTGCCGACGCTGCCCCGAACACCGTTCCGATGGCAAAAACCACACAAACCAAACGAACCGCATAAGTCACACAAGCCGCACGAGCCGCACAAGCCGCGCAGGGCAACGGCGGGAGAGCGGTCGGGCGGGCCGAGGGTCCTGCTCTGGGTCGACTCCTTCTCCGACGCGATCGACCCGGACATCCCCCGGGACGCCCTCGAAGTCCTCCAGGCCGCCGGGTGCGACGTCGAGATCGCCGACTCCCGGGCCTGCTGCGGCCTGACCCTCGTCTCCACGGGCCAGCTCACGGCCGCCAAGGCCAGGCTCCGCAGGACGCTCGGTCTCCTCGTCCCGCACGTCAGGGACGGCCGGACCGTCGTCGGTATCGAGCCCGGTTGCATCGCGACCCTCCGCTCGGACCTGGTGGAACTCCTCCCCGACGACCCGCGCGCCGCCGAGCTGTCCGGCTCGGTCAGGACCGTCGCCGAGTTCCTCACCTCGATCGGCTGGTCCCCGCCGCGAGCGGCCGAGAAGCTCCTCGTCCAGCCGCACTGCCACCAGTACGCGGTCATGGGCTACGACGCGGACCGGGCACTCCTGGCCGCCATGGGCTGTGACATCGAGATCTCCGCGGGCTGCTGCGGCCTGGCCGGGAACTTCGGCATGGAGAAGGGCCACTACGAGATCTCCGCGAAGATCGCACGCGACGGCATCCTCGCCAGGGCGGCCGCCGAGCCCGACCGGCGGATCCTCGCCGACGGCTTCTCCTGCCGCACTCAGGTACGGGACCTCGCGGGCCTCGACAGCCGCCATCTCGTGCAGCTCGTCGCCGAGGCCCTACGCCGCCCGGCGGCCGGGCGAAGCGGACCGTCGTGATCCGCTCCCCCCACCCCCCGGCCTCTCTCACCC
>NZ_LIQQ01000713.1 GCF_001418565.1 Streptomyces graminilatus | reverse complement strand
GCCTACATCCCGCCCGGCACCGACCCCACCGACCTCCTCGGCACCCCCTACGAAGCCCTCTGGCTGGTCACCGCCGCCCTGCGCCACCACGACCAGACCATCGCCGCCCGCACCCCGCGAGCCAACAACCAGCACCCCGCCCGCGACTCCCACACCTACATCACGCGCCGCTTCCGCTTCGACCACACCCTCGACCCCACCACGATCGCCCGCGCCCTCGACCTGCTCGTATGGCCCTCCAGCGGCGCCGTCCCGTCCGCCCCCCGCCGAGCCGGCCTCGCCGCCACCATCCGCTACCAGACCGAACACGACCACCTGCGCGTGCCCGCCGATTACGAGGACGCCTACGGCTACCGCCTCGGCAGCTTCATCACTGGCCAGCGCACCGCCTACCACGCGGGCACCCTCGACCCCGCATGGATCGCCGAACTCGACAAGCTCGGCATGATCTGGGACGACCACGAAGCCACCTGGCAGGGCCACCTGGCCACCGTCGAAGCCTTCCACGCCGAACACGGCCACCTCGCCATCCCGGCACAGGCCCCCGGCGGCCAGTTCCTCGTCGACCAACGCGCTCTGGCCCGCAGACACCGCCTCAACGCGGACCGCGACACCCAGCTAACCGCCCTCGACCCGGACTGGAAACTCCCCTTCGGCCCCGACTGGCACCGCAAATACCACCTGCTGCGCCACCACCTCGAAGCCGGCAACCACCCCAGCACGCTACGCCGCGACACGGTGATCCACTCGGTGAAGGCAGGCACCTGGCTGCACCGCCAGTTCACCACCTGGACCGACCTCGACCCCGGCCAGCAAGATCTGCTCACCCGTATCGGACTCACCCCCGACCGCGTCGCTTTGGGCCAGGAGCACACCGCAGGCAGCCCGGGCACACCGCGGCGGCGTACGTTCGCGCAGACCGCCGAGATCCTCGGGCTCTTCCTCACACGGTGGGAACGCACCCCCAGCGCCCGGGAATGGATCGAGGTCGACGGCGAGCGCGTCATGATCGGCCCATGGCTCGCGAAGACCCGCACCAAGCTGAACGCCGGCCAACTCCCTCCCAGCCAAGTGGACTTGCTGTCCGCCACCCTCGCCGAGCACGGCATCGACCTCGTGGACTCTCCCAGCACCACCGGACCACAGAACGACTGAAGCCTGCCGCCACGCATGCCCGTCAGCTGCCCCGTTCGCCGTCGGCCCCGTGCGGCGGCCTAGTTCGGCCGGCCTTATGCGAAGGCTCTGCGGCGGGGACGGAAGATCATCAACACGGAACATCGTCGGTGAGGAGTGGCGGCGCTCCGGTCGTCCCCCAAGTCCACGGCAAGATTCTTCGGCCGGTCTGTCGATTCTCCTTCTGGCCGTTCGTCATACCTGCGTAACCGGCCCAACGCATGAGGAGCGCACCGTGAAGTACCTGTTGCTGATCAACACCCCGTCGCCCGATTCCACCGAAGAGCAGCCGGCCGAAGGGCCGACCGTGGAGGAGTTCATGGCGTTCGACAAGGCTGTTTCCGATGCCGGCGTCAAGCTCGACGGCAACGGACTGGACGTCTCGACCGCGACGACGGTGCGTGTCCGGGTGAACGGGGAGCGCGTCGTGACCGACGGGCCGTTCGCGGAGACCCGGGAGATCGTCGGGGGCTACTACCTGATCGACGTTCCCGACCTCGACGCCGCGCTCGACTGGGCGGCCCGGTGTCCCGGTGCCCGCTACGGCACCGTCGAGGTTCGCACGGTCTGGGAGCCGGACCAGTCATGAACGAACGGCGAGCGGCCCGCTCCGTGGAAGCGGTGTTCCGCGAGGACCGGAGCCGGCTGCTCGCCCTGCTCGCCGCCCGGTTCGGAGATCTCGACCTTGCGGAGGAGAGCGCCTCCGACGCGATCGAGGCCGCGCTGGAGCGGTGGCCGGTCGACGGCGTGCCGGACAAACCACTGGCATGGCTGCTCACCACGGCACGCCGCAAGGCCATCGACCGGATCCGGCGCGACCGCACCTACACGCAGCGGCTGGCGGAACTCCAGGTGGAAAACGACCGGGCCACCACCACGGTGACCCAGGCCGAGCCGGGCTTCGACGACATCCCCGACGAGCGGCTGCAACTGTTCTTCACCTGCTCCCACCCCGCACTCTCCCCCGAGGCGCAGACCGCACTGACACTGCGCTTCCTCGCGGACCTGGCCACACCCGAGGTCGCCCGGGCATTCCTGGTGCCCACCGCGACGATGGCCCAGCGCATCGTGCGTGCCAAACGCAAGATCCGCAGCGCACGCATCCCGTTCCGCGTCCCGGGCCCGGACGAACTGCCCGCACGACTGCCCAGCGTGCTCCGGGTCGTCTACCTCGTCTTCACGGAGGGATACACCGCCAGCTCCGGCAACGACCTCCTCCGCCCCGACCTGGCCGACGAAGCCATCCGCCTCGCCCGGATCCTGCACAGGCTGCTGCCCCGAGAACGAGAGGTGACAGGCCTCCTCGCACTCCTGCTGCTCACAGACGCCCGACGCGCGGCCAGGACCGACGCCGCGGGAGGACAGGTGCTGCTGGAGGACCAGGACCGCGCCCTGTGGGACACCGACCTCATCACCGAGGGACAGCGCCTCGTCGTACCGGCCCTGACCGGTCCTGGCGTCGGACCGTACGCGGTGCAAGCAGCGATCGCGGCGCTGCACGACGAGGCAACCGACTTCACCACCACCGACTGGCCACAGATCGTCGCACTCTACGACGTGCTGCTCCAGATCCAGCCGTCCCCGCTCGTCGCACTGAACCACGCCGTGGCCATCGCCATGCGCGACGGCCCCCAGGCAGGCCTCGCCCTCCTGGACGGCCTTACCGAGGCCGAGGAACTGCGCGGCTACCACCTGCTTCCCGCAGCACGGGCCGACCTGCTGAGAAGACTGGGCCGCACCACCGACGCGGCCGCCGCCTACCGGACCGCCCTCGACCTCGTCCGCAACGAACCAGAACGCGCCACACTCGCACGCAGACTCGCGGAACTCACCGACCGGTGATCGCCCCACGCCCCAGGACACCCGGCAGCAGGTGCCATCGCAAGCGTCCTATGGCATGGCGCCAGGTTCAATCCCGCCGTGCCCCGAGCTGTGGCGCCGACTTTGACCGTTCGCTGTCCGCCGTCGCTTGGAATGCGGCACGCCATGCCGCGGCGAGGCCGTCCCCCGCGGCGTCGAGAGCGGTAGCGGTGTTGCCCCCGGGAACCGCCACGCGGTTCACGATGTCGTCCAAGCAGGCACCTCGGCCGACCAGTCGGCTCAGGGCGTGCAGACTCCGTGCGATGAGTTGCTCCGCCAGCTCCCGCGGCAGCGGGGCACCACGCTCCTGCTGTGCGTCGATCATTGCCCTGGCCGCACCGGCTACAAGAGTCGGCCGGGTTCGTTCCCCAGGCCAAGCGGTGGGTCGCGGAACTCGCCTATGGGATCTTGATGCTGTACCGCAGGCTGGTGCGCGACTACGAGCACCTGCCTCGCAGTTCGGAGTCGCGGGTGTACTGGGCGATGACCGCGGTGATATTGCGGCGGCTGACCGCGGCGACCGTACCCGCCTGGCGCACCGCATGACCGGCGGGGAGCTGACGCTCGGTGCGGTACTGGCACGGCTGGAGGAGCGGGAACGGGAGATCACCGCGCAGGCCGAGACGACGCGGGAACAGATCACGCAGCTGACCGCCCAGCTCGACGAACTCGGCCGGGCCGCCGAGGAGGTCCGGATCACCCGCAAGACACTGCTGGCGCTGCCCGATCCGCAGCCGCCCGCCCCCGCCGGCACCGAAACTGCCGGACCATCCGGCCTGCCCAGCAGATCATGGCGGTGTTCACCGCGGCCGACGGGCCGCTGCGTGCGCGGCAGGTGTGCGAGGCGATGGACGTGGCGGTAGCGCCCAACAACATCAACAACGTCTGCCTCGAGCTCAAGCGGCTGGTCGACCGAGGAATCCTGGCCGAAAACGAGCCAGGACTCTTCGCCTGGCCACGACCGCAATCGCCCGGAACTCAGCCCTGAGCAGCACACCTACTCGAGGTCCATGGCCGACTCGGCCGACGTCTCACGGCCCATCGCCTCGGACGGCGCGGTCTTGATGCTGCCCGGAGCCCAGCCAAGTGCTTCCTCGAAGCTTCGGGCAACAGTCGGGGTGGGCAGGTCCCCACGGTCGCGTTCGAAGGTCCTGATGGTCGCCTCACTCAGCCAGGTACGGCGCGCGAGTTCACGCTCCGCGATGCCCTCGGCCTCTCGGAACTCGATGAGGGCTCTCGCCAGCCGTGTCGAATCCTCTCCACTCATGACCGCAGTATGCCGCCGAGCCCGGGCCGGGATGGCCCTCCTACTCGGTCCCATGCCAGGGCACCGGGCGGCGGCAACACGCCCGCCAGGCCGAATCCCAGTCGCGGCCGCCGAGGGGCGCCCCATGGTGGCGCACTCCTGTGCGGGCCGGGAGGTCTGCTTCGGTAAGTCGGCACCCGCAGTCCGACAGCCGGCATTGTGCCGCCGTCGAGCCCGCACGGCTCTCAGGGGCGCGGACTCTCCGCCGCAGCCACACCGGCCATACCGGTTCATGGGTGATGCCATACCACTTCTTGACCTCTTTCGGGCAGCTCTGGAGATTCCCCTAGCAATCTGCCCCGCATGATGAGGCGCCTGCCGATGTGGCATGTGCGCGCCCGCCTGGAGATCGAATGAAGAACACAGCAGTCGGCCCTACCTACCAGCGTGCCATGACTCCTGCCGAGTGGACCTATCTTGGTCTGCCCATGCCACAGGACATCCAGTATGTGATCGAGGGCGAGGGTGGCCTTTCACCAGATGACGTCATCAGGGCCGTCGGTCTCGCTTCCGAGGCCTCACCCGGTACACGGCTGGTTCGGCGGGGCAAGATGTGGGTGGACAGCGGGGTCAGCCCGGCCGTGCGGGTCATGGACCGCCCGCTGGACCGGCGCCGCCTGGACTGCCAGGCACTCCATGCCCGTGGCAGTCGTCCGGGCACGCCCCTGGAAGTGCTGCTGTACCCCGGCGACCCGGCCTCCGTCGTCCTCAGGGGCCGACACGAGGTGACCGACGCCCGGGGCCTGGCCCTGTGGGCCGCGGATGTCTTCCGTGTCCTGCGCGGGCAGGAGCCCGTGGGCGCGTCGTCGGTCCTCAACAGCACGGAGTTCCTCGAGGCGCTGTATCCCCAGGGGCTGCCCCCGATCCCGCGCGGTGCGGGCGCCCTGAAGTGGCCGTCCCCGCTGGGCCGCGTGCCCGGGAGCAGCCGGAAGGTGATGTGGCGCAACAGGACGGTCGACGGCACCCACCCGGCGGCCACCGCCAAGGTCGCCGCCGCGCTCGCGGCCGCCTACGGGCCAGGAGGGAGAGGGAGCTTCTTCGTCCCGGTCGACCTGCGCCGTCACGACCCGGACATCCGGTCCACGGCGTGGCTGTCGCAGGCGTTGGTCCTCGACGTCGAGGGCGGCGAGGACTGGGAGCAGATCCACCGGAAGCTGCTCGCGGCGCTCGCCGAGGGCGAAGAGGTCGCCCTGCGCACCGAGCCGGACGTGATGCGCGTTCCGAGGACGGCCATACGGCTGCTGTCGAAGGCCGTCGCCCGTGCGGCCGCCCGCTCGGACCGCTACTCGGGGCTGGCCTTCGTCACCCACCTCGGCACCTTCGACCTGGCCGACTTCTCCGCCGACGGCTTCCGGGCCACCGCGATGTACACCCTGGGGGGCACCGGACCCGGCGCCCCTCCGGCCGTCGACCTCATGGATTCCGGCGACCACACCGAGGTCACGGTTTCCTGGCTGGACGGACCCGGCGTGGCGCAGCGCGCGGAGGATCTGCTCGACACGGTGGAGGAGGCGCTGTCGCCGTCCAGGAACCGTCGTTGGGACGGCAATCCGACCGAACGCGCGGTGCGTGGTGAGAGCCTGATGGAGCTGATCCGCTCTCAGGTGCGGCGGGCGCCGGACCAGGTGGCGCTCACCGGTCCCGAGGGTGATGTCACCTACCGCGAGATCAGTGACCGTGCCGACGCCGTCGCCCACGAACTGCACCGCCTCGGCGTCGGCCGGGGCTCCGTGGTGGGGCTGCTCGCCGACCGCACGGTGGCGGCCATCGCGGGTATCTGGGGAGTCGTCCGGGCCGGGGCGGCCTTCCTTCCCCTGGACCCGCTGCACCCGGACCACCGGCTCGCCGACGTGCTGGCCGATGCGGGCGTGCGCCACTGCCTGGTCCAACAGGGCCACGAGGGACGGGACCTCTTCTCGTCCGGCTGCGTACCGCTGCCGCTCGACGACCTTTCACGAGCGAAGCCCGGCCAGGCCGAGTTCCCCGACGTCCGGCCACGCTCGGACGATCTGGCGTATGTGATCTACACTTCCGGCTCGACCGGCCGGCCCAAGGGTGTGCTCATCGAGCACGGGAACCTGCTGAATTACCTGCACTGGGCCTTGGACATGTTCCGGATCGACACGGAGACCAGGCTCTCCCTGATGACCTCGCTGTCCTTCGACGTCTCCATGACATCGGTCTTCGGGCCGGGCATGGTGGGCGGGGCGATCGTGCTGGTGCCCGGCCGCATCAACCACCTGACGCTGCGCGGACTGCTGGAACGGTCCGGCGCCACCATGCTCAACCTCACCCCTTCCCATCTCGACCTGATCGGGCAACTGGACCTCCGGCCCACCGGCTACACCGGTGTGATCATCACCGGTGAGCAGCTCCGGGTGGAGGTGGCCGCGCGGGCGCAGCGGATGTTCGGGGAGAAGTGCCGGATCGTCAACCAGTACGGTCCGACCGAGGTCACCGTCGGGTGTACCGCCCATGTCTTCGACGAGGCGAGCGACGGCGGCGCTCACGCGGTGCCGATCGGGCTTCCCGGCTACAACTCCGCGGTGTACCTGCTGGATGAGCGGCATCGCTTCGTCGCGCCCGGCGAGACGGGGGAGATGTACCTGGGTGGCATTCAGCTGGCACGCGGCTACCTGGGCCGCCCCGACCTGGACGCCGAGCGGTTCGTCCGGCTGGCCGACGGCACCAGGGTGTACCGGACCGGGGACCTGGCCACCGTCCTGCCCTCGGGGCACCTCGCCTACGTCGGCCGTAACGACGACCAGGTCAAGGTGCGCGGCAACCGGGTCGAGCCCGCCGAGGTGGCGCGAGCGCTGGAGCGGCATCCCTCGGTGGAGCGCGCCGTGGTGGTGGCCAGGACGCGGCCCGGTGGTACGGGCAAGACGCTCTGTGCCTACGTCATCCCCACAGCGGAGGTCACCCCGAAGGAGCTGGAGGAGCACACGGCTGCGCTGCTGCCGCCCTACATGGTTCCGGCGGCGTTCGTCACAGTCTCCGAACTGGCCTACACCATCAGCGGCAAGGTGGACGCGCGGGCTCTGCCCGATCCTTTCGCCGCCGACGACAGCTCGACGGCCTCCGACATGGTGGCGCGTACGGCATCCACGACCGCCGACCCGGTCACCCGGGCAGTGGCCGAGGTCTGGTCCCGGGTCCTCGCCATCCCCCCGGAACGACTGGACGAGGAGGCCGACTTCCACCGGCTGGGCGGGGACTCCCTGGCGCTGCTCTCCATGCTTGCCGGGGTCAGCCATGATCTGCTGGCCCCGGGCGGGGAGGAAGAGTTCATGGCGAACCTGCTCACGATCATCGACAAGCCGACCCTGTCACGCGTGGCCCAGCTCGCCCGCACTGCGGGTGCGGTCGGTTGAGGATCGCCGCCCTCCCGCCGGACGCGGGCCGGAGAACGACGTAGACGGCGGTACCGACGCAGACGCCGAGGATGGCGCGGCGGCCGAAAGGCCAGGTGCACGGCGATGGCGAGCGGGGCGTACCAGGCCCCGTGCGCGGGCGTCCTGTCGCGTAGCGATCATTCGGATTCGAGGTTTCCGCTCCAGCCGGGGCCTTTCGCGCGGTCTGTAGCAGGGCGAGGCGCCGGTTCCGCAGCGCCTCCTCCGACAGCCCGAGCACGGGGGAGGGGTCGCGGATCTCCAGCACGTCGATCTCGAACGGGGCGAGGATCTCCTGCTCGATCGCCTCCGAGAGCCCGAGTTCAGCCCCAGGAAGCCGGGCGCTGTACGTGC
>NZ_LIQQ01000712.1 GCF_001418565.1 Streptomyces graminilatus | reverse complement strand
GGTGGCCTGCTGGGGCCGTACAGGGGGTCGCGCGGGAGTCAAGCGGGGGTCGAGCGGGGGTCATGCCGGAAGAATAGGGCCGGCGGGTTCCTCACCGGCCCTATGCTTCCGGCATGACCCCCGCTCGACCCCCGCTTGACTCCCGCTCGACCCCTTGTACGGCCCCGGCAGGCAACCGTTGAAGGAGACCCCGTGAAGGTCGGCTGCATCGGACTCGGCGACATCGCGCGGAAGGCGTATCTGCCGGTACTGGGCACGCGGCCCGGTGTCGAACTGCATCTGCACACGCGGACGCCCGCGACACTCGCCGAGGTCGCCGACGCTCTGCGGCTGCCGGCCGGGCAGCGCCACGCAGACCTCGACGGGCTGATCGCCCAGGGCCTCGACGCGGCCTTCGTGCACGCGCCCACCGTCACGCACCCGGAGATCGTGACCAGGCTGCTGGCGGCGGGCGTACCGACGTACGTCGACAAGCCGCTGGCGTACGAACTCGCCGAGTCGGAGCGGCTGGTGGCGATGGCGGAGGAGCGCGGGGTCTCGCTCGCCGTCGGGTTCAACCGGCGTTTCGCGCCCGGGTACACCCAGTGCGCCGACCATCCGCGCGAGCTGATCCTGATGCAGAAGAACCGTATCGGGCTGCCCGAGGAACCCCGCGCGATGATCCTCGACGACTTCATCCACGTCGTGGACACCCTGCGGTTCCTGGTGCCGGGCCCGGTCGACGACGTGACCGTGCGCGCCCGCACCGAGGCCGGGCTCCTGCACCACGTGGTGCTCCAGCTCGCCGGGGACGGCTTCACCGCCCTCGGGGTGATGAACCGGCTCAGCGGCTCCGCCGAGGAGATCCTCGAGGTGTCCGGGCAGGACACCAAGCGTCAGGTGATCAACCTCGCCGAGGTGATCGACCACAAGGGCCAGCCGACCGTACGGCGGCGCGGCGACTGGGTGCCCGTGGCCCGGCAGCGCGGCATCGAACAGGCCGTGCTCGCCTTCCTCGACGCCGTGCGCGCGGGAAAGGTGCTCAGCGCCCGGGACGCACTGGCGACTCACGAACTGTGCGAGCGGGTGGTACGAGCGGTGACGGAGCGGACCGCCGCCTGAGCAGGCCCGCGCCCTCGACGGCACCCAGGACGACGAGGGCGAGCACGGCCGCGTGCACCGGCCAGTCACCGAAGCGGACATACGGCGTGACACCCCGGGCCAGCGGTACGTCGTACACCGCCGAGGTGCTCGCGTCGGTGCCGAGCCACGAGCCGACGCGCTCACCGCTCGGGCCGTAGACGGCGGAGACGCCGGTCAGCGTGGCGTGCACCATGGGCCGGCCGGTCTCGGCGGCGCGCAGGGCCGCGATCGAGGCGTGCTGCTCGGGCGCCCAACTGTGCTGGAACGACGAGGTCGAGGACTGGGCGACGAGCACCTGGGCGCCGTCCTGGGCGAGGTGGCGGCTCATGTCCGGGAACGCGGACTCGAAGCAGACCATGGGCCCGATACGCAGCCCGTGCCCGACGTCCATCACCACCTGCTCGCTGCCGCGCCTGCGGTCCTCGCCCGCCGCCTTGCCGACGGAGGTGGCCCAGCCCAGCAGCGAACGCGCCGGAATGTACTCACCGAACGGCACCAGCCGCATCTTGTCGTACCGGTCCCCGGTGGGGCCGTCCGGGCCGACGAGCACCGAACTCTTGTAGATGCCGGGCCGGTCGGAGCGTCTGGCGTCCACGTTGACGAGGATGTCGGCCCCCGTCGCGCGCGAGAGCGACGCGAGCCGTTTCGCCAGGTCGGGCCGGTCGGCGAGGTCGAAGCCGACGCTGCTCTCGCCCCAGACGACGAGGTCGACGTCCTGACCGTCGGCCAGTCGGCGGGTGAGCGCCTCCTCGATGGCGAACCGCTTCCCGGGGCTGTCGGTCCCGGCGACGATGCCCGGCTGGACGACGGCGATCCGCACCCGGCCCTCCGTCTCCGGACGCGGTGACCACATCCAGGCCGCCGAGGTCACGGCGGCGGTGGCGACGAGCCCGGCAACGGCCGGGACCCGGGACTCGCGCACCGCGACCAGCACGCCGACCGCGACATTCACGGCGACCACCAGGAAGCTGAGCAGCCACACCCCGCCGACGGAGGCCAGCCGCAGCGCGGGCGCCACCTGCCACTGGCTGGAACCGATCATGCCCCAGGGCCCGCCGAGCCCCTGCCAGGACCGCACCAGCTCGACCATCAGCCACCCCGACGGCAGCACCACCAGCCCGGCCGCGATCCGTCCCGCCGAGGCCCGGCCCGCCAGGAACCGGCGTACGAGCACGCCCCAGGGTGCCCAGAGCGCGCCCAGCAGCGCCGCGACGACGACCGTGAACACATGCATGCTCGGCAGCAGCCAGTGATGCACGGCCAGGATGTACCCGAGGCCACCGAACCAGCCGTCGTACGCCGCCCGTTTGGCGGTGGGCGCGGACCGGACGAGCAGGATCCAGGGCACGAGCGCCACGTACGCGAACCACCACAGGGCCGGCGCCGGGAAGGCGAACATCGGCAGGGCGCCGGCCAGCGCGGCGACGACGGAACGCCGCCACGGGGAGGCGAGCCAGTGGTCGGGCAGTTTCATACGGCGCCTCCTGCCGGTCGGTCACCTCTTGCCTGTGTCCAGTGTGCGCGGTGGGGACGATCTCGGACCAGCAGGACTCCGGCCAGGAACGACGGATTCCTCGTACGGGCGTACGGCGCCCGGTGTGGCTACGCCGTGCGGCGCCACTTCTCCTCCACGACCACCTCGCGCAGCCGCCAGCCGTCCCCCGTACGGATCAGCCCGAAGGCGTACCGGCCACCGCAGACGAAGTCGGGAGCGGTGGATCCGCCTTCGCCGGCACCGTTCGCGAGGCGCATGGGATTGACGTAGTCCGCCTGGACGCGGGCGGTGTCACCGGTGTCCTGCTCAAGGAGGCCGAAGCCGACCCGGCGGTTGACGATCAGATGCTGCCGCATCGGAAACAGTTCCATGTTCTGCCTGAGCCACCCGGCGACGTCTCGGGCGTCCCCCTCGATGCCACCGGCCGAACGGTAGTCCGCCCGCCCGTCCGGCGTGAACAGTTTCACGTACGTCTCCCAGTCACCGTCGTCCACCGCCACCGCGTACGCGGTGACGAG
>NZ_LIQQ01000711.1 GCF_001418565.1 Streptomyces graminilatus | reverse complement strand
CGTCCCGCCCGTCCCGGGCATGCCGCGCATGTCGTGCGTCGTATGCGCCCGGTCCTGCCAGCCTTTGGGCAGGACCAGGTCGGTCGGGTACCCGTCGGAGGCCGCGGTGGTGCGTCCGCCGTGGAGGTGGACGACGGTCGGTACCGGCAGTTCGTTGCGGTGCGTCACGGTGACCGGCCTGCCACGGCGGGACTCGATCATCGGCCCCGGGAAGACGCCTCCGTACGTCCACATCGGAGTCTTGACGCCGGGCAGCACCTCCACGAGCGCCTCGCGCTGCGTCACCGCGTACCGGTCGACGCCGCCCGCCGTCCCGACGGGCTTCAGGACCCGGAGGAGCGGGAGCGGCGTCCGGAACGCGGGCGGCAGCGGTGCGGCGCTGGTCAACTGCGCGCCGGTGGCGGACGGGGGGCGGGAGAGCCCTGCCGCGGTCAACAGCCCGCCGGCCGCGGCCAGTCCGACCACACCGCTGAGGCCCAGCATCCGGCGCCTGGTCGGCTCGATCGTCATCGTCTTCGTCCTCCGCGTGTGAGATCGGCCCGAGCGGGCGCGCCCAGACGAAGGAGAACCGCACGACGATCCAGGCGCCGGTCGCCACGCCCAACGAAGGGTGCAGCCAGGGCCCCATTCATCCCTGCGAGGGACCAGGGCCGCAGTACGTCAGACGCGTACCAGTTCCCGGTCCTCGTCGTCCTTCGGATGGTCCCCCTCGTCGCCGCCGTCCAGGGCGCGCAGCCCCTCGCCCTCCACGTCGACGTTCGGGAGTACGCGGTCCAGCCAGCCCGGCAGCCACCAAGCGCGCCTGCCCAGCAGGGCCAGTACCGCCGGGACGATCGCCATGCGGACGACGAACGCGTCGAAGAAGACCGCGATCGCCAGGCCGAAGCCGAACAGCTTGATCATCGACTCGCTGGAGCTGATGAACCCGCCGAAGACGGCCATCATGATGATCGCGGCGGCGACCACGACCCGGGCGCTGTGCCTGAACCCGGTCACCACGGCGTCGGACGGCGACTCGCCGTGGACGTACGCCTCCCGCATCCGGGTCACGAGGAACACCTCGTAGTCCATCGCGAGACCGAAGACCACGCCGACCATGAAGATCGGCACCATGGACATGATCGGGCCGGTCTCCTCGACGCCGAGCAGGCCGCTCAGCCAGCCCCACTGGAACACCGCGACCACGGCACCGAGCGCGGCGAGGACGCTGAGCAGGAAGCCCAGGGCCGCCTTGAGCGGGACCAGGATGGACCGGAAGACCAGGATGAGGAGGAGGAAGGCGAGGCCGACCACCAGGCCCAGGTAGGGGATCAGGGCGTCATTGAGCTTCTGCGAGAAGTCGATGTTCATCGCGGTGGTGCCGGTGACCAGTACGGTCGCGCCCGTCGCCGCCTTGACACCGGCGCTCTGGTCGCGGATCGCGTGCACCAGGCCCTCGGTCTCGGTCGAGGACGGCTTGGAGCCCGGGATCACGACGAACGTCGCGGTGTCACCGGCCTTGTTGAACTGGGCCGGGGTGACCGTGACGACGTCCTTGAACCCCTTGATCCGGTCGGCCAGCTCGGTGACGCCGGCCTTGGGGTCGTCGGCGCCCCGGGCGTCGTACACGACCATCAGGGGACCGTTGAAACCGGGGCCGAAGCCCTCGGACAGCAGGTCGTACGCCCTGCGCTGGGTCGTGGACGTCGACTGCGAGCCGTCGTCGGGCAGGCCCAGCTCAAGTTGGGTGACCGGGAGCGCGATCGCCCCGAGACCGAGCACACCGAACGTCAGTACGGCAACCGGCCGCCGGATGACGAAGCGCGCCCACCGGGTACCCATGTTGGGGCCGACAGGCTTACTGGTCTTTTTCCGACCTGCCGGCTGGATCTTCCGGCCCGCGTAGCCGAGCAGTGCCGGGATCAGGGTCAGTGCGATGAGTACGGCGACCACGACCGTGCCGGAGGCGGCGAGGCCCATCTTGGTCAGCATCGGGACGTTGACGACCGCGAGGCCGGCCAGGGCGATGACGACCGTGAGGCCGGCGAAGACCACCGCCGAACCGGCGGTGCCGGTGGCGCGGCCGGCCGCCTCCTCGTGGTCGCGCCCCTCGGCCAGCTCGCCCCGGTAACGGGAGACGATGAACAGCGCGTAGTCGATACCGACCGCGAGACCGATCATCAGCGCGAGCGTGGATGTGTTGTCGCCGAGGTCGAGCGCGTTGGCGAGGGAGGCGATGGTGGCTCCGGCGATCCCGACGCCGATGATCGCCGTCAGCAGCGGCAGTCCGGCCGCGACCAGCGAGCCCAGGGTGATGACGAGGACGATCGCCGCGATGGCGAGGCCGACTGCTTCGCCGACCGCGCCCGGCTCGGACTCGGCGACCAGCGCGTCACCGCCGATGTCGACGGTCAGCCCGGTGGCGCGGGCATCGGCGCCGGCCTTCTCCAGGGCCTTCTTGGTCGAGTCCGCCAGCTCCATGCCGGGCAGCCTGTACGTCACCGACGTGTAGGCGACCGTCCCGTCCTGGCTGACCGCGTGCGTCGTGAACGGGTCGGTGACGGAGACGACTTCGGAGCCGTCGCCCAACTGCTTGACGGTCTTCTCGACGGTCGCCTTGTTGGCGGCGTCCGTCATCTTCTGGCCCTCGGGCGCCCTGAAGACCACGCGTCCGGTCGCTCCGTCGGCGCTGGCACCGGGGAACCGCTGTTCCAGCAGGTCGAAGGCCTTCTGGGCCTCAATGCCCGGTATGGAGAAGGAGGTCGCGCCCGGGGCGGGGGCGCTGGCCGCGCCGACTCCCGCGAGCGTCAGCAGCGCCACCCAGATCAGGGCGACGAAATGCCGTCGCCTGAAGGCGAGTCGGCCGAGTTTGTAGAGGAACGTGGCCACGAGGGCGTACTCCCGGTCAGGTCGTTGAGCAGCAACAGGGCAGGTCTGATCGTCCTGTTGGGGCGCAGGAGGGATCAGCCCGACGACGTGAGCGGTCGCGTCAGGCACAAGTGGGTTCTGTTCAGAGGGTGTTGAGAGGGGGGAGAGGGAGGTGTTGAGAGGGGGTTTTCAGGCCGAAGTGGTGTTCCGGACTTGCCCTACGGAACCGGCACGCCGAGGGCGGGGAGCACCACGGCGTCGAGGTAGTCGAGCAAGTAGGCCTGGGTCGGCGGCTGTTCGTCGACGACCGTGCGGGCGACGAACCCGCCGATCATCATGTGCAGCACATAGTCGGCCGCCGGATTGTCCGCTCGGACCTCACCACGGTCCACGGCCCGCTGGATCACCTTGCGGAGCCCCACCGTCTCGGGCTCGATGAGCAGTTCCCGGAACGCCTGGAGGAGATCCGGGTTGCCGTGGACGGCCATGCCCAGGGCCCGCATCAGCGCGGAACTCTGTTCCATGGCGCAGTCGTCCTCGCGGAGCAGCAGCGCCTGGAAGTCGCCGCGCAGGGAACCGGTGTCGATGTCGGCGAGCTCTGCGACGCCAGGCTTGGAGTGCCGCAGGGCCCTGACGACCAGTTCGGCCTTGCCGCCCCACTGGCGGTAGAGGGTGGCCTTGCTGGATCTCGTACGGGCGGCGACGGCGTCCATGGTGAGGGCCTCGTAGCCGACCTCCCGGAGCAGGTCGAGCGTGGCGCCGTACAGCTCGGCCTCGCGCTCGGGCGTGATCCGACTGCGACGCGCGGTGGCGGCCTCGGCCATGTCACTCACCCTTCCCGTTCCGGCATTCCCGTTCGCCAACGAAGATACCCCGGGAATCATAGAAACGAAACAGTTTCGTACGTGTCCTGACTCACGGACGCCCCACGGACGCCCCACGGACGGCCCGCGGACGGCCCGCAGATAGCTCACGGATAGCTCACGGACGGCTCACGGATTGAAGGAACCGGAGGAACCGGAGGAACTGAAGGCCGGTCCGAAGTTGCTGGGGCCCCGTTCCCGGAAAAGCATGGGGAGGTGAGCTATCTGCGCCTGCCTCATCTCAGCGGTGACCTGCTGTGCTTCGTCGCCGAGGACGACCTCTGGCTCGCCCGCCTCGGCGACGGCACGAGAGGACCCGGCCCGGCCGGTGACGGCCGCGCCTGGCGCCTCACCGTCGACCGTACGAAGGTCGGCCACCCCCGCTTCTCCCCCGACGGCCGGCACATCGCGTACACGAGCTGGCGCAGCCTGGTCCCCGAGATCCACCACGTCCCGGTGGACGGCGGCCCCGCGCGGCGGCTCACCTACTGGGGCAGCGCCGACACCCAGGTCTGCGGCTGGTCCCCGGACGGCGACATCCTCGCCGTCGCCTCCCACGGCCAGCCCTTCTCGTACTTCACCTGGGCCTACAGCGTCCCGGCGGTCGGCGGCCCCGGCGGTCGGCTGCCCTGGGGCCCGGTCTCCGACATCCAGGTCGCGGACATCGAGGGCGAGCGCAGGACGCTACTGCTCACGGGCACCCCGCCGCACGAACCGGCCGCCTGGAAGCGGTACCGGGGCGGTGCGACCGGCCGCCTCTGGCTGCACGGCGAACGCCTGCTGCCCGACCTCGACGGCCACCTCCACTCCCCCATGTTCGTCGGCGACCGCATCGCCTTCCTCTCCGACCACGAGGGCGTCGGCAACCTGTACTCGTGCGCGTACGACGGTTCCGGTCTGCGCCGCCACACCGACCACGACGCCTTCTACGCCCGGCACGCCTCCAGCGACGGCACCCGGGTGGTGTACCAGTGCGCGGGTGACCTGTGGATCGTCGACGACCTCGCCGCCGACTCCCTGCCGCGCCGCCTCGACGTACG
>NZ_LIQQ01000710.1 GCF_001418565.1 Streptomyces graminilatus | reverse complement strand
GTCCCCGTCCCCGTTCCCGTCCGCCCGCCGGTCAGGAAGCCCCAGCTTGTCCGCCGCCTCCTGCAACCACTCGGGCGGAGTCAGCAGGAACGACGTCTGGTTGAGGTCGACCCGTGCCGGCGGCGCCGGTGCCGCGTCTTCGACGGAGTCCGCGCGGCCGTACTGCTCCTCGTACCGGCGGATCACCTCGCCGACCGGCAGGGCGGGCCACAGTGTGGCCTCGCCGCTGTCCCGGGCGAGGACCAGCCGCTGCGCACCGCCGTCCGAGCGCGGACCCTCGGCACGGTCCTCCGCCCAGACCACGAACCCGAGCCCGAACTCCCGTACCCGCACCTCCCGGTGCTGGTACGACGGCACATCCCCGTTGACCCATTCCTCGGCGCGCTCCTGCGCCTGCGCGAAAGTCACCATCGGTCAGTCACTCCCCACCGAAGACGCAGAAGACGCAGAGGACGCGGAAGTTGCCGAAGACGCCGAAGGCAGCGGCACCGCCTGCGCGAAGCCGCCGTCCACCATCAGGTTCGCCACCGTCTCCAGCTCCGGCGGATTGCCCGCCAGCCGGGACAGGAACTGGTCGAAGTCGTCGCCGCACGGCAGCAGCAGCCGCCGTACCCGGTCGTCCGGCGGCCACGTCGGATCGACGTCCCGCGCGTCGTCGTACGCGCTGAACCACACCGAACCGACGCGCTCGCCCTTCACCTTCACGGCCAGCAGACCGCCCTGCACGAACCCGACGCACAGGTAGTCCTTCGTCAGATGGTCCCGCAGACACTTGTTGACGTAGACGAGGTCGTTGACCGCCGCCTCGTCCCGCACCGTGAAGAACGGCTGGTCCAGCAGCAGCCCCAGCTCGGCGTCGAGCGCCGTGCCCACCGGCGCGCACCCGCCCGCCGCCTTCAGGAACGACCGGTACGCACCCGGCAGCCGGTAACCGAGATCCTCCTCGACACCCTGCACCTGCAACTCGGTCACCGCCACCGCCGACTTGGGCAGCGCGAAGTGCGCGGGCCGGGTCTCCTGGAGGGGTCGCGTACCGCGCTTGTACTGGTCGACGGCCGCCGTCGCGATCCCGCCGTGATGCCGCAGCAGCGCCTTCACCTCGACCGGGACCAGCTCCAGCCGCCGCCCGCCGGGTACGTGGTGCCAGGTCCAGCCGTGCGGGGTCGCCACCGCCGGGACCGTGTCCCACAGCTCGTGGCCGGACGCTGCGAGCGCCGCGTTCGCCGACACGTAGTCCGTCAGCCGCAGTTCGTCGACGCCGAAACCCTCGGGCGGCTCGGCGATCTCCGCCGCCGCACGCGCGTAGAGCGAGAAGTCCGGATAGCCGCGCTCGTCGACCCGTACCCCTCTCGGATGCCGAGTGGCCCGCACCGGATCCGGGAAGTGCACGACCTGCCCGGCATAGGCCGCGTTCGGTGGCACGGCTCGCTGCCCGAGCCGACCTGTCGTCATGGCGGTTGCCCCCTGCGGCGTCCTGTTAGGCCTGTACATCAGTACGACCCGTACGTCTGTCACATCACGTCACGTCACATCACCCCGTCCCGACTGTCAGCACATCAGTGCGGACAGCAACCCGGACGGCGCTGCGGATCGCGGCTGCCCAACAGCCTATGCGGTACGCCGACACCGGTCACCGGCACCGGTCACCGGCACCCCCGCTTCCGTGACCTGCCGTCACCCCGCCGTGACGGTGTGGCGAAGCCCGGGCGTGTCACACGGCCCCAGCTTCCGCACCAGCCACGCCATTTGGCACTCTGTGTCCGCCGAGGGGATGCGCGGGGGAGGCAGCGGAGGGGATGACGATCATGAACGCGACACAGACGGGGACAGCGACGGGAAGTCCGGCAGGACGTCCGGCGGGGCAGCCGACGGGACAGGCGACGGGCGGCTACCCAGGAACGCCCGCGCCCGGACTGCCCGAGATGCGGGGTGCGGCCGGCAGACCCGGCGGCGACCCGAGAGTCGGTTGGAGCACCAGCGAGACGCCCCGCGTCCCCACCCTCCGGCACCGCCGCGACGGCATACTCCCCACCGTCGCGGCGGTGCCGGAGG
>NZ_LIQQ01000071.1 GCF_001418565.1 Streptomyces graminilatus | reverse complement strand
CCCCCGCCCTCCCCGCGCTGCCGCCCGCGCCCGCTCTTCCGCTGAGCCTCAAGGACGGCAAGGCGGTCAAGGCGGCCGAGGGGCCGCTCGACATCAAGGGGGACGCGCTCGCCGCGCTGCAGGAATCGGTGGACACGCTGCTCAAAGCGGTGACGTCCGGTGATGCCGCGAACGTCGTACCGGCCGTCACCGGTGTGCTGACGAACGTCGTCGGTTTCGTCGCCGCCACCCTGCTCGGCGGCGGACTGCCGGCGCCGGAACTGGCGGGGCTGCCGCCGCTGCCCAAGCTGCCGGCGGCGGTGCCGGCGCTCCCGGCCGCGGTGCAGCCGCTGCCGATGCCGGCCCGTTAGGGCCGCCGCCCTCCCGGCCGTCGTGCCGACCCCGCGCGGTCGGCACGACGGCCATTGTGCTGTCCGGGAGTCAATTCCGTTTGTGCGTCGATCCGGATGCGCAGCAGAAATTTCTGCGTACGGGGTTTCCGTCGCCACCGGGGCTCGTTAGGCACGGCGACAGAATTCCCTCTGGTGACATGAGTTGCCGAAGAAAGGAACACGATGAAGTCCCTGAAGGCTGCCGCTGTTGTTGCCGGGTCCCTGGTCATCGCCGGAGCCGCCGCGCCCGCGTTCGCCTACGACGCCGCCAACCTCACGCCCTCCAGCCTCAACGGCGCCGTCAACACGCTCGCCCAGGCCACCAGGGGCCCCCTCGACGTGGAGCAGCTGGCGCCGATCCAGCACCAGTCGAACGCGCTGGACACCGAGAACAAGGACTCGGCGCTCAGCACGGTGAAGGACGCGACGGCCGCCCTCAACTCGACCGGCGGGCTGCTCGGCGGCCTTCCGCTCCAGGGCTGACACGGGTTTCCGAAGGACCGATTCCGCACTCCGTGAGGGGCGGCGGAATCGGTCCTTCGCGTTGTTCGAGTCCCGTCCCTCTTTCGTGTGGATACCGGCGGGAAATCCCCCGGTCGAGTGAGAACACGGCCGGCCGCCGCAATTCCCGTCGATAAGGTTCCGCGGTGACCTCAACCTCAAGCGAAACGCGCCCTTTCCGCATGGCCGACCTGGGCACGCTCGTCGTGATGGCCTGGAGCGGTGAGGCCCCCGACGGCGACATGCCCTACCTCCTCGCCTACTCCCTCGGGGACGGCGAGGGCGGCCCGGAGGCCTCGGCGGTCGCCGTCGAGAAGCTCCTCGCCAACACCGGTCTGCCGGTCGGCGGCGACATCGTCGACGGCTCCACCCGCCCGAGCCTGCCGGTCAGCCTGCTCGTCGAGGCCGGTTCGGCCGTCGTCAACATGCCGCAGCTCAACGCCCAGTGCACGCCGCCCCCGGAGTGGCTCACCGCGGTCGCCGAACGGGGCTTCGCCTACCTGGTGTTCACCACCCGCGCCTGGCCCGAGGCCCAGCCCGGCAAGCCCATCGAGCCGGAGGCGCTGGCCGCGTTCGCGGGCGCCGAGGAGACCCTGACCGCCGCCGCCCACGTCATCCTCCCGGCCCGCAGCCTGCGCTGACGGCCGGAGGGAGCGGGACGAGTGGTGCGGCCGGAGGCCCGGACGGGCGGATCGACCGTCCGGGCCGATGGGACGACTAATGCGCCACACGGGGGAATCTTGAGCTGATGCGGTTCTCAGGATCGTTACGCGGTACGGACGAACACCCCCCCGATTCCTGAAAAGGACCGTACTTGTCATGAAGTCGACCACTCGAATCCTTGCCGCCGCCGTTCTCACCGGCATGGCGGCGGCGGTGGGCGCCGCGGCCCCCGCCGTCGCGGCCGACACGGTCCCCGTACCCGTCCCGCTGGACGGTGTCGAGAAGTCCCTCAACGTGAGCCTGCCCAAGGTCGGCGGCGAACTGCCCCTGCTGACGCCGGGTGTGCCCGAGGGCCCGCGGTACGTCGAGGGGCAGATGATCCCGGCCAGCGCGCTGCCGCAGGTGCCGATGGGTGCCGCGCTGCCCGGTGTGTCGGCCGAGACGCCGCTGCCGCAGGTGATCGGGAAGGGCTTCGACGAGGCCTCTGCCAGCCTCCCCGCGGCCGACCTGCGGACCCTGACCCCCGGTCTGTCCGTGGACACCCCGCTGACCGCCTCCAACCCCGATGTGTTCGGCCTGCCCACGCTCAAGGAGCCGCAGGCCGCAGTGCTCACCCCGCTGCTGCAAACGGCACCCACGGGCGTCCTGGGGCTCGGCTCGCTGTAGTCCGGGCGGGTCCGGGCGGTCCGGTCGGACACCGGACCCGACCAACTGGACCGGACGAGCTGGACCTGACGAGCTGGACCTGACGAACTGGAGCCTCTGGGCCCGGAGTCGACACCCGGGCCCGGTCATCGGGCGGTCGCCGTTTCCGAACGAGCCGAACCAGACGATGAGATGAGGAGAGACTGTTGTTCGTCAGCAGAGTGCCACGGGGACCGGAAGGTCCCCGTGTCCGTTCCGGCACGCGGCGCGACGCGCTGCGTGCCCTGTGCGTGTCGGCCCTCGCCCTGGCGGTGGTCCCGGTCGTCGCCGCCGCGTGGCCCCGGCGGGACCGGGACGGCGAGGAGGCGGCGGCGTTCGACGAGACGTACCGGGGCCGCCGGCTGCGCGGCATGAGGGCCGACGCCGAGCCCGCCGACCACCTTCAGCACATGGCGCAGGCGATGCGCCCGCCCGGCGACGGCCGGTGGCACGTCACCGTGGACGGGCGGCCCCTGCATCTGATGCGGCGCGCGGACGGGACGTATCTGAGCATGATCGACCACTACCGCTCCTACCCCACGGCCCTGGAGGCGGCCCGCGCCGCCGTGGACGAGCTGGGGCCCGGGCGGCGGCTGACGGTCGCGGGCGGGGGAGAGGGCGGTCATGGCGTACACGCGTAAGGACGTCAGCACGCTGACGCGTTCCGAGCGGCGGCGGTTCGTCGGGGCGCTCCTGGAGATCAAACGCCGGGGCGAGTACGACGACTATGTGCGCACCCACATCGAGTACTACGTCTCCGACGGCGAGAAGGGGCTGCGTACGGCCCATATGGCGCCGTCCTTCCTGCCTTGGCACCGGCAGTTCCTGCTGGACATGGAGCAGGCCCTCCAGCGCGTGGACCCGTCGGTGACGCTGCCGTACTGGGACTGGACCCGGGACCGTACGAAAACCGGCGCGCCCTGGACCGAGGACCTGCTCGGCGGCACCGGGCGGGCCTCCGACCAGATGGTCATGACCGGGCCGTTCGCCTACGACACCGGTGACTGGATCATCACGGAGAGCGTCACCGACGGCGACTTCCTCACCCGGGACCTCGGCCGTGCCCGTGAGCCGCTCACGCTGCCGACCCGGCAGGACCTGGACGCGGCCCTCGCCGACCCCGTCTACGACGTGTCGCCGTGGAACTCGACGTCCGCCAAGGGGTTCCGCAACCGGCTCGAAGGGTGGGGGAGCGGGCGGGGCCCCGCCTCGTGGCGCAACCACAACCGCGTCCACCGGTGGGTCGGCGGGCACATGGTCGGCGGTGCCTCCGTCAACGACCCCGTCTTCTGGCTGCACCACGCCTTCGTCGACCTGTGCTGGTCGCGCTGGCAGCGCCGGCACGGCGCCGGCGCGCGCTATCTGCCCGACCGGCCCCCACGCGTCGGCGACCCGCAGCGCGGCCGGGTCGTCGCCCGGCACGAGACGCTCCCGCCGTGGGACCTGACGCCGGACCAACTGGAGGACCACAGCGCCGTCTACCGGTACGCGTAAGACGAGCAGGACATGTAATACGAGCAGGACACGTCATACGAGCAGGACACGTCATACGAGCAGGACATGGAAGAGCCCCGGCGGTGGGACCGCCGGGGCTCTTCCGGTGTTTGCGTGCGACGGATCAGCCGCCGTAACCGCCGGGGCCGGGGTGGCCCTTGTGGTCGTCGTGGCTGACGTTGACGCAGGTGTTGCCGAAGGCCGGGTTCAGCAGGCCGATCACGCTGACCGAGTTCCCGCACACGTTGACGGGCACGTGGACCGGGACCTGCAGGATGTTGCCGGACAGGACGCCGGGCGAGCCGACGGCCTCGGCCATGGCACCCGCGTCAGCCGTGGCCATACCGGCACCGCCGAGCACCACGGCACCGGTGCCGAGCGCGGCGACGGCTGCCTTCGCGATGCGAGACATCACGTTCTCCTTTGATTCGATGAGTGCGGGCACTCGACTCGCGCCCGCACTTCCCCTACAACGCGCCCGCTCACGCCTGGTAACGGCGTTCCGCCGGGCATCACCCTTTTCGAAGAGTGATCAGGAGGACCTGTCCCTCGGCTTTTCCCCGACCGCGCCCACGGGTTAGCCTCGCGGGCATGGCATCCGACCGAGCCGAGCAGAACGAGCGGCAGCAGAACGAGAACGTGTTGCGGATCTTCGTAGGCGGGGACATCGCCGACGAGACCTTCGAGCCCGGCATCGAGTACGCGGAGCGGCTCGTCGACGAGAGGCTGTGGGTGTGGTGCGCGGACCCGGGCCGTACCGGCACCGAGCCCGGGTTCGGCGCCCAGGCCGCCTGAGGCGTACGCAGTACAGGCCCGCTTCCCTAAGGACAGGGGGGCGGGTCTGTGCGTGTCCGGGCGGCGGCGGGGTGTCACCGGCGTGGGCCGATCGCGGATCCTGTGTGAAGGTCTCCAAGTGAGCTCAAGCGGAACCTTTTTGACGCCTCATTGACTGTTAAGATCATCCCACTTTCAGTAGGCTGAGGCGCGCCACGCGCACGGGGGCAGTCTCTAAGGGCCCCATGGCGAAGGAGTGGCTGAGTCGGTCCGCCGGTAACGTACGCCACCGGGCGGGGCTGGAGTTCGAGGCCAGCACCTGCCGGACCGCAACTGCTCCTGTCGCAAGGCGACTTGAAGAGAGTCTCATGACGTCATTGATCCAGGATCCACTGCTGTGGATCCTGCTTGTGGTACTGGTCGCTGCGCTCGTCGCAGTGATGCGGGCCCGGAGAACCAACATGGCTCTCCGCAGGAAGAACAACGACCTGCAGAACGCCCGCGAGTCCGTCCAGAGCGACCGTGACCGCCTCTATGCGGAATACGGCCAGTTGAACGCCCAGCACGCGGGCGATCTCGCGGCGGTGCGCAAGGACGCGGAGGAAGACACCAAGGCCGTCCTGAAGTCCGCGATGCGGACGCTCCAGGTGCTCGCCGACGAACAGCAGCTCATCATCGAGAAGTCGCAGCGCCGCTACGGCGACGACGAACAGATCCTCGCCGACCTGATGATGATCGACCACACCAACAGCCAGTTCGGCCGACGTGCGCAGGGCATCGCGGTGCTGTGCGGCGGCTGGCTCGGCCGGCGCGAGTCCACCGCCTCCGTGTTCGACGTCGCCCGCAGTGCCCAGGGCCGCATCAAGCACTTCGACCGCGTCACCATCAACACCCAGGTGAACGTCACGGTGGCCAGCCGGGCCGTCGAGCCCATCGCGGTGGTCCTCGCCGAGCTGCTGGCCAACGCCACCAACTACAGCGCGCCCGGCACCCGCGTCGACATCAACATCCAGGCCGTGCCCACCGGCGTCTGCCTGATCGTCGACGACGCCGGCCTCGGTATGAACACGGAGGAGAAGGCGCGGGCCTCCGTGCTGCTCTCCCCGCAGGCACCGATCGACATCACGAGCCTCGGCGACCCGCCGAAGTTCGGCTTCGCCGTGGCCGGGATGCTCGCCACCCGCTACGGCTTCAAGGTGTCGGTCGATTCGGTGTCCCCCTACGGCGGCGTACGGGCGGTGATTCTCTTGCCAGAGAACCTGTTGACGACGGACGTTCCGGAGCCCGAGGGCGGGGCCGCCAAGCCCGAGCCCCGGACGGAGGTGCCGGTCGCCCCGCAGCGGCTGACCCCGGTGGCCTCGCCCGGCGGGCCGGCGCGTCCGATAGGTACGACGGCCGGCGGTCTGCCCAAGCGGCGGCGGCGCGGCAGCCCGGTCGCGGTGGTGCCCCCGCCGCCGGAGCCGGTGGAGCACAACAACGAGGTGACGGCCTCACGCATCGGTGCGTTCCAGCGCGGAACGCTGCTCGGGAGGGACACGACGACCATGGAAGGACCACAGGACCAGTGAATCCCGATCTGTCGTGGGTGCTGAACGATGTGCTGCAGGTACGCGGCGCCCGTCACGCGATCCTCGTCTCGGCCGACGGCCTGCTGCTGGAGCGGTCCAGCGACATCGACCGCGACGCGGCCGAGACCAACGCCGCCGCGATGAGCTCCATGCAGTCCCTCAGCCGGGCAGTCGCCCCCTTCGTCGGCTTCGGACTCGGTCTGTGGAAGCAGACCCTGATCGAGTACGACGGCGGCTGGATCTTCCTCATCGCGGCGGGCAGCGGCGCCTACCTCGCCGTGTCGGCGGCCCTGGACGTCGACATGGAGGCCATGTCCTTCCGGATGCAGCAGCAGGTGGGTGCGCTCGGCAAGGCGATGACGACCCCGCCGCGTCAGAACGCCGGTGCGGACGCGTGAACGCGCACGGCGAGGAAGCCCCGGTCACGGTCACCAGCGACTTCGTCCGGAGTTACGTCATCACGGGCGGACGGCGGCTGCCGACCGCCGACGACCTGTCCCTGCACACCCTGGTCACGCTGGCCCCCGACCGGGAGCTGCCGCTCGGCGCCAGCCCCGAGGTACGGGCCATATGGGAGCTGTGCGGCGGCGGTTACCTGTCCGTCGCTGAGGTCGCCGCGCATCTGTCGCTGCCGGTGGGGGTCGCCCGGCTCCTGCTGACCGATTTATTCGAACAGGGCCATCTCCTGCGTCGTGCCGCGCCCCCACGCGCCCCGTCCGTCGACAGAGGAATCATCGAGAAGGTGCTGCATGGACTCGAATCGCTCTACGGCTGAGACGATCTACGTCTCAGACGCGGTCACCACCACCGCGAAGATCCTTGTCGTAGGGCACTTCGCCGTGGGCAAGACCACCTACATCGGCTCGCTGTCGGAGATCGCCCCGCTGCGCACCGAGGAGAAGATGACCCAGGCGTCCGCCCACGTGGACGATCTGAAGGGCGCGCCGGACAAGGTGACGACCACGGTCGCGCTGGACTTCGGCCGTCTCACGCTGAGCGACGAGCTGGTGCTGTACCTGTTCGGCACCCCCGGCCAGCAGCGTTTCATGCAGTTGTGGGAGGACATGGCCCGCGGCGCGCTCGGAGCACTGCTCCTGGTCGACCCGTCCCGGCTGGCCGAGACCTTCCCGGTGATCGACCTGGTCGAGAAGTACGGCCTGGAGTACGCCATCGCCGTCAACTCCTTCGACGAGAAGGCCGAGTTCGACGAGGACGAGATCCGCGAGGCCCTCGACCTGCTGCCCGACACCCCGGTCATCTACTGCGACGCCCGGGACCAGAAGTCCTCCGCGAGGGCCCTGATCGCCCTCGTCCAGCACCTGCTCACCCGCGCGGCCTGAGCCCCGGTCCCTCCCTTTCCTTCCGGACCCCTCCCCGCACAAGGGGTCCGGAGAAGGGGCCGGGCCGGGGTCCCGGCGGCGCTCCGGGCAGGGGCCTGGATCACCGCCTGGACCGCCCGGACCCGGGCCCCGAACACCCCGTCACAAGCCTCTTCCTCTCCCCCGTCCCCGAGGCGCGGGGAACCCTAAGGAACCTCCATGGACACACAGCACGCTGGTGCCGCGCCGACCGCGCCCGCCAGATGCCCCATGCACGGCGCCGACTTCGCCGCCGAACCGCACCGCCTGTACGACCAGATGCGCGCCCACGGCCCGGCGGCACCCGTCGAACTGGCCCCCGGTGTGGACGCCACCCTCGTCGTCCAGCACGAGATGGCCCTCCGGGTGCTCCAGAACACCACCCTGTTCTCCCGCGACTCGCGCCGCTGGTCCGCGCTCAACGAGGGCCGGATCTCCCTCGACAGCCCGGTCCTGCCGATGATGGCCTACCAGCCGAACGTGCTGTTCACCGACGGCGCCGTGCACCTGCGGCTGCGCAAGGCCGTCACGGAGAGCCTGGCCAAGCTGAGCATCAGCCGGATCCGCCGGGACGTCGAGCCGATCGCCGACTACCTGATCGACCAGTTCAGCGAGCGGGGCCGCGCCGACCTCCTCAACGACTACGCCAAGCTGGTGCCGCTGCTCCTGTTCAACAAGATCTTCGGCTGCCCGGCCGACATCGGCGACCGCCTCACCGCCGGCATGTCCGCCATGTTCGACGGCGAGAACGCCCAGAAGGGCCTTGAGGAGGTGGCCGGTTCCCTCCTGGAGCTGATCACCCTCAAGCGCCGTGAACCGGGCGACGACGTGACGTCCTGGCTCATCCAGCACCCGGCGGGCCTCAGCGACGACGAACTCCGCTACCAGCTCATCGTGTTGATGGGCGCGGGCCTCGAACCCGAGCGCAACCTCATCGCCAGCTCCCTGCTCCTGCTGCTGTCCGACGGCCCGTCGGGGCGCGGCAGCGGCATGCTGGTCGAGGAAGCCATCGACCACGTGCTGTGGAACAACCCGCCCATCTCCAACTACGCGACGCACTACCCGTTGCAGGACGTCGACCTCGGTGGCGTGCTGGTCGACGCCAACAGCCCGATCGTCGTCAGCTTCGCCGCCGCCAACAGCGACCCGGCCCTCAAAGAGGCCAGGCAGGCGGCCAGCAAGGGCGCGCACCTCGCCTTCGGCGCGGGCCCGCACGCCTGCCCCGCGAAGGACCCGGCCCAGGTCATCGCGCTCACGGCGATCGAGCGGATCCTCAACGCGCTGCCCGACCTGACCCTCGCGGTCCCGCAGGACAGCCTGATGTGGCGCCCGGGACCCTTCCACCGCGCCCTGGTCGCACTGCCGGCCCGGTTCAGCCCGACCCCCGCCACCCGGATGGCGGCGGCGATGCGCAGCCTGACGCCGACCAAGGCGGCGGAACCGGCGCCCCGTCCGGTACCGCAGCAGGTTTCGGGAGGCCATCAGGAACAGCGCAGGAAGGGATTCTGGAGTTCCTTCCTCGATGTCTTCCGGCTCTGACAACCAACTACCCACTCACTTAGGCCGATTGGTTGTAGTTGGCCGATTGGCTGTATTCAGTAGATTGGTTGTATTCAGTAGATCGGCTCGGCTGTCGTGAGCGCCCTGTGTCCGAGGTTCGTCCTCGGGCGCGGGGCGCTCACTGGTTTTCGCCGGGCAGCTCCGCGAACTCCGCCAGGGCGTGGGTGAGCCACTGGGTCCAGAAGGTCTCCAGGTCGATGCCCGCCCGCAGGACCAGGTGCTGGAGCCGGCCCTGGGGGCTGCCCGTACCTGCTCCGGCGGGCGGGAAATCCCGCTCCTCGATTTCCCGGTACTCCGTCAACTGCCGCTGGTGCAGGGCGAGATGGCGACGCAGATCGGCCTCGATGCCTTCGGTGCCGACGACCGCCGAGGCGCGCAGCCGCAGCAGCATCGTGTCCCGGTGGGGTTTTGGGTCCTGGGACGCGGCGGTCCAGCGGGCCAGTTCGGCTCGGCCCGCCGGCAGCACCTCGTAGCTCTTCTTCCCGCCACGGGCCGTCTGCTCGGCGGGCAGGGCGCGAATCTGCCCCTCGCCCTCCAGCCTGCCCAGCTCGCGGTAGATCTGCTGGTGCGTGGCCGACCAGAAGTAGCCGATCGACCTGTCGAACCGCCGGGTCAGCTCCAGCCCCGAGGACGGCTTCTCGAGCAGAGCGGTGAGGATCGCGTGCGGGAGGGACATGGCTCAAATCCTAGGGACCGGGGCTGACGGTGACTGTGGCTGTCCTCCGCTCGTACGGGTGTCAGAGCGCCGCCGCCAGTTCGGTGCCCTGCTTGATGGCGCGCTTGGCGTCCAGCTCGGCGGCGACGTCGGCGCCGCCGATCAGGTGCACGCTGCGGCCGGCGGCGAGCAGCTCGTCGTACAGGTCCCGGCGCGGGTCCTGGCCGGTGCACAGGACGACGGTGTCGACGGGCAGGACGGTGGCGGCGCCGTCGACGGTCACGTGCAGACCGGCGTCGTCGATCCGGTCGTACCGGACGCCCGGGACCATGGTGACGCCCCGGTGCTTGAGTTCGGTGCGGTGGATCCAGCCGGTGGTCCTGCCGAGTCCGGCGCCGACCTTCGTCGTCTTGCGCTGGAGCAGGTGGACGCTGCGGGGCGGGGCGGGGCGCTCGGGCGCGGCCAGGCCGCCGGG
>NZ_LIQQ01000709.1 GCF_001418565.1 Streptomyces graminilatus | reverse complement strand
GCCCGCGCTGCACCTGGACGACCGGGCGGCCCGGCACGAGCAGGCCCGCGCGGAGGCCGAGGAGCAGGCCGACGACCTGTGGGCCGGCATCCTCGGCTCGCTGCGGGGCAGCGCCCCGCGCGCGCGGCTGGTGCTCAACCATCTCAACCCGCTGATCCGGCGGATCAGTTCGCTGGCGGACCGGGAACTGATCGGCACCGCCACGGAGTCCCTCTACGGGCAGGCCCTGCTCATGGCGCAGCGCCCGCTGCGGCCCGCGGACTCCGCGCTGCTGAACCGTGCGTTCATCGGCCTCCTGGAGTGGGCCACCCACAGCGATCCCACAGAGCCCACGGAGGACGGCCGGCGATGAGNNCCTCCGCGAGGCCATGGCCCTGAACTCGGAGCAGCCGGAGGGGCCGGCCCGCAACGCGCGCGCGGAGCAACTGCTTGCCGAGGCCGAGAAGCTGAACATCCCGCTCGCCGTGATCGAGGCGCTCGGGCACCAGTTGAAGGCCTACAACTACAGCTCCGAGAAGGACCGGATGTTCGTCCCCTTCGCGCGTCTGCTGCGCATGTGGGACGAGCGGCCCGAGGACTTCGACGAGTACGAGGCCCACACGCTGCACTGGGTCTTCAAGTGGATGACCACGGGCATGCTGGACCAGCCGCACATCCCGCTGGCCTCCATCGAGAAGTGGCTCGGCGAGATGGAGCACCGCTACCGGCTCGCCGGACACTCCGAACGGGCCGTGCGCGGCGCCGAGTTCAGTGTGGCCGCGCATGTCGGCGACCTGCCCCGCGCCGAACGGGCGTACGCGGCCTGGCTGGCCGCCGACCGCGACAGCATGGCCGACTGCCACGCCTGCGAACTGCACAGCCAGGGCTGGTGGCGGGCCGAGCGGGGCGCGGACGCCGAGGCGCTCGACCTGTGGCGGCCGGTCCTGGAGGGCGAGTTCACCTGCGCCCACGAACCGCACACCGTCCTGGCTTCCTCCCTGGGCCCCCTGCTGCGCCTGGGCCGCCCGGACGAGGCCCGCGCGCATCATCTGCGGGGCTTCCGGCTGGTGCGGCCCATGGAGAGCATGCGGGGCGCTTACGCGGACCACGTCGAGTTCTGCGCGCTGACCGGCAACGAGGCGCGCGGCCTGGAACTGCTCGCGGAGCGTCCCGCGTACTTCACGGACACCGGGCAGCCGCGCAGCCGGATGGACTTCCTGGCCGCCGTGACCCTTCTCATGGACCGGCTGACCGCCATGGGCATGGGCGCCCAGTCGGTCCCCGGGCCGGACGGGCGCGACTGGACCGCCGTCGAACTAGCCGCCCATGCGCGCGCGGACGCCCTCGCCGACGTACGGCGTGCCGTTGCGCAGGTCGAAGCGCTCGGACAGGGAAAGGGCCTCCGCGCGCGCGTGGGCGGCTAGTTCGACGGCGGTCCAGTCGCGCCCGTCCGGCCCGGGGACCGACTGGGCGCCCATGCCCATGGCGGTCAGCCGGTCCATGAGAAGGGTCACGGCGGCCAGGAAGTCCATCCGGCTGCGCGGCTGCCCGGTGTCCGTGAAGTACGCGGGACGCTCCGCGAGCAGTTCCAGGC
>NZ_LIQQ01000708.1 GCF_001418565.1 Streptomyces graminilatus | reverse complement strand
CACCCCGACACCGTCGACGACCTCGCCCCCGCCCGACCCCGGAGGCTCGTCACCACCCGCGAACAGCACGGCCCCGACCCCCTCGATGAGCTCCTGAGCCGAGCCTGCCGCGGAGGTCACCGAACGGGCCCAGCCGTATGCGGACGCGCCGGCGAAGGGATCGGTACCGGGTACCAGGTACTGGGTACCGGGTCGGATCGGCCGGACACGAACGCGGACACGAACGCGGGCACGAACGTGAAGCGGACGTGAACGCGGACGCGAACGGGGGACCGGGCCGACCGGACGCGAACGCGTCAGCGCACAGGAGCGGGAGCGGGACCAGAACCAGTACCGCCGTCGGGAGCGAGACCGAGATCGGGCCTGGCGCCGGGATCGGCCGGATGCGGAGCCAGCAGCGGCAACTGCGACGCCAGCCGCGCCTCGCACAGCTCGACCAGCCGGTCGTACCCCGCCTTGCCCATCAGCTCGATCAGCTCCGGCCGGTACGACACGTACACCGGGTCGCCCGCGCCGTGCGCCGAGGTCGCCGACGTGCACCACCAGTGCAGATCGTGACCGCCCGGACCCCAGCCGCGCCGGTCGTACTCACCGATCGACACCTGGAGCACACGCGTGTCGTCGGGCCGGTCGATCCAGTCGTACGTCCGCCGCACCGGAAGCTGCCAGCACACGTCCGGCTTGGTCTCCAGCGGCTCCCGGCCCTCCTTCAGCGCCAGGATGTGCAGCGAGCAGCCCGCGCCGCCCGCGAACCCGGGACGGTTCTGGAAGACGCACGACCCCTGGTACGGCCGGGTCTGCCGAGAGCCGTCCTCGTCCTCCGAGACCCAGCCGGACTCCGTGCCGACGTCGTGGTGCTGCCAGATGTCCGGCGTGAGCCGGGCCACAAATCCGGCGACGCGCTTCTCGTCGTCCTCGTCGGAGAAGTGGGCGCCCAGCGTGCAGCAGCCGTCGTCCGCGCGGCCGGCCTGGATGCCCTGGCAGCCGCTTCCGAAGATGCAGTTCCAGCGCGAGGTCAGCCAGGTCAGATCACAGCGGAAGACCTGCTCGTCGTCGGCCGGGTCGGGGAACTCCACCCACGCGCGCGCGAAATCGAGCCCCTTCTCGTCGCTCACCACCACCGTCTTCGGCGGTTTCGCGGACTTCGGGGACTTCGGAGACGTCGAGGACTTCGAAGACTTTGAGGATTTCGAAGACTTCGCGGACTTCCCGGAGAGGGCTGACGTTGCCGACTTGTCGGCCTTTGCCTTATTCGTCTTTGGCACGCGTCCAGAGTAAGTCGCCCAGAGCCCGTTCCGGCACCGCTCCGGGGACGGATACGGGCCCGGAGGGCAGTAGCGTTGCCGTCCATGAGACTCGGTGTCCTCGACGTGGGATCGAACACGGTGCATCTGCTGGTGGTGGACGCGCACCCCGGCGCACGCCCCCTGCCCGCGCATTCGCACAAGGTCGAGCTGCGGCTCGCCCAACTCCTCGACGAGGCCGGAGCCATCGGCCCGGAAGGGGTCGACAAACTCGTCGCGGTGATCCAGGAGGCGCTCCAGGCGGCCGAGGACAAGGGCGTCGTGGACCTGCTGCCGTTCGCCACCTCCGCCGTGCGCGAGGCCACGAACGCCGATGACGTCCTCGCGCGCGTGCAGGCCGAAACAGGCGTCGAGCTCCAGGTCCTGACCGGCTCCGAGGAGGCCCGCCTCACCTTCCTCGCCGCCCGCCGCTGGTTCGGCTGGTCGGCCGGCAAGCTTCTCGTCCTCGACATCGGCGGCGGCTCCCTGGAGATCGCCTACGGCATCGACGAGGAGCCCGACACCGCCGTCTCCCTCCCGCTCGGCGCCGGCCGCCTGACCGCGGGCTGGCTCCCCGGCGACCCGCCGGACGCCGCCGACATCAAGTCCCTGCGCCGCCATGTACGCGCCCAGATCGCGGAGACGGTGGGCGAGTTCAGCCGCTTCGGCTCCCCGGACCACATCGTCGCCACCTCGAAGACGTTCAAGCAGCTCGCCCGCCTCGCCGGAGCGGCCCGCTCCACGGACGGCCTCTACGTCCAGCGCGAACTCAAGCGCGAGTCCCTCCAGGCACTGGTCCCCCACCTCGCCTCCATGACGACAGCGGAACGAGCAACCCTCCCCGGCGTCTCGGAAGGCCGCGCCAACCAGCTGGTCGCGGGCGCCCTGGTGGCCGAGGCCGCGATGGACCTCTTCGCGGTCAAAACCCTCGAGGTCTGCCCCTGGGCCCTCCGGGAAGGCGTAATCCTCCGCCGCCTGGACCACATGGGCACACACATGGGCACGGAGTAAGGATCCCTCCCAGAGGCAGGATGCCCCTTACGCCCGTAGGGGGCACTCCTGCCTCCGGCACTCCCCGACCGACCTGGGCGGCAACCCCCTCAGGGGCGCGGGGCCGTGCTTTTGTGCGGCTCCGCCGCGTGGGCGCGACAAGCCCCCACCGGACC
>NZ_LIQQ01000707.1 GCF_001418565.1 Streptomyces graminilatus | reverse complement strand
AGGCCATGTACGCGGCCGGGGTCCGGGCGGTCGTCGAGCCCGCCTTCTGGCTCGGCCAGCCCCGCACCTCGCCGGACACCTTCTACGACTACTTCGACTCGCTGCTCGGCTGGGAGCCGTACCGGGCCGCCCAGTTCGGCATCCAGCACTTCTGCACGATCGCCCTCAACCCGAAGGAGGCGAACGACCCGCGCTGCCTGCCCGTCCTCGACGAGCTGCCCCGCTACCTCGCCAAGGACCGGGTCGTCGCCGTCGGCGAGATCGGCTACGACTCGATGACCAGGCAGGAGGACGAGGTCCTCGCCCGTCAGCTCCAACTCGCCGTCGAACACGGCCTGCCGGCCCTCGTCCACACCCCGCACCGCGACAAGGCGGCCGGGACCAGGCGGACCCTGGACGTCGTACGGGAGTCGGGCATCGCCCCCGAACTCGTCGTTTTGGACCACCTCAACGAGCTGACGGTGGGCATGGTCCTCGACAGCGGCTGCTGGGCGGGCTTCTCCGTCTACCCGAAGACCAAGATGAGCGAGGACCGCATGGTCCGCATCCTCCGGGAACACGGACTCGACCGCGTACTGGTCAACTCGGCAGCGGACTGGGGGAGTTCGGATCCCCTGAAGACCCGGAAGACCGGCGACGCGATGCTCGCCGACGGCTTCACGGACGACGACGTCGACCGAGTCCTGTGGCGCAACCCCGTCGCCTTCTACGGCCAGAGCGGACGCCTGGACCTGGACGACCCGGACAGCCTGGCGAAGCCCGACGAGACCTCGTCGTTCGAGGGCAACTCCATCCGGCGCGGGGGAGAGTGAGCCCGTGCGCTTCCGCCACCCCGACGGCACCCCCGTCCACCTCGCGTACTGCAGCAACGTCCACCAGGCCGAGGACCTCGCCGGCGTCATCGCCCAGCTCGGCGCCCACGCCGAACCCGTACGGGAACGGCTCGGCGTCGGCCGGCTCGGCATCGGCCTCTGGCTGGCCCGCACCGCCGTCACCGAACTCGCCGCCGACAAACGGGCGTTGACCACCCTCAAGGGTGAACTCGCGGCGCGCGGCCTGGAGACGGTCACACTCAACGCCTTCCCGTACGAGGGGTTCCACCGCGAGGTCGTCAAGAAGGACGTGTACCTCCCCGACTGGGCCGACCCGGCCCGCCTCACCTACACCCTCGACTGCGCACGAGTCCTCGCCGCCCTCCTCCCCGACGACGCCCGGCGCGGCAGTGTCTCCACCCTCCCGCTCGCCTGGCGCACCCCGTGGCCGGCCGACCGGGCGGACACGGCCCGCCGGGCCCTCGACCAACTGGCTGCCGGACTGGCCGAGTTGGAGTCGGACACGGGCCGCCGTATCCGGGTCGGCTTCGAACCGGAACCGGGATGCGTCGTGGAGACCACCACCCAGGCGGTACGGGAGTTCGCCGACGTGGACCGCGACCGGCTCGGCGTCTGTCTGGACGCCTGCCATCTCGCCGTCCAGTTCGAGGAGCCCGGCGAAGCCCTCGGACGGCTCGCCGACGCCGGTCTGCCGGTCGTCAAGCTCCAGGCGTCCTGTGCGGTCGAGGCCCCCGACCCGACCGACCCGCGCGCCCGCGCCGCCCTGCGTGAACTCGCCGAACGTCGGTTCCTCCACCAGACGAGGACAGTCAGCGACGGCACGGTGATCGGCGTCGACGACCTGCCGGACGCCCTGGACGGCGAGGGGCTCCCGGCGACCGGCCCCGGCAGCCCCTGGCGCACCCACTTCCACGCCCCGCTGCACGCCGCGCCCGAGCCGCCCCTCCGTACCACCGCCGACCAACTCACCAGCGTTCTCACCGGACTTCTCGGCGGCCCGAACGCCGTGTGCGACCACATCGAGGTCGAGACCTATACCTGGTCCGTCCTGCCCCGTCCGCCCGCCGATCTCGCCGCCGGCATAGCCGCCGAACTCACCTGGGCCCGCGACCGGTTGACCGGCATGGGCCTCAAAGAGGACCACTCATGACAGGCCGCAAGGAACCCGAACCCGACATGACAGACACCCCGCACATCGAAGCCCCGAGCACCGGCACACCCAACACCCCCTCCAGCACCAACCGACTCGTCGTGCTGGACATCGTCGGCCTCACCCCCGCCCTGCTGCGCCACATGCCCGCCGTCGCCGCCCTCGGCGACCGCGGCTTCCGCGCCACCCTCGGCACCACACTCCCCGCCGTCACCTGCACCGCCCAGTCGACCTTCCTCACCGGCGAACCCCCCGCCACACACGGCGCGGTGGCCAACGGCTGGTACTTCCGCGACCTCGGCGAGGTGCTCCTCTGGCGGCAGCACAACGCCCTTGTCGGCGGCGAGAAGATCTGGGACGCGGCCCGAAAACGGTCGCCCGGCTACACGGTCGCCAACATCTGCTGGTGGTACGCCATGGGCGCCGACGTCGACTGGACGGTGACCCCGCGCCCGATCTACTACTCCGACGGCCGCAAGGAACCCGACTGCTACACCTGGCCGCCCTCCCTGCACGACGAACTCACCGACAGGCTGGGCCCGTTCCCCCTGTTCACCTACTGGGGCCCGAACGCCGGAATGCCCTCCACCCAGTGGATCCTGGGCGCCGCCCGCCAGATCTTCGACGAGCACGACCCCGACCTGACCCTGGTCTACATCCCGCAGATGGACTACGAACCCCAGCGCTCCGGCCCCCAGTCCGAGGCTTCCCTCGACGCCGCCCGCCAACTGGACGACGCCCTGCGCCCGTTGATCGACCACTTCCTGGCCGCCGGTGCCACGGTGGTGGCGCTGAGCGAGTACGGCATCACCCCGGTCTCCCGCCCCGTGGACATCAACCGGGCCCTGCGCCGGGCCGGACTGCTGGAGGTGCACACCCAGGACGGCATGGAGTACCTCGATCCCTGGACCTCCCGCGCCTTCGCCGTCGCCGACCACCAGGTGGCGCACATCTACGTCCGGGACCCGGCCGACATCCGCGAAGTCGCCAAGGTCGTCGGTGAACTCGACGGCGTGGAACAGGTGTTGGGCGAGGGAGGCAAGGCGGCCCAAGGCCTGGACCACGAGCGCTCGGGCGAACTGGTCGCGGTGGCGGACGCCGACGCCTGGTTCACGTACTACTACTGGCTCGACGACGACCGCGCCCCCGACTTCGCCCGCCAGGTCGAGATCCACCGCAAGCCCGGCTACGACCCCGCGGAACTGCTGTGGGACGACACCGTCCCGTCGGTGAAACTGCACGCCGCCGGTCAACTCGCCCGCAAGAAACTGGGGTTCCGCTACCGGATGCAGACCGTCCCGCTGGACCCCTCGGGCATCCGCGGCAGCCACGGGCGCCTCCCGAGCGACCCCGACCACGGCCCCGTACTCCTGTGCTCGGAGCCGGAACACAGCAGCGAGACCCTCGCCGCCACCGACGTCAAGGCCCTGCTGCTGAAACTCACCGGCCTGCCCACGCCCGCGCCGACACCCACCGCCCACGGCTAGCCACCCACCGACCATGGCTAGCCACCGCCCACGGCTAGCCACCACCCACCGGTCGGCGCCGCCCCGCCCAGCAATCGCCAACCCGCCGGCACCGAACACCATTTGGCACCCGGGGTTCCCGACCATCGTGCAGGCCTGCGCCTGGAACTCACCGCACCCTCCCCGCCCCGGGCCGTCTCGTCCCTCACCCAGATCACCATCGGCGGCCAGGTCACCATCGACGGCGGCGCCGCCTGCCCGCCCCCTGTCCGCCTGACCGCCGCCCCTGGCGGTCAGGCGGACAG
>NZ_LIQQ01000706.1 GCF_001418565.1 Streptomyces graminilatus | reverse complement strand
TGACCGACGCGCGCGGCGGTACGACCCGTGCGCACAGGGGCCCGCCGCGCGCGTCGGTCAGGCCGAGGCGGCCCACCAGGAGGCCGGTGGCCACGGCCGCGTCGAGTACGTCGGCGGGCACGGCGTCGAGCATCAGTTTGGCGCGGCGGAACATCGTGAAGGTGCCGGAGTCGTCGACGACGCCCCAGGAGAGGTGGACGAACCGGCCGCCCGGACGGCCCTGAACATAGGGGCCCCGCACATCGGTACCGGCCGGCGAGGCCGCCGTGACGCACTCCAGGGTCCAGCTCGCCGAGACGGCGTCGCCGGGCTTCGGGCCGAGGAGTTCGGCCGGACGGTCACGGCGTTGCACGGCGACGTGGATGTCTCGGTACGCCGGAACGTCGTCGCCCGCGAACGCTCCGGGTGGGCAGGTGAGGCCGGGAAGGTCGATGGCTTCGATGCGGATGCGCATTGGGCCATCATCCGCGCGAGGAGGCCGGTCGTCAGGGTGCGGGATTCGGGGAGCCGGTTTTCGGCCGTTTCCCCGCCGGAGGCGCGGAGCGCGGGTCTCCCCCGTCACCCCGACCCTATGCTTCTACGTGACTGTAGAAGGGCGCTGGCCCGGAACGTACATACGAACGAACGCATGTGAAGGAGTGAACGCCACGATGGTGTTCAAACGGCTGCTCGGCTCGCTCGGTGTGGGTGGACCCACTGTCGACACGGTGCTCGATCCCGCCCCCGCCCGGCCCGGCTCCGCGCTCTCTGGGCAGGTGCAGCTCAAGGGCGGCAACGCCGGCTTCGACATCGAGCACATCACCCTGGAGCTGGTCGCGCGGGTCGAGGCCGAGCACGAGGACGGTGAGAGCGAGGGGGTCGTCGTCTTCGGCCGGTTCACCGTCGGCGGTGGGTTCCGGCTCGGTGAGGGTGAGTTGCGCAGCGTGCCCTTCAGTGTGGCGCTGCCGTGGGAGACGCCCATCACCGAGCTGTACGGGCAGGGTCTGGGCATCGTCCTCGGGGTGCGTACCGAGCTGTCGGTGGCCGGCGCCAAGGACAAGGGCGACCTCGATCAGTTGAGTGTCGCGCCGCTCCCCGTCCAGGAAGCGGTTCTCGAAGCCCTCGGTCAGCTCGGGTTCGGTTTCAGGTCGGCCGACGTCGAATACGGGCGTATCAACGGCACCGGCCAGCAGCTCCCCTTCTATCAGGAGATCGAGCTCACTCCGGCCCCGCAGTACGCCCACCAGGTCAACGAGATCGAGCTGACCTTCCTCGCGGGGCCGGGCGGCATGGAGGTGGTCCTGGAGGCCGACAAGCGCGGCGGCTTCTTCTCCGCCGGGCATGACACGGTCACCCGGTTCGAGGTCGGCCACCACGACGTCCGGGACTGGAACACCGAAGTCGACGGCTGGGTGCGGCAGTTGGTCGAGCACCGGGCGGCGTACGGCGGGCACACTCACGACCAAGGCCATGGGCAGCACGACGGGCGGCGGTCCGGGCCCGGGATGGGGACCGTCGTCGCGGCCGGTGCGGCCGGGCTCGCCGTCGGTGTGGTCGGCGGGATGGTCGCGGCCGAAGTCGTGGACGAGGTCGGGGACTTCTTCGAGGGCGACGACGAAGAAGAGTGAGCAAACGGAACTTATCCGCTCGGCGGGTAGTTTCTACGTTGCTGTAGTTGTTCTGGTTGTAGTTGTAGTTGTCGTCGCTGTCTACGCGTCCATTTCTGTTCTCTGGAGTTCTCGTGGCCCTGTGGGACCGTTTCAAGGAGTCCGCATCGACGATGCAGACCCAGCTCGTGGCGAAGAAGAACGACCTCAAGAGCGGCGCCTTCCGCGACGCGAGCATGGCGATGTGCGCCCTGGTCGCCGCCGCCGACGGCACCGTCGACCCCTCGGAGCGCCAGCGAGTGGCACAACTGATCGCCACCAATGAAGTACTGCAGAACTTCGATGCGATGGATCTGCAGCGGCGCTTCGACGAAAACCTCGACAAGCTGGCCGCCGACTTCGCGTTCGGCAAGGTGAGCGTGTTGCAGGAGGTCGCCAAGGCCAAGAAGAAGCCCGCCGAGGCCCGTGCGGTCATCCAGATCGGCATCGTCATCGGCGGCGCGGACGGCGACTTCGACAAGACCGAGCAGGCCGTCGTGCGCGAGGCGTGCTTCACCCTCGGCCTGCCGCCGCACGAGTTCGATCTCTGAGCCGCACTCACCGCGTCCGGCACGCGCGCTTCTCCGCCACGCCCCTCCGACCCGCCGTCACCCGGCCGGTCAGAGGGGCGTGGCCGCGTGGAGGATGGCGATCATCGTCACCGCCGAGTTCGCGGACGCCATCGCCGATACGGCCGTACCCGCGGTGGCGCCCCACACGGCGAGGCCGGCCGTGGTGAACACCGACGGCCAGCGGCGGCCGGCCGGCGCGGGTGCGAGCAGGGCCGCCACCCTGCGCGGCACCGGACCCGGCGCGGCGAATCCCGCGAGCGTCGCCAGTGGCGCGCCCCGGGAGACCAGCGCGGCCCTGCCGATCGCCCGTGCCACGGTACGGCGGCTGCCGACCACACGGGCCGCGTCCTCGTCGGCCCAGCGCTCCGCCGTGTACGCCACCGCCGTACGCAGGGGCCGCAGGAACGGGTTGGCGCGCGCGGCCAGTTGTACGGCGAGCAGGTGGCGGTGATGGCGGGCGGCGAGGTGGGCGCGCTCGTGGGCGAACAGGGCGCGGCGCTCGGCCGGTTCCAGGGAGCCGAGCAGCGCGGTGGTCACCACGATCCGGTCGCGAGGGCCGCCGGGCAGCGCGTACGCGTACGGCACCTTGTCGGGCAGGACCGCGACCGCCGTACCGGGAAGTCCGGCGAGCGCACGGTGGGCTCGACCGCGGGTACGGCAGTGGCGCCACAGGGTCCGGCCGCAGGCCAGGGCCACCGCGCCCAGGGCGGGGATGGCCGCCTTGCCCGCGACCTCGTCATAGGGGACGGCCTCGCGCACCTCGGGGTCCGACCAGCCGTCGGGCAGCGGGTTGCCGGGGAGCTGGGCCGTGCCGACCACCATGAGCAGGGCCAGGCACACCGTGCTGCACACGGCCATCACCGCGGCCACGCCGGTCAGCAGCCGGGTCGCGGTACGCGGATGGAGATGCTGCTCGGCGAGGCGGGCGACCGGCCACGCCGTCAACGGCAGTATCAGCGGCAGAAAGACGAAGACCCCCATGGGGTGTCAGGCTTCCCCTCCGTCGTCGGATGCGGAGCAGGAGTCGTCGCCCGGGCGGCCCAGCAGTTCGCGCAGCAGGCGTTCGTCGTCGGGGCCGAGGCCGGTGACGAAGCTCGCCAGTACGGCCTGCCGGTCCCCCTCCTTGTCCAGTACCCGGCGCATCCGGTGGGCGGCCAGGCCCGCCTGGTCCGCCACGGGCAGCCACGCGAAGGACCGGCCGGCCCGTTCACGGGTGACCGCTCCCTTGGCCAGCAGCCGGGTCAGGATCGTGATGACGGTCGTATAGGCGAGGTCGCCGCCCAGGCGCTCCTGCACCCAGCCCGCCGTCACCGGTCCGTCCGCCTCCCGCAGCGCGGACAGCACCAGCACCTCCAGCTCGCCCTGTCCCCGCCGCCGGGGACGCTGCCGGTGATCCGTCACGCCCTGTCTCCCTTCCGCTGCCGCGTACTTCACGGGCGCTCCATCGTAAGGACACCAGGGACCTCGCGTCCGCAGCACACCCCACACTATTTCTACAGTGATGTAGATTGATCTCGGGTGCAACCGCACCGCCGGATCTCAACCAGGAGGAAAACAGTGGGAGTTTCCCTTTCCAAGGGCGGCAACGTCTCGCTCAGCAAAGAGGCCCCGGGACTGACCGCCGTCCTGGTCGGTCTGGGCTGGGACGTCCGGACGACCACCGGCACCGAATTCGACCTCGACGCCTCCGCCCTGCTGCTGGACGCCTCCGGCAAGGTCGTCTCGGACCTGCACTTCGTCTTCTACAACAACCTCACCAGCCCGGACGGGTCCGTCGAGCACACCGGCGACAACCGCACCGGCGAGGGCGACGGCGACGACGAGGCGATCAAGGTGAACCTCGCGGGCGTACCCGCCGAGGTCGACCGGATCGTCTTCCCGGTCTCCATCCACGACGCCGACAACCGTAACCAGAGCTTCGGCCAGGTCCGGGGTGCCTTCATCCGGATCGTCAACCAGGCGGGCGGGCAGGAGATAGCGCGTTACGACCTGTCCGAGGACGCCTCCTCCGAGACCGCGATGGTCTTCGGCGAGCTGTACCGGGGCGGCGCCGAGTGGAAGTTCCGCGCGGTCGGCCAGGGGTACGCCTCCGGACTGGCCGGGATCGCCTCCGACTTCGGCGTCAGCGTCTGACCCACGACGACCGACTTACGCCGCCGGGCCCGCCTCCCTCGTACGGGGTGGGCCCGGTGGCCGACCCGACGGGAGACCGAGTGGCCGACCCGACACGCCTCCAGCCTGAGGACCGACCCGACTTCGAAGCGATACTGCGGCTGGCGATGAGCGGTTCCGACATCGGCAGGGCCCTGCGTGGCGACCCCACCGGCCGGACAGTGGTCCGGGTACGGCAGCGGGCCCTCGCCAACGCCGACGAGATCATGGCGGCGACGGAACGGGAGTACGCCACCCACCTCGCCCTGCGGGCCGCCCGGCACGGTCAGACCGGCCCGTCGACGGGCCGCGGAACCGTGCTGTCCGCGCTCGCCGTGCTCACGCCGGTCGTGTCCGCCGTGTCCGCCACGGCCCTGCTCCTGCTCGGCTGCACGCTCCGACTCGCCCGCACGGCAGGCGACTTGCCGGCGTCACTGGTGACCGCCGGCTGGGTGCTGGCGCTGGTCGCGGCGCTGAGCACTCTCGTGGCCCTCGTGGCCCTGCTGGGGACGGCGAGACGTCAGCGCGGCGGCCCGCCGACCGCCGAGCGGGTGGAGCAGGCCCGGCTGTCCTGGCACCAGGCGCTGCTGGACCGGGGAATGCTGCCCCACCTGCGCCGGTACGTCACCGAGGACCCGCCCCCCGGCACGGCACAGCCCACGGACGATCGTCCCGGCGACCACCCCGACCGTCCACCCGTCGGCTGCCCAAGGACAGGACCCCATGTTCGGACTGAGTGAACTGGCCGTCATCCTCATCGTCGTCACAGCCGTCCTCGCCGTCAGGAAGCTCCCTGAACTGGTGCGCTCGGCGGGCAGGTCGGCGCGCATCCTCAAGGCCGAGGCCCGCGCCTCGAAGGACGGTGCCGGGGACAAGGAGTAAGGAGCGAGAAGCAAGAAGCAAGGAGAAGGCGGCCCGGCTTCAGCTCACGTACTCCGTGGCCGCGTCCAGCAGCCAGTCCGTCAGGTAGCCGGCGAAGGACGAGCGGACCAGTACCCAGAATCCGGCCCTGGGCTCGTCCCTGGCGACCAGGACCACCTGGGTGCGGCCCAGGGTCGTCTGGGCGCAGTGGCCGGGGCCGAAGGCGCGCGGATGCAGGTCCAGGGGGCAGCCGTGGGCCAGCAGGTCGCGGGCGAGGGGGCCCGTGACGAGGAGTGTGGTGCGCTGGGCGGAGACGTCGGTGACGGACACCGGCTGCTCCTCCCCCGCCGCCTCCCTGATACGGCCCTCCAGCTCCCGTTCGCGGCCGGGCGGCCCCACGATCAGCCACTCGTCGGGGCCCAGCCACAGGGCGACCAACTCCCCCGCCCGTACGACGGTGTTGGGAGCGAGGGGCAGCGGAAGACCGAGCGCGAGCCCGACCGCGTCCGCCGCCGCTCCCTTGGCGTCGAGGCGTACGTCGAGCTGGGTCAGGAAGGGCAGTTCGGCCAGCCGGACCGCGCCCCCGGAGGCACGGGTGGCGGCGGCCAGCCGGCCTGCCGCGCCCGACAACGGAGACACGGGCGACACAGACGACAGGGACAACAGGGACGTGTTGGTGTCAGCCATCTCGGCGGGCTCCCTCGGGGTCGTAGAGGACGGGGCTCGCGACGGTCACCGGGACCAGCCGGTCGCCCACGGGGGCGTACAGCCGTTCGCCGAGGCGTTCCCGGCCGCCCTTGATCAGGGCGAGCGCGAAGGTCCGGCCCAGGGCGGCGCTGCGGTAGCTGGAGGTGACATGGCCGAGCATCGGGACGGGCGGCGCGGGCAGTTCGCTGTCGGCGACGAGCTGGGTGCCTTCGGGGAGGAAGGTGCCGGGGTCGTCCGGGAGCAGGCCGACCAGGTGCTTGCGGTCGGGGCGGACGGCGTCGGCACGAGCGTACGAGCGCTTGCCGATGAAGTCGGGCTTCTTCTTCGACACCACCCAACTCATGCCGAGATCCTGGGGAGTCACGGTGCCGTCGGTGTCCTGGCCGATGATCGGGTAGCCCTTCTCGGCGCGCAGGACGTGCATGGTCTCGGTGCCGTAGGGGGTGATGCCGTACGGGGCACCGGCCTCGTACAGCGCCTCCCAGAGGGCGCGGGCCTCCCACGGTGACACGTTGATCTCGTAGGCCAGTTCGCCGGAGAAGCTGATCCGGCACACGCGTGCGTCGATGCCCGCGACAGGCGTCTCGCGCCACGCCATGAAGGGGAAGTCGTCGTTGGCGACGGCTAGTTGGGGTGCGAGGGAGGCCAATACGTCCCGGGAACGCGGGCCCACCAGGGCCACCGTGGCCCACTGCTCGGTCACCGATGTGCAGTGGACGCGCAGGTCCGGCCACTCGGTCTGGGACCACTCCTCCATCCAGTCAAGTACGGCTGCTGCGTTGCCCGTTGTCGTGGTGACCAGGAAGCGGTCCTGGGCGAGGCGGATGACCGTACCGTCGTCGAAGACCATGCCGTCCGGGCGGCACATCACGCCGTAGCGGATCATGCCGACCTTCAGGGTGCTCATCATGTTGGTGTAGAGGAGGTCCAGGAAGACGCCCGCGTCCGGGCCCTGTACGTCGATCTTGCCGAGGGTGGAGGCGTCCATGAAGGCCACGCTGTCGCGGGCGGCGGCGCACTCGCGCAGGACGGCCGCTTCCATGTCCTCCCCTGGCCGCGGGTAGTACCAAGGCCGCTTCCACTGGCCGACGTTCTCGAACAGCGCGCCCTGCTCGACGTGCCAGGTGTGCAGCGCGGTCGTACGGATCGGGTCGTGCAGCGCGCCCCGGTCGCGGCCCGCGAGGGTGGCGAAGGAGACCGGCGTGTACGGCGGGCGGAACGTGGTCGTGCCGAGGGCCGAGATGTCGACGCCGAGCAGCGCGGCGACGATGCCGCTGGCCAGCAGGCCGGACGTCCTGCCCTGGTCGTTGGCGGTGCCCGCCGTCGTGTACCGCTTGGTGTGCTCCACCGAGCGCATACCGGCACCGGTCGCGCGGGCGAGATCGTCCACGGTGACATCGCGCTGGAGGTCGACGAAGGAGCGGGTGTCGGAGGCGTCCGGGATGGCGTACACGTGCATGGGCGGTGTCTGCGGCGGTGCGGCCGGGTCGGGGGCGGGGAGGCCGGGGGCCTCGGGTGCGGGTGCTGCGTCGTAGCCCTCCGCCGCGAGTGCGCGGGAGGCGGCGGCCGCGCCCTGGGCGAGGACGGACGGCAGGTCCAGGGCGCCGGACGCGCTGCCCGCGACCTCGACGGCCTGGCGGCAGGTGTCGGGGACGAAGGTGCCGAGCGCGTTGTCGTAGCGGAGCTTGCCGCCCGCCTGGCTGAACAACTGGGCCACCGGGTTCCAGCCGCCGGAGACGAGGAGGAGGTCGGCGGCGAAGTCCCGTCGGTCTGGACTGTCCCCGGCCTCCGCGGGCTCCCCGGTGTACGGGGCGACGGTCACGGCGGTCAGCCGCGCGTCGCCTTCCGTCCCTACGACCGCGTGGCCTGCCAGCACCTCGATTCCGGCCGCCCTCGCGCGCTCGGCCCACTCGCCCGGGTAGGGGCGGGTGTCGACGATCGCCGTCACGTCCGTGCCCGCCGAGGCGAGGTCCAGGGCGGCGGCGTACGCGCTGTCGTTCGTCGTGAACACGACCGCCCGGCGGCCGGGCAGGACGCCGTACCGGTTGACGTACGTACGCGCCGAGGCGGCCAGCATCACACCGGGGCGGTCGTTGTCCGCGAAGGCCAGGGAGCGTTCGTGGGCGCCGGTGGCGAGGACGACTCGGCGGGCGCGGATGCGCCAGACGCGTTCGCGGGAGACGTTCGCGGGGGCCGCCGCGCCGAGGTGGTTGGTGCGGCGTTCGACGGCGAGGAGGTGGTTGTCGTCGTAGTAGCCGAAGACGGTGGTGCGGGGCAGGACCCGTACGTCGGGGGCGGCTTCCAGGAGGCGCGCGGTCTCCGCCACCCAGTCGAGGTGCTCCGCCGTGCCCAGGAGGCTGCCGCCCGGCTCCGGGCGGTCGTCGGCCAGGATGACGCGGGCGCCGGTGCCGGCCGCTGCGGCGGCTGCCGCGAGGCCGGCCGGGCCCGCGCCGACGATCAGCAGGTCGCAGTGGGCGTGCACGGCGTCGTAGCGGGCGGGGTCGGGGGTGGTGGCGAGGCGGCCCTGGCCGGGGAGGCCGGTCGCTGCCAGGCCTTCGTACAGCTCCACGGTGGTGGCGGGGAGCATCGGTTCGGGGAACGGGGCCTCTATCTGGATGACGGCGTTGGGTTCCTCCACGCCGGCGGAGAAGATGCCTCGGGGGCGGCCGAGTTTGATGCTGGTGCCGGTCTGGATGACGCCGTTGGCGAGGAGGGCGGAGGCGAGGGTGTCGCCTTCGTAGCCCTGGTACTGGGTGCCGTCGAAGGTGAAGGTGAGGGGGTTGGTCCTGTTGACCCGGCCGAGGGCGGGGTGCCTGAACGGCTGGGGCTCCGACTGCTGAACCCCGGCCGGCTTTTTCAGCCCGTCCGGCGTTT
>NZ_LIQQ01000705.1 GCF_001418565.1 Streptomyces graminilatus | reverse complement strand
CCTCGGGCGCGCCCGAGGAGTGCTCGCGCCACCCGAGCGGATCGTGATCACCTCCGGGTACGTACAGGGGCTCGCGCTCCTCACACGCGTCCTGGACGGCGCCACGATCGCCATGGAGGACCCGGGGCTGCCCTTCCACCGGGAGGTCGTACGGCGGGCCGGCGGCCGGGTCGTGCCGGTGGGCGTCGACGAACGCGGCGCGCGCGTGGAGGAGCTGGCCGCCCGCAACGAGGTCTCGGCGGTCGTCGTCACGCCCGCGCACCAGTACCCGACCGGCGTCACCCTGCACCCGGAGCGGCGGCGGGCGCTCACCGACTGGGCACGCGCGCGTGCCGGGCTGGTCGTCGAGGACGACTACGACGGGGAGTTCCGGTACGACAGACAGCCCGTCGGCGCTCTTCAGGGCATGGCCCCGGGACAGGTCGCCTATATGGGCACCGCCTCCAAGACGCTCGGGCCCGCCCTGCGCCTCGGCTGGATGGTGCTGCCCGCCCATCTCGTCGACGCGGTGGCCGAGGCCAAGCTGCACAGCGACTTCCACACCGAGACCATCGGCCAGCTGGCCCTCGCGGAACTGATCACCAGCCACGCGTACGACCGGCACGTGCGCGCGTGCCGGCTGCGTTACCGGCGTCGCCGGGACCGGCTCGTCGAACTGCTGGGCGCCCGTCGGAACGTGCGGGGGATCGCGGCGGGGCTGCATGCCCTGATGGAGGTGGCCGACGAGGCGGCGGTCCTGGCGCGGGCCGAGGAGGCAGGCCTCGCGGTGGGCCACCTCGGCGAGCACTGGCACGCCGCGGTGGAGGGGCGGGCACAAGGGCTGGTCGTCGGGTACGGGACGCCTCGGGAGCGCGTCTACCCGGAGGCGTTGAAGGTGCTCGGGCGGGTTCTGGAGGGTGACTGAGCGCGTTGTCGGCAGTCGGATCGGGACTTGGACCAGGGGTGGAATTGGGCCACAGAAAGGTGTGCCCATTGGGCCTGCCCATCGGTCCACCGGGCTTCTAACGTCGTCCCCATGACCAGCTCCCTCGTCCCGCCCGCAGGCCCGCAGCGCGTCCTCGCCCTGGCCCAACTGGCCAACTCGGTCGGCGACGGGGCGTACTACGTCACCTCCGCCCTCTACTTCACCCACGTCGTCGGGCTCGCCCCCGCGCGCGTGGGACTCGGGCTGACGCTCGCCTGGGCGGTCGGTTCGCTGGTCGGGGTGCCGCTCGGGCGGCTCGCCGACCGGCGCGGGGCGCGCGGGACCGCCGTACTGCTGGCGCTCGCCACGGGGACCGCGGTGGCGTCCTTCCTCGTCGTGCGCGGCTTCGTGCCCTTCGTGATCGCCGCCTGCGCCTACGCCTCCGCCCAGTCGGGGCTCGCGGCGGCCCGGCAGGCGCTGCTCGCCGGGCTGGTGACCGCCGGGGACCGGACGCGGCTGCTCGCGCATCTCCAGTCCACCCTCAACGCCGGTCTGGCGGTGGGCGCCGGGCTCGGGGGGCTCGCGCTGAGCGCCGGGACACGGGCCGCGTATCTCGGGGTGTTCGCGCTGGACGCGGTGAGTTTCCTGGTGTGCGCGGTACTGCTGCGGCGGCTGCCTTCGGTGGCACCCGTCGCCGCCTCCACGCAGTCGCGGGGTCCCGGCGTGCTGCGCGACCGGCCGTACGCCGTCGTGACGCTGCTCAACACCGTGCTGCTGCTGCGCATGCCGTTGCTCAGCCTCGGGATCCCGCTGTGGATCACCGAGCGGACCGGCGCTCCGGCCTGGGTCGTCTCCGCGCTGTTCGTGCTCAACACGGGAGCGGTGATGGTGTTCCAGGTGCGGATGGCGCACGGGGTGACGGGGCTCGCGTCGGCCACGCGCGCGGTACGGCGCTCCGGGTGGGTCATGCTCGCGGCGTGCGCGGTGTTCGCCCTGTCGGCGGGGGTGAGCCCTTGGGTGGCCGTCGGTGTCCTGGTGGTCGGCGCGGTGCTTCAGGTCGTCGCCGAGATGGGGCAGTCGGCGGGATCCTGGCAGCTCTCGTTCGAACTGGCCCCGGCCGACCGCGTCGGCGAGTACCAGGGCTTCTTCGGCACCGGCGTCACCGTGGCCCGTACCGCCGGCCCCCTCGTCCTCACCACGCTGCTGGTGGGCTGGGGAACCCCGGGGTGGCTGCTGCTGGGCGGGGTCACGCTGGTGGCGTCGTACGCGATGGGACCGGCGGCACGGAAGGCCGCCGTCGGCCGGGCGGGCGTTACCGGCGCGGCTGTCGGGCGGCCCGTCTCAGTGAGCTGACCGTCACACCGCCATCAGCGGCGCGCCCTTCTGCCACTTGAGGATCTTGTCGAAGCTGACCACCGCGCCGCCCCGGCCCGGCTTGTTGCCGATGGTGACGTGGTCGGCCAGCTCCTCGATCAGCGACAGGCCCCGGCCGCTCTCCGCGTCGTACGGGACGGCGGCGACCGGGACCGGGCGGCGCGCGGTCTCCGGCGCCGCCGGACCCGCCTGGGTCGTCGGGAAGCCGGGGCCCGAGTCGGTGACCTCGATGCGGCACTTCTCCCCGTCGAGGTACGCGGTGACGCGGTAGGCCCCGCGGGAGTCGTCGTGATCGGTGTCCCCGCCGTGCTCGACGGCGTTCGCACAGGCCTCGCTGAGCGCGACGGAGAGGTCGAAACAGATGTCGGGGTCGACGCCCGCCGTCTCCATGGTGCCCAGCAGCAGGCGCCGGGCGAGCGGGACGCTCGCGGCCTCACGCCGAAGATGGAGTGACCACCAGATGCTCATGCTCCAGCCTCCAGGCCGCGGCTCGACATACCTGTACGTATTGCCGCCGGTGGCAGTGTGTAAGCACGCAGTTGACGTGATGCCGCCCATACGGGGGATGCACTCAGGGGCTCATTCGGTGTATGTGGGGCGTCAACTCACAGACGAGATCTTCCGGTTGTACGTGGCCCTAGGTGGCGGTAATAGTCCGTAACCCACCTTTTGGACCTGCCGTACGGGGGTCCTGGGTCCAGTGCGATGATGAGCCCGCCATGACTGCCCGCCGCCGGCGCACAGCGCCCTCCGGAATCGCCCTCCGGATGCTGAGGGCCGCGGTGTTCTCCGCGGTCTGTGTCGTGCTGGCCGGGGCCGGTCACAGCCTCGCCTCCTGCGCCGCCGTCCCTCTGTGGACCCTGGGCGCCGGATTCCTCGGGGTCCTCGCGTGCGTGGCACCGCTCGCCGGGCGGGCCCGCTCGCTGCCGGGCATCGTCGCCCTGCTGGCCGTCGGCCAGACCGTCCTGCACACCCTGTTCGAACTCGGGCAGCACACCACGTCGTCGGCGATGGCCTCCACGGCAGCCGCCGCCGACACCGCCCTGGTCGCACGGGCCGCCCGGCTGCTGTGCGGCGTACCGCTCGCGGCGATCAGCCCGGCCCAGGCCCAGCGGATCCTCGCCGACGCCCGGATCAGTACGGGCAGCGGCACGGGCAGTACGGGCGGCACCGGGTCGGGTATCGGTGGCGGGATGGACATGGGGGCCATGCACCACTCGGCCGGCGCCCTCGCGTCCGCCGGATCCGGTGCCTCTCCCACCGCCCTGCTGCCGCCGCTGCCCATGCTGCTCGGGCACGTCCTCGCGGCCGTCGCCACCGGCTGGCTGCTGCGGCGCGGGGACCTGGCCCTGCTGCGGCTGATGCGGCTGTCGGCGCACGGGGTGGCCGAGACGGCGCTCGTACGCTCCCTGCGCGGGGCGCTCGCGCTGGCGCGCACGCTCCGTACAGGTCTTCCGGGTACGCCCGGTACGGCACCGCACGCACCGCGCGCGTGGACCCTCGTACCCCTGAAGCCGTCCACCGGGGCGCTCCAGCACACGGTGATCCGGCGCGGACCGCCGGCCGCCGCGCTCGTGCTCGCCGCCTGACACGACGCGACCGCTCCCCGTAGGACATCCCGGGCTCTTCGGATCCGGGGGTTCGAGTGCGAGGAAGAGCCGCCGTCGTGCGGCACGCGCGCGTGTGAACCGTTTCGCACGCGCCTCCCTCTTCCACTCCGATCTGCCGGACTCCTCTCCGGCCCGTCGGACCTCACTCGAAGTGGAGCGCCTTCCCTCATGAAGGTTTCCCGTATCGCCGCCGCCGGCGCCCTCGCCGGTGCCGCCGTCCTCGCCCTGTCCGGTCCCGCCTTCGCGCACGTCAGCGTGTCGGCCGAGGGAACCGCCGCCAAGGGCGGCTACGCGACCGTCAACTTCAAGGTGCCGAACGAGCGCGACGACGCCTCGACCACCAAGGTCGAGGTCAGCTTCCCGGCCGACCATCCGCTCGCCTCGGTGATGCCGGAGGCGATCCCCGGCTGGACCGCCGAGGTCACCAGGGCGAAGCTGGCCAAGCCCCTCGAAATGCACGGCGAGAAGATCACCGAGGCGGTCTCCAAGGTCACCTGGACCGCCACCGACGGCAAGGGCATCCGGGCCGGCTTCTTCCAGAAGTTCCCGCTCTCCCTCGGCCAACTGCCCGAGGACACCGACGAACTCGTCTTCAAGGCGCTCCAGACGTACTCCAACAAGGAGGTCGTCCGCTGGATCGAGGTCCCCAAGGACGGCGCCGAGGAGCCCGACAACCCCGCTCCGGTGCTCGCCCTGTCCGCCTCGACCGGGGACCACCACGGCGGCGGCGCGGCCGGCGCGGAGCCTGAGCAGGCCGCCTTGAAGACCACGGCCACCGCCGCCGAGCCCGCCGACAGCGGCGACACCACCGCGCGCGTGCTGGGCGTCGTGGGCATCGTCGTCGGTGTCGCGGGCGTCGCGTACGGCGTGGCCGGCCGTCGCCGCACCACCGTCTGACACCCGCTCACCTCCGGTGCGCGCCGGGGGCGTGCGGTTGCCCCGTACGCCCCCCGTGTCCAGTACACCCGCGGTGTCCAGTACACCCTTGGACGCGCACCGAACCTTCCACGAACAACACCTTCGGGAACTCTCCTTATGCGCAAGAAGCTGTTCGCCGCGTCCGCTCTGCTCGTCGCGGCCACCCTGACCCTCTCCGCCTGCGGCAGCGGGGACGACGCCGGCAAGGCCGTCGCCGATGTCTCCGTCGAGTCCGGCTCGGACAAGGCGGCCACGATCCTCGACCAGCCGTTCGAGAAGCCCGACCTCGTCCTCACCGACACCCAGGGCAAGCCGTACGACTTCCGCGCGGAGACCAAGGGCCGCCCCACACTCATCTACTTCGGCTACACCAACTGCCCCGACGTGTGTCCGCTGACCATGAGCAACATCGCCGTCGCCAAGAAGCAGTTGTCCAGGGCCGACCAGGACAAGCTCCGCATCGTGTTCGTCACCACCGACCCGAAGCGGGACACCCCGGCCGCGCTCGGCAAGTGGCTCAAGGGCATCGACCCCCAGGTGGTAGGCCTGACCGGCGACTTCTCCACCATCCAGGCGGGTGCCCGCACCCTCGGCATCTCCATCGAGCCGACGTCGAAGGACAAGAACGGCAAGACGATCTCGATGCACGGCACCCAGGTCATCGCCTTCTCCCCGAAGACCGACGGCGGATATGTCCTGTACGGCGAGGACGCCACCGTCGACGACTACATCAAGGACCTCCCCAAGATCATCAAGGGGCAGAACCCGTGAGGCGTCTCTCCACGGTGACGGCCATGGCACTCGCCGGGGCGCTCGCCCTCACCGCGTGCGGGAGTTCGGACTCCGGGGACTCCCCGGACGGCGCCGCCCTGTTCGTCGGCTCCGCCTACATGCCCCAGCCGGTCTCGGACTCCATGGCGGCCGGATTCCTCGTCATCACCAACAAGGGCGCCACCGATGACGTGCTCACCCGCGTCACCAGCGACATCGCGGGCGAGGTCACCATGCACAGGACCGTCGGACAGACCATGGAAGAGGCCCAGCGCCTCGACATCCCGGCCCACGGCGCACTCGTCCTCCAGAGCGGCGCCGACCACCTGATGTTCGAACAGCTCAAGCGCAAACCGCGCGAGGGCGAGAAGGTCTCCGTGCTGCTGCACTTTGCCAAAACCTCGCCGATCACCGTCGAGATGCCGGTGAAGCCGGCGACGTACAACCCGAAGACCGGACACTGAGACCGAGGGAGGGATCACTGTGACACAGACCATCGCCCCGCGCGTGCGGCCCCTGGTGCTGCTGTTCCTCGCGTTCGCCGCCGCACTGCTCGCCGGACTCGCCGGCGCCGCGCCGGCGTCCGCGCACGCCGCGCTCACCGGCAGCGCCCCACAACAGGGTGTGGTGGTCGACAAGGCCCCGGCCCAGGTGACGCTGACCTTCTCCGAGAAGGTCGCCCTGTCCGACGGCTCGTTCCGCGTGCTCGACCCCAAGGGCAAGCGCGTCGACACCGGCAAGGCGACCGAGCTGAGCGGCACGACCTACGGCGTCCCGCTCCACGCCGGGCTGCCCGACGGCACGTTCACCGTCGCCTACCAGGTCGTCTCGGCGGACAGCCACCCCGTCTCCGGCGCCTTCACCTTCTCCATCGGCGCCCCCTCCGTCACCTCCGTCTCGGTCTCCGAGGAGACGGCGGGCGGCGGGGTCGTCGGCGCCCTCTACGGCATCGGCCGGTACGTCTCGTACGCCGGTTTCATCGTCATGGTCGGCGGCGCCGCCTTCGTCCTCGCCTGCTGGCAGCGCGGCTCGGGCGTACGGGCGCTCCAGCGGCTCGTCGTCTCCGGCTGGCTCGCGATGACCGCGGCCACGCTCGCGCTGCTGCTGATGCGCGGCTCGTACACCGGCTCCGGCACATTCGGCGACATCTTCGATCTGGGCCTGCTCGGGAACGTACTCCAGACCAAGACGGGCGCCGCCCTCGTCTCCCGGCTGCTGCTGCTCGCGGCTGGCGCGCTGTTCATCGCGGTCCTCTTCGGGGCGTACGCCCGGCCCGAGGACGACGATGCGGCCGAGACCGAGGACGACCCCGACGACGGTTCCGCGCGGCGGGACCTCACCTTCGGGCTCGCCATCGGCGGCGGGGTCGTGGCGGTCGGACTGGCCGCCACCTGGGCGCTCGCCGAACACGCCTCGACCGGCCTGCAACCCGAGATCGCGATGCCCGTCGACATCGTCCACCTGATCGCCGTCGCCGTCTGGCTCGGCGGCCTCGCGGCACTCCTGGTCGCCCTGTTCCGGGCGCCCGTGGACGCGCCGATCGAGGGTTCGGCCGTACGCCGCTTCTCGCGCGTCGCCTTCGGCAGCGTGCTGGCACTGGTCGCGACCGGCGTCTACCAGTCGTGGCGACAGCTCGGCTCCTGGTCGGCGCTCACCGACACCTCGTACGGCCGGTGGCTGCTCGTCAAGATCGGTCTGGTGGTCGTCCTCGTCGGCATCGCCTACGTCTCGCGCCGCTGGACCGCCCAACTGCCGGAGACCGCGGCAGAGGCGACCGAGGCGGCGGACAGCGCCGAGGGTACTGAGGCTTCGGAGGACCAGGCCGCCGATTCCGAGAAGGAACCCGTCGCCGTCGTGGCCGCCGGGGGCTCGGACCCCGAGCGGGCCGCCCAGCTCGCCCGGCAGCGGGCCGCTGTCGGCACCGCGCGGCTGAAGCGGCTCCGCGCCGGCGACCCCCTGCGCTCGGGGCTGCGCCGCTCGGTGCTCGCCGAGACGGGCATCGCCGTCGTCCTGCTCGCCGTCACCACCGTGCTGACCTCCACCGAGCCCGGCCGGACGGAGGAGGAGGCCAAGGCCGCCGCCTCGGCTGCGTCCTCCTCCGCCGCCACCCCGGACGCGACGGGCGCCCTCACCCTGGACATCCCCTTCGACACCGGCGGCCAGGACGGCAAGGGCCTCGCGCGGGTCGACATCAACCCCGCCCGCGTCGGCGGCAACGTCATGCACGTGTACGTGGAGCGGCCCAACGGCAGGGCGTTCGACGTGCCCGAGGTCAAGGTCGCCTTCACCCTCACCGCCAAGAACATCGGGCCGCTGCCCGTGAACCCGGACCGCGTCGCCACCGGACACTGGACGGCGAACGAGGTCCAGATCCCCATGGCCGGCGTCTGGAAGATCGCCGTGACCGTGCGGACCTCCGACATCGACCAAGTGACCGTCGACAAGAACGCTCAGATCGGCTGAACCGCACCATGGCTGACCAGTCCAGCAGGGAAAACAGCAAAGAAAGCAACATCTCGCGGCGGCGGCTGCTCGGCACCGCCGGGGCCACCGGGCTCGCGCTGGGCGCGGCGGGCGGGGCCACCGGTTACGCCGTCGGCTCCGGATCCGGCGCATCCTCCGATGCCTCCCCCGATGCCTCCGGCCCGTCCCCGGCGCTCTCTTCAGTGGGCGCGAGCATGGCAACGTTTCACGTGAAACATCAGCCGGGCATCACCGAGGGCCTCCAGGCCAGCGGCCACCTCGTCGCCTTCGACCTGGCGGCGGGCGCCGGCCGTAAGGAAGCCGCCGCTCTGCTGCGCCGCTGGTCCGACACCGCCCAGCGGCTCATGGCGGGCGAGGCCGCCGCGCACAACGACACGGATGTCGCCCGGGACGCGGGCCCCTCGTCCCTGACGGTCACCTTCGGCTTCGGGTACGGCTTCTTCGCCCGCACCGGACTGGAGAAGCAGCGCCCGGTCGCGCTCGATCCGCTGCCCGAGTTCTCCTCCGACCACCTCGACAAAGCCCGCAGCAACGGCGATCTGTGGGTGCAGATCGGCGCCAACGACGCCCTGGTCGCCTTCCACGCCCTGCGCGCGATCCAGAAGGACGCGGGCAGCGCCGCCAGGGTCCGCTGGCAGATGAACGGCTTCAACCGGTCGCCGGGCGCCACCGCCCACCCGATGACCGCCCGCAACCTGATGGGCCAACTGGACGGCACCCGCAACCCCAAGCCGTCCGAGACCGACTTCGACAAGCGGATCTTCGTGCCCGCCACCGGCGAACCCGCCTGGATGGCCAACGGCTCCTACGCCGTCGTACGCCGTATCCGCATGCTCCTCGACGACTGGGAGCGCCTGTCGGTCAAGCAGCAGGAGGACGTGGTCGGGCGGCGGAAATCGAACGGGGCGCCGCTCAGCGGCGGGACCGAGACGACCGCGATGGATCTGGAGAAGGTCGACGCCAACGGCGATCTGGTGGTCCCCATCAACGCCCACGCGCGGATCTCCCGCCCCGACGAGAACGGGGGCGCGGCCATTCTGCGGCGCCCCTTCTCCTTCCACGACGGCATCGGGGCGGACGGGACGCCCGACGCGGGGCTCCTCTTCGTCTGCTGGCAGGCCGACCCGCTGCGCGGTTTCGTCCCCCTCCAGCGCAAGCTCGACCGGGGCGACGCGCTGTCCACGTTCATCCGGCACGAGTCGAGCGGGCTGTTCGCGGTGCCGGGCGGGGCGGGCGAGGGCGAGTAC
>NZ_LIQQ01000704.1 GCF_001418565.1 Streptomyces graminilatus | reverse complement strand
ATCCAGGCCATCACCGGTCCGGACGAAACCGCAGCCGCCCGGGCCCTCCGCCCTTCGGGCCCGGCATTGACTGCGCGACCTTGAACGCTGTGACCATTAAGAACACAACTCGCCCAGGACGATGGCATATACCTGAAACGCGTCTACCGGAAAAAACCGGGCCTGGCTCCCCCTGGATCGGCACAACCAGAATCAGCCATGGACTGATCGCGTTGTGGGAGACGCGGCGTCCCTGACTGCGAGGGGGAATTCGCGTTGATACACACCATCGCCGCACCGGCACCGGCATGCTCCTGGTCGCGGGACCGGGGAGCGGCACGAGGGGAACAGGCCTCCCTCACTCCGCAAGGAGCAGGTGCGGCGACACCCTTCTGCGGCCGTATTCGTGACAGTTCACTGCCGGATGCCCCACGCCGCCGCGGGTCGGAGCCCTGTCGTCACGCGGTGGCCGCAGGATCGCCGGGTCCTGGCCTGACGTACCCGGCCATGCCGGTCCGGACGCGGTAGAGGAACCCCCTCTCCGCTCCCCGTCCGCATGGCCCGTACGCCAGCGCCCGCATCCGACACCTGAAAGGGGTTCTGCCGATGGCAACGCCCACCATCACCCGTTCCCGCCTTCCGCGTCTCCCCCACGCTGTGCTGACCTGCGCCGTGGCCGCCGGCCTCCTGGCCGGCTGCGGATCTGGCGGCACGACGAGCACCTCCTCGTCGTCGCCCTCCAGCGCCGCGACGGCGTCCGCCTCGCCCTCCAGCGATCCGGACCAGGCCGCCAAGGACGACGTCCTCGCCGCGTACACCAACATGCGCGAGATCCAGATCAAGATGGCCGCGGACGGTGACCTTCACACCGAGGACCTGGCCAAGTACGCCAAGGGCGACGCCGCGGCCGAGCTGAAGAAGTCCGTCCTGCGCAACAGGTCGCTGGGCATCAAGTTCACCGGCCGTCCGGAGACGGACCCCGAGGTCGCCTCCGTCGACACCGCGAACAAGACCGCCACGCTCAGCGACTGCTTCGACGCGACCAACTGGAAGCCCGTCTACACGAAATCGGGCAAGGCCGTCGAACTGTCCAAGCAGCGCCTGAAGTACCCCGTCACGTCCCAAGCCACGCTGGAGGGTGATACATGGCTCATCACGAAGATCACGGCAGACCGCACGAAGGGCTGCTGATACGCGGCGCCCGCGTGGCGGGTGCCCTGGCCGTCCTGTTCGCCCTCTTTCCCGCCGGCCTGGCCTACGCCGGCGGCGGCGCCCACGGCTGCTCCGACGTCGACGTCTGCGTCGAGGCCGGCACCCCCGGCAATTCGGGCAGCGACGGCTCCGGCAGCAGCGGGAGCTCCAGCAGCGGATCGGGCTCGAAGGGCGACGGGATGTGCAAGCTCGTCGACGACACCGAGATCCCCTGCCTGCCCGGCTACAACCCGAAGGACCGCTGCTTCTACCAGCTGATGGACCCCCAGCCGCCGTCCGGGCCGGGCCACACCGACATGAACGGGGCCGACACCACCGGCCCGGGCGCCTTCTACCAGAAGGACTGCATCGTCAACGACGTCGGCGGGACCGTCTGGTTGACCACGCCGCCGGCCACCGTCCTGCCCGACCCCGCCCAACTCGCGCGCCAGGCCCGGGACAAGATGACGCTGCGCGGTGCCGACATCGGCTCCACGCCCGGCCCGAACAAGCCCACCCTGGTCGGCATGCCGGTGTGGCTGTGGAACAACACCAGCCAGACCACCTGGGGCCCCAACACCGCCACGGCCACCGTGCCGGGCCTGTCGGTGACCGCGACCGCACGCGTCACCAAGATCACCTACTCCATGGGGGACGGCGGCTCGGTCACCTGCACCACCGCGGGCACGCCGTACAAGAAGTCCTACGGCGGCACGTCCTCGCCGGACTGCGGCTACCGCTACACCAAGGTCTCCACCGGCGAGCCGGACGGCACGTTCACCGTCACCGCGACCAGCACGTGGGAGATCACCTGGCAGGCATCGACCGGCCAGGGCGGAACCCTCCCCGCCGAGACCCGTATGTCCACCACCACAGCGCGCGTCGGCGAGCTGCAGGTCGTCAACTAGCACGAGGAACAGCACCACCATGTCCCGTACCAAGGAGAAGACGGCCCCGGACCAAGGAGCCGCGCACACGCCGCTGCCGATCACCCATGACGCCCCGCGCAGCCGGCGCCGCCCGGTGGTCGTCGGCGCCGGCCTGGCCCTGGCGGCCGTCGGCGCGCTGGTGTCGGTGTGGCTGGTCAACGAGGCGGGCGACAAGATCGCCGTCGTCGCCACCCGGCACGCCATCGAGGCCGGGGACACCGTGAAGGCCTCCGACCTGGTGACGGCCGAGATATCCCGCGGCTCGGGACTGCACACCGTCGCCGCTTCCCGGGCGTCCGAGCTCGTCGGCAAGCGTGCCTCCTCCGATCTGCCGGCGGGAGTCCTGGTCACCGAGGACTCGGTGAGCTCCGGATCGAGCGTGACCAAGGGCAAGTCCGTGGTCGGCATCCTGGCCAAGCCCGGACAGCTGCCCGTCCAGACGCTCCATACCGGCGACAAGGTCACCGTCGTCCACACCCCGACGGACGGCAGCGCCTCGGCCTCCTCCGACAAGCCCGGCTCGGAACCCGACAGCCTGCCCGCGGTGGTCTCGCGGGTCGGATCGCCCGATGCCAACGGCGCCGTCGTGGTCGATGTCGCCGCGGCCGAGGTCAACAGCACCTCCCTTGCCGCGTGGGCCGCCGGCGGCGAGGTCGCGATTGTGCTGAAGGCGGCCAGCTGATGGCCGTCATCGCGCTGGCCTCCGGCAAGTCCAGCGGGGTCACCTGCTCGGCGCTCGCCCTCGCGCTGTCCTCGCCGCGCCCTTCACTCCTGGTCGAGGCCGACCCGGCGGGCGGCACGATCCGGGCCGGCTACCTCGCGGGCGAGGGAACGGCCCAGATCGGCCTGCACCGGCTGGCCTCGGCCGACCGGCAGGGCACCCTGGCCAGGGAGTTCCGCCACCACTGGATCTCCCTGGACAAGGAACACTCCGGCAACCGCATGCTGCTGCCCGGACTGACCGCTCCGGCGCAGGCCCCCTCCATGGCCCGCACCTGGGACAGCATCGCCGAGCTACTGGCGGTCATGGACAGCCAGGGCTTCGACGTCATCATCGACGCCGGTCGCATCGTGACCGAGTCCGAGACCCAGCTGAGCAGCCGCTCCTACCCCGCTCCCCTGCTGCGCGCCGCCGACGCCGTCCTGCTCGTCGTGCGCTCCACCCAGGCCTCCGTGGTCGCCGCGGCACCGGCCGTGCGGGTCCTGAAGGAGGACCTGGCGGCCCACGGCACCGGCGCCGACGCCTTGGGGCTGCTGGTGATCGAGGAAGGCGGCGCCTCCACCAGCAACGTGCAGCAGTGGCTGCAGACCCCCGTCCTGTGCGCCCTCGACTGGGACCCGGACACCGCGGACGTGTTCACCCACGGCCAGGCGCGGCTGCGCCGCACCGCCAAGGGCCTGCTGCGCTCGGCCCGCACCGCCCATGACCGTCTGCAGGAGGTCGTCACCCGACGGCGCATCCAGCTCCGCCCCACGCACTACAGCGCCCTGGCCTGAAGGAGGGAAGCGACATGACCGACACCCGACCCGAGCGGACTGCCCCCACGCTGGCCTCCCTCGACGAACTGTTCGAGCAGCAGCTCCAGCAGCGCAACGTGCCCCCGGGTATCCGCGGAGCCGCTCTCCAGCCGCCGGTCTCGCCGGCCGCCGTGCCCACGGCCCCCACCGCCTTCCGGGGGCAGGCGGCGGGCCTGCTGCCGGTGGGCTACGAGGTGATCGCCGACCTGCGCCAGCAGGCCAGCGGCAAGATCGGGCAGGCCACCGCCGCCGACGCCACCATGAGCCCGCAGGACCAGCGCCAGCTCGGCCTCAAGATCATCCGGGAGACCGTCGGCGAGTGGGCGACGCGCTACGCGGCCACCGCCTCCACGCCGCTGACCGACGCCCAGGAAACCCAGCTGCGCCAGGCGGTGTTCGACGAGCTGTTCCGCGCCGGCCGCCTTCAGCCGCTGCTGGACAACCCCAACGTCGAGAACATCCTCATCAACGGCGACAAGGTCCGAGTCGACTTCGCCGACCGCCCCAGTCAGATGTGGGACCCGATCGCGCCGAACGACCGCGAACTCGTACGGCTCATCAACCACCTCGCCCGCATGCAGGGACAGGGGGAGCGCGCGCTCACGCCCGCGACCCCCAATCTCAACATGCGCCTGGGCGACGGCTCCCGCCTCGCGGCCAGCTACCTCATCACCCCGCGGCCCCAGATCGTGATCCGCCGCCACCGCACCCTCGGACAGAGCTTGGACGACCTCATCAGCTGGGGCACGATCGACAGCACGCTGGCCGCGTTCCTGCGTGCCTCGGTCAAGGCCCGCAAGAACATCGTCATCGTCGGCTCGCAGGGCGCAGGAAAAACGTCACTGCTGCGGGCCATGGCCCGGGAGATCCCCCGCACCGAACGCGTGGGCACCCTGGAGAGCGAGTACGAGCTCTACCTCCACGAGGACCCCGAGGGGCCGGAGGTCATCGCCTACGAGGGCCGGGAGAGCAACGGGGAGCGGGGCCCAGACGGCAAGCTGCTCGGCGAGCTCACCCTCTCCGACCTCTTCCCGCAGCTGCTGCGCATGTCACTGCGCCGGATCATCGTCGGCGAGGTCCGCTCCAAGGAAGTCGTGCCGATGCTGCACGCCATGAACACCGGCGAGGGCGGCTCGATGTGCACCCTGCACGCCGAAACCGCCCAGCTGTCGGCGGAGCGCCTGGTCACCCTGTGCCTGGAGGCCGGCATCGGGATGACCGAGGCCCTCGCCTACCGCCTGGTCGCCCAGGCGATCGACCTGGTCGTCTATGTCCGGTTCGTCGACGAGACCGAACTCGTCGACGCCGGCGGCCGGCCCGGGCGCAAGCACCGCTTCGTCAGCCACGTCATGGAGATCACCGGCATCGGCGAGAACAACCGCCCCAGCCACCAGATGATCTTCGCGCCGCGTGAGCAGGACGGCGTCCGCGAACCCCGCGCCGTCCCCCAGCAGATGCCCAGCCCCCGCTACCTCGACGACATCGAACGCACGGGCTTCCAACGCCAGGAACTGATGCGGCCGTGGGGCCGATGGACCGAACGGCTGGAGTCGGTGATGCCACTGTGATCCTCGATGCCAACTCCCTGCTCGCCGCGCTGGCGGCGGTGGCCGCCGTGGCCGGCGTCTTCACCGCGGCCGCCGGCCTTGCGGGCTGGGCCGACCCGCCCGCACGCCGCCGCGGCCGCGTCCAGCAGCGGCTGCGCGCCCTGCTCGGCGCGGGACAAGACCCCGGCCCGGTCGTGTGGTGGGCCCGCACCAACATCCGCGTCACCGGCGCGCTCCTGGCCGGACTCCTGGTCTGGCTGTTCACGGGATGGCCCATGGGCGGACTCGTCGCGGCCGTCGTCGTCACCGGGCTGCCCTGGCTGCTGAACCCGGGCGCCAACGCGACCCGCGAGATCGCCCGGCTCGAAGCGGTCGAGGAATGGGTCCGCCGCCTCTCCGACATCCACACCGTCGGCGTCAGCCTGGAAGCGAGCGTCCAGCGCAGCCTCCACACGGTGCCGGCCGCCATCCGGGACGAAGTCACCCGCCTCGTCTCGCGCATGTCCGCCAGCTGGCATCCCCAGGACGCCTACCGCGCCTTCGCCGACGAACTCAACGACGCCACCGCCGACGAGGTCGTCGCCCTGCTCATCCTGCACATCGAGGACCGCGGCGCCGGACTCAGCCGCGCGCTGAACGACCTCGCATCCGGTCTCTCCCACGAGGTCCTCGCCCGCCGCGAGATTGAGGCCGACCGGCAGAAACCGCGCACCAACGACCGCTGGGTGACGATCTTCTGCCTCGCGATCTTCGGGCTGTCGATGCTCTCGGGCGCCTACACCGAGCCCTACACCACCGCCGCCGGCCAGCTCGTCCTGGTCCTGCTGGGGGCCGCGTTCGTCGTCGTGAAGATCTGGATGCGGCGGATGGCCATGATCGAGCCCACCCCCCGGTTCCTGACCGCCCAGGACCGCGCGGGCGGCACGACCACCCTGAGGGAGGTCGCATGATCTCGCCGTTCGCGGTCCTGGCCGGCGCCGCCGTCGGCGCCGGGCTGGTCCTCGCCTACCGCGGCCTGGCCCCCGGCCGCCCCGACGTGGGCGACGTCATCTCCCGCATGGATGCCGGCCGCCTGGAGAACCTCCAGCCGGTCCGCACCGCCGCCCCGGCCGGCGGCCTGGAGAAGCTCGGCGCCGCGCTGCTGCGCTCGGCCGGCGAGGGCACCCTGCGCCTGCCGCGCCAGGAGCTGGAGCTCATCGGGCGCAGCCCCACCCGCCACGTCGGCATCAAGGTGGCGCTCGGCCTGTACGGGCTGGTGCTGCCCGCCCTGCTGGTGGGAGCGGCCTCCGCCGCCGGCTACCCGATGCCCTTCCCCGTGCCGGCGCTCGCCGGCCTCGTGCTGGGGCTGCTGTTCTGGTTCGTTCCCGACATCCACGTCCGCCAGCAAGCGGTCGAGGCCCGCGCGGACTTCCGTCACGC
>NZ_LIQQ01000703.1 GCF_001418565.1 Streptomyces graminilatus | reverse complement strand
GGGCAGGCGGGAGCTGGCCCTTCAGAGGGCCCCATTCGTTGGGGTCGGGGACGCCGGGCGGGAGCATCTGGCGGCGCTTGGGGCCTCCGTGTTCCGACTCCCCCGGTTCCTTCGCGCCAGGCCAGGCCTTGGCGACGCGGGCCGCGAGTACGAAGTCCTTGCGGAGGGGGTGGCCCTCGAAGGAATCAGGGAGGAGGAGGTGGTCCAGGCCTGGGTGGCCCTCGAAACGTACGCCGAACATCTCGTGCGTCTCGCGCTCGTGCCAGGCGGCGCCCGCGTAGACATCGACGAGGGAGGGCAGTACGGCGGACTCGTGCGGGACCGTCGTCCGTACGAGGAGGCGGCGGACCGGGGAGAGGGCGACCACGTGGGCGGCGACGCGGAAGCCGGTGCCCGGTTCGTCGATCGCGCTGAGCCAGTCGAAGTAGGTGCAGGACAGGCGGTCTCGCGCAGTCTGGAGAGCTGCGGTCCAGGATGCCGGGGGTACGTCGACGGTCAGGACGTCGTAGGACTCCTCGGCGGTGGCCTCCGTACCGAAGAGGTCCTCGGTGGGGGCCGGCAGCCAGCCGGTCGTCGTCATCTGCCGGCCTCCCCCGGGGTCGGCGGCTGTACCAGGGGGCTCTGGAGAGCGGCGGGTGACGGGCGTGTTGTCTGCCCGGAGGCGTACCGCTCGCCCAGGGACTCCCGGGCGATCTTCTCCTGGAGTTTGAGGATGCCCTGGAGCAGCGCCTCGGGGCGGGGCGGGCAGCCGGGGACGTAGACGTCGACGGGGATGATCTGGTCGACGCCCTTCGTCACGGAGTAGGAGTCCCAGTACGGGCCGCCGCAGTTGCTGCACGCGCCGAAGGAGATGACGTACTTCGGCTCGGGCATCTGTTCGTACAGGCGCCGGACCGCCGGGGCCATCTTGTCCGTGACCGTGCCCGAGACGACCATCAGGTCGGCCTGGCGCGGCCCGGGAGCGAAGGGGATCACGCCGAGGCGGATGAAGTCGTGACGGGCCATGGATGCCGCGATGAACTCGATCGCGCAGCAGGCGAGGCCGAAGTTGAAGACCCAGAGCGAGTAGCGGCGGCCCCAGTTCAGGACCACCTTCATCGGCTCGGGGGCCAGGCGGGCGAGGGCGCCCAGCCGCTTGGGCTCCGGCAGCAGCACAGGCGTCGGCACGGGCACAGGCGCCGGCGAGTTCGCTTCTGGCGTCACGTCCATGTCAGGACGCCCTTCTTGTATGCGTAGAGCAGGCCGACGGCCAGGAAGCCGAGGAAGACGAACATCTCGACGAGGGTGGCCGCGCCGTAGCCGGGAGCCGCGAAGACGGTCGCCCAGGGGAACAGGAAGATCGAGTCGACGGCGAAGATGACGTAGAGGAAGGCGTAGACGTAGTAGCGGACCTGGGTGTGGGCCCAGCCCTCGCCGACGGGGTCGACACCGCACTCGTAGGTGAGGAGTTTCTCGGGGGTCGGGACCACGGGGCGCAGCAGGCGTCCGGCCCCGAAGGCGACGGCGACGAACAGCACGCCGACGGCGGCGAGCAGTCCGACGACGGAGTAGGACTGGAAGTACTCCGACGACGCGAGGTAGTTCGACACCACTGCGTGGTGCGTCGCCACTGGGTGGTGCGTCGCCACTGGGTGGTGCGTCGCCACTGTGTCGTGCAGCGCTGTCACGTCCGTCAGTGGTGCTGCCATGTGGTGTTGCGCCGCGATGTGCTCCGTCGTGGCTACGGCGGTCGGTACCGGCACGTCCGTCCCTCGCTCCCTGGCCTGTCGGAGATCCGTACGGACGGGAGTCTAGGGCCTGCTAAAGAGGCCGTAAGCAGCCGGTCACGCATGGCCATGCCTGATGGCCATGTCCGACTGGTGCGCAAGGTGGGGTTTTCCCCCGGGTCGCCGGGCGGTCCGCCTCATGGCGCCGTGGGGCGGTGGTTGGCAGGCTGGCGGGCATGACCGCACGTATCACCGCCACCAGCGCGGAAACCGAGGGCGACCGACTGCCCCCTGTCCGTTTCGCCCTCGAACCGCACACCTGGAAGGAGATCGCCCATCTCCTGGCCAACCTGCCGGTGGCGCTGTTCGGTTTCATCTACGTGGTGACCGTGATGAGTGTGGGTTCCTTCCTCGCGCTCACGGTCGTCGGTCTGCCGATGCTCGCCGCCGGGCTGCTGGGCGCGCGTCTGCTGGGCCGGTTCGAGCGGGCGCGGGCCAGGGCGCTGCTCGGGGTGCGGGTGGAGGAGCCGAGTCCGCTGCCGCTGAGCGGCGGGCGGGGCGCCCGGGGCCGGGAGCTCGGGTCCTTCGGGCGGTTGATGCTGGTGTTGAAGGACCCGGTCGGCTGGCGCACCATCCTGTACGACTTCATCCGGCTGCCGTGGGGCATCCTCACCTTCACCCTCGTGCTCGTGTCGCTGTTCGTGCTGTGGCCGGTGCTGCCGTTCCTGGCGCGGGGGCTCACGAACGTGGACCGCATGATGGTGCGCGGGCTGCTGTCGCCCTCCGACGAGCTGGAACGCCGTATCGCCGAACTGGAGTCCGACCGGGGGGTCGTGGTCGACACCGCCGCCGCCGATCTGCGGCGTATCGAGCGGGATCTGCACGACGGGGCGCAGGCCCGGCTCGTGAACCTCGCGATGGGGCTCGGGCTGGCCAAGGAGAAGCTGCTGGAGGGCCAGGCCGACGAACACGTGGCGGCGATGGTCGAGGAGGCGCACGGCGAGGTGAAGCTCGCGCTTCAGGAGCTGCGCGATCTGGCGCGCGGGATCCATCCCGCTGTGCTGACCGACCGCGGGCTGGACGCCGCGCTGTCCTCGGTGGCCTCGCGGTGCACCGTGCCGGTGAAGGTGAGTGCCGATCTGCCGGCCAGGCCCGCCGCCGCGATCGAGGGCATCGCCTACTTCACGGTGTCCGAGCTGCTCCAGAACATCAGCAAGCACAGCGGGGCGCGCAACGCGTCGGTCGACGTCTGGCGCACCGACGACCGGCTGCTGATCCAGGTCCGGGACGACGGGCGCGGCGGGGCGCGGCTCGACGGCGGTACGGGGATGGCGGGGCTCGCGGACCGGCTCGGCGCTGTGGACGGGCTGTTCGTCATCGACTCGCCCGAGGGTGGCCCCACAACGGTCACGGCCGAGCTGCCCTGGCGGGAACGGGTCGAGGCGTAGGTGGCGTAGGTGAGGTAGGTAGGGAAAACCCCCGGGGGAAGACGCCTACGTGCTCCATGGTCCGTGGCGCTCGGGGCCAGCAGGCTGATGACACAGACATTGACCGACTTGGCTCACTTGCTTACTCGGCTGACTGGCTGGTCGGCTGACCGGCTGACCGGCTCGCCGATTAGTGGAACGGACTGGATCTATGGCCATGGAGTACGGGCAGGGGTACGGGCAGCAGGGCGGCCCCGGGGCCGGATTCCACGGGGCGGCCGGCGGGGGCGCCGAGGAGCGTCGGCATCGGTTGCCGGCCGCGTTGCGGGCGCCNNGCCGGCGGGAGTTCGGGTATGTGCTCCTGAGCCTGCCGGTCAGCGTACTGGCGTTCTCGTACGCCGTCACGCTGGCCTTCGCCGGGTCGCTGCTCCTCGTCACCTTCCTCGGGATTCCGGTGCTGGCCGTGGGCCTGGCGGGGTGCCGGGGCTTCGGTGTGCTGGAGCGGAGGATGGCGCGCGGGCTGCTCGGGCTCGATGTTGCCGAGCCGGAGACTGTGCGGGGGCGGAAGCCCGGGGTG
>NZ_LIQQ01000702.1 GCF_001418565.1 Streptomyces graminilatus | reverse complement strand
AACTTCGTGTCGCACGGTCGCCTTCCCAGTGGCCCGGGACGGCGCGGTCGGCCGCTTCGGCGGGCCGTTCACTGATCATGACCATGTTCTTGACCGGCCGGCTGATCCGCCGGTCGGCGTGGCGACGCGGGCGTCTCATGGCCCTGCCGGTCCGAAGGGCACGGGTCAGTTCCCGGCGGAGTTCTCCACGGCCCTGGACGTAGAGGGCCTGGTAGATCGTCTCGTGGACCACGTACATCTCCGGGCGGTCGGGGAAGCGGGTCCGCAGAGCCTGGCAGATCTGTTCCGGGCTCCACCGCATCGTCAGGTGGTCCTGGATGAAGTCCCGCAGCTCGGAGCACTGGCCGATCTTGCCGACCTTGGGCCGGCCGCGACGCCGTTCGGCACGGCGGTGGGCGCGAAAGGGCTGGTAGGCGAAGCCGCCCTTGGGCATGGGGCGCCGGTTGCGGCGTATCTCCCGGCTGACGGTCGACGGGCTGCGGCCCAGCTCGGCGGCGATCTGCCGGACGGACGCCTTCTCCCGCACCCGGTCCGCGATGAGAATGCGTTCCTCCTCGCGGAGGTACCGCGACGCGCGAGAAGCCGGTTCCCTCTGGTCGACCGCCTCCCCGGGCAGCAGCCCGGGGACCGGATAGATCGAAGGGACCGGCTTCTTCCCCTTGCCCGGCGAGTGGTGGCCGTTGCGCCACTTCTTGCCGGTCCGCAGGTTGATGCCGACGATGCGGGCCGCTTCCCGGGTGCTGTAACCCTGCTCCATGAGCTGGAAGTATGCGGCCCGCTCGGCGACCAACCTGCGGGGCCCCTGAGGCTTGCGCTCATCCCGAATCTCGAAGTCCATCGCATCCCCTGAGCTGGGGTGTTGCGACGACCACTAGAACGGAAGTTGTGGTGGGGGCCTTGGCTGTCTCTCCGCCTAGCTCGCGGGGCTTGGTCTGTCCGCGACCTCTTCGTCCCGAACGCGATCGGGGCCCTCCGTGACCTTGCGTCGTCGGTCCTGACATGCTCGTTCGGCTCCGGCACAGTCCATTACTGTCTGCGGCTGTCTTCGTGAGGCTGCCGTGTTTGGCCCCCCGTTTGGCCCCTGGATCGTCGGTCGCACAGGGGCGTCTTGGCTGGTCAACTTCAGATCTCGGGGTAGCGGCCGCCTAACCTCGCGCTTTCATGAAGCGG
>NZ_LIQQ01000701.1 GCF_001418565.1 Streptomyces graminilatus | reverse complement strand
GTCGCCCTCACCTTCCACGGCGGCGGTGACCCCGCCACCGCGCACGCCCTGCTGTCCGCCGCCGAGAAACACGGCTCACGGATCACCGTGTTCGCCGTCGGGACCTGGCTCGACGCCCATCCGGACCTCGCCCGCCGGGTCCTCGACGGCGGCCATGAACTCGGCAACCACACCCACCGACACCTCGACATCAACGCCATGCCGGAGGCGGACGCCGACGCCGAGATCAGGGGGTGCGCCGAGCGGCTGAAGGCGCTCACCGGGTCCATCGGCACCTGGTTCAGGCCCTCGCGCGGCGCCCTCGCCTCACCCCTCGTCGCACGGCTCGCCCAGCGGGCCGGCTACCCGCACGTCCTCTCGTACGACGTCGACTCCCTCGACTTCACCTCGCCGGGGGCCCCCGCCGTCGTACGCAACGTCATGGCCGGTATCGGCGCCGGATCGATCGTGAGCCTGCACTTCGGATACGCGGACACCGTCGCCGCGTTCCCCGGTCTCCTTTACGAACTCGACCGCCGCGGCCTGCGCGCGGTGACCACCACGGAGTTGCTGACCTGATGCCCCCCACCGCCATCGCCCGCGCCCTCGCCACGGGGGCCGCCCTCACCGTCCTCGCCACACTCGCCGGCTGCGGCGCCGAGGCCCGCGACCGGCCGGACCGGACCCTGGCCACGGTCAGGCCCGCCAGGCCCGCCGTACCCGCCAAGCCCGTCTTCCGGGGCCTGCCCGGGATGCCGCCCGTCCTCCACCCACACGATGTGTACGCCGCCGACCGGCCGGGCAGGCTCTCCCCGGTCGTCCGGAACTTCCCGTCCCGGGTCTACGTACCCAACACCGAGTCCGACACCGTCTCCGTCATCGACCCGAAGACGTACGAGGTCGTCGAGACGATCCATGTCGGGCGCCAGCCCCAACACGTCGTGCCCTCCTGGGACTTGAAGACCCTCTGGGTCAACAACAACCGCGGTCACACCCTCACGCCCATCGACCCGAGGACCGGGAAGGCGGGCGAACCGGTCGACGTCCACGACCCGTACAACCTCTACTTCACGCCCAATGGCAAGTACGCCGTCGTCATGGCCTCCCTCGACCGCCAGCTCGTCTTCCGCGACCCGCACACCATGAAGGTCGCCAAGACCGTGCCCGTCAGTTGCTACGGCGTCAACCACGCCGACTTCTCCCTCGACGGCCGGTACTTCATCGTGTCCTGCGAGTTCAGCGGCGAACTGCTGAAGGTCGACACGGAGAAGATGGAGGTCGTGGGGCAGCAGAGACTGCCCTTCGAGGGCGCGATGCCCCAGGACGTCAAGATCTCACCGGACGGGAAGCGGTTCTACGTCGCCGACATGATGGCCGACGGCATGTGGATCCTCGACGGCGACAAGTTCACCCGGCCCACGCTGCTGCCCACCGGCAAGGGCACCCACGGGCTGTACGTCAGCCGCGACTCCCGCGAGATGTACGTCTCCAACCGGGGCGAGGGCACCATCTCCGTCTTCGACTTCGCCAAGGGCGAGGTCACGAAGAAGTGGCGGCTGCCCAATGGCGGCAGCCCCGACATGGGCGGCGTCTCCGCCGACGGCAAGGTCCTCTGGCTGTCCGGGCGTTACAACTCCGAGGTGTACGCCATCGACACCCGCACCGGGGAGCAGCTCGCCCGCATCAAGGTGGGCCGAGGCCCGCACGGACTCGCCGTCTACCCGCAGCCCGGCCGCTATTCACTCGGCCACACGGGCATCTTCCGCTGATCCGGGACCAGTTGAGCCACCGGCGGCGCGTCAGGGGCAGGTCGTCCGACGCGCCGCCGATCGGGTGACGATCCCCGACCCGCCGCCGTGGACCCGACATGGTGCATCCATGATCACAACTCTCCCGAGGCGGCGGACCGCCGCCGTCGTCCTCTCCCTGGCCGCGGTCTTCACGACCTCCGCCGCCACGCTCCCCACAGCCACCCCGAAGCCCGCGGCCAAGTTCGCAGCCAAGGCCGCCGCGCCGACCTGCCCCCAGTTCGACGACCCGATCAAGGCCGCCGTCGACCGCCGCGTCGACGTCGAGCGCATCACGCCCGAACCGGTCTGGCGCAAGACCTGCGGCACCCTCTACCGCAGTGACGGCCGTGGCCCGGAGATCGTCTTCGCGGAGGGCCTGAAGCCCAGGGACGTCATCAACGGCCAGTACGACATCGAGAAGTACGTCCTGGTCAACCAGCCCTCCCCGTACGTCTCCACGACCTACGACCACGACCTGTACAAGACATGGTGGAAGTCGGGTTACAACTACTACATCGACGCCCCCGGCGGCGTGGACGTGAACAAGACCATCGGCGACACCCACAAATGGGCCGACCAGGTCGAGGTGGCCTTCCCCGGCGGCATCGACCGCAAATACATCATCGGAGTCTGCCCGGTGAACAAGACCACCAAGGTGGAAATCATGAGCGGCTGCGAAAGCAACCCCCACTTCGAGGCCTGGCACTGAAACAGGAGGAGCGCCCGCAGGGCCGCTCCTTCAGGGGCGCGGGGAACTGCGCGACCAGCCCCCACCGGCCCGCAGCCGACAGACGGCCAGAGCCTTACCCTCCGGACGTGTCCAACTACGCACCCCCACTGACACCCGCGCAGTCGTAC
>NZ_LIQQ01000700.1 GCF_001418565.1 Streptomyces graminilatus | reverse complement strand
GCCCCCCACCAGTCCGACCACACCGACCACGACCGCCCCCGCCACCAGCCCACGCACCCTAAACCGCATACCCACGACACCCACTCCTCGCCTGGAAGACAGACACACACCGTCGTCGAAGCGATGTATCCCACGCGACGCACTCGACAGGCGCCCTCCAACAGGTGACGGTGAACGGACGGGCACGAGGACAGATGAACGGACATGCGAGGCTGCGCCCATGCCGCTGCCCCTGTCACTGTCACCGGTCCTCCGCTCCGCGGGCCTGTTCATCCTCGCCGCACTGCTGGAGATCGGCGGCGCGTGGCTGGTCTGGCAGGGCGTACGGGAGCACCGCGGCTGGATGTGGATCGGCGCGGGCGCACTGGCCCTGGGCGCGTACGGTTTCGTCGCCACCCTCCAGCCCGACGCGGAGTTCGGCCGCATCCTGGCCGCGTACGGCGGAGTATTCGTCGCCGGTTCACTGGCCTGGGGCATGGTGGCGGACGGCTACCGCCCGGACCGGTGGGACGTGACGGGCGCGCTGATCTGCCTCGCGGGCATGGCGGTGATCATGTACGCGCCGCGGGGCGACTAAATCGCACGAACAGCACTGAACCGAACCGAACCGGCTCTCTCTGGCCGACTCGTCGGGCGGCAGCCCAGGTTGCCCCGGAAACGTGATCCGCCTAGGTCGCCGAGGAACACCCGCCCCAATTGCCCACCACCGGCGCCTGCCTATCCTGAACACCGCACCCGAGCACCCCAAGCACCCCGCACACCCCGAGGAGCAGCCCCATGGCCACCGCCGCCGCCCCGTCCGCCGCCTCCCGCATCGCCGTAGTGACCGGCGCGAGCAGCGGAATCGGCGCGGCGACGGCCCGCCGACTGGCCGCCGCCGGCTACCGGGTCGTCCTGACGGCCCGCCGCAAGGACCGTATCGAGGCGCTGGCCGAGGAGATCAACGCGACGGGCGGCCAGGCCACGGCGTACCCCCTGGATGTCACCGACCGCACGGCGGTCGACGAGTTCGCGACCGCCTTCAAGACGATCGGCGTCCTCGTCAACAACGCGGGCGGCGCACTCGGCGCCGACCCGGTGGCCACCGGCGACCCGGCCGACTGGCGCCAGATGTACGAGACGAACGTCATCGGCGCCCTCAACCTCACCCAGGCGCTCCTCCCCGCCCTGACGGCGAGCGGTGACGGCACTGTCGTGATCGTCTCCTCCACCGCCGGTCACGCCGCGTACGAGGGCGGCGGCGGCTATGTCGCCGCCAAGCACGGCGCCCACGTCCTCGCCGAGACCCTGCGCCTGGAGATCGTCGGCACCCCGGTCCGGGTGATCGAGATCGCGCCGGGCATGGTGAAGACGGACGAGTTCGCCCTGACCCGCTTCTCCGGCGACACGGAACGGGCGGCCAAGGTCTACCAGGGCGTGGCCGAGCCCCTCACGGCGGACGACGTGGCGGACACGATCACCTGGACGGTGACCCGCCCGAGCCACGTCAACATCGACCTCCTGGTGGTCCGCCCCCGCGCCCAGGCGTCGAACTCGAAGGTCCACAGGGAGGCGTAATGCCGGACGACGCGGAGAAAGCGGAGAAGGCGGCGGAACCGAAGGAACCGAACGCCGGAGACCGGGAGGCCCGGGAGCAGGAACAGCAACTCCTGGCCCTGGAGAAGAAACGCGAACGCTACGTCTGGTACTACCTCGCGTACTTCCTCTTCGGCATCCACCTGGTGGCATTCGTGATGATCTACGCGGTGAAGCACGCCCCCAAATGACCCATGACCCATGATCGATGACCATTGGCCCACGCCTCGAACAGGGGCGTGGGCCATTGCTGTCAGCCCTTCACACAGACGACCTGCTTCAGCTTCGCCACGACCTCCACCAGGTCCCGCTGTTGGTCGATGACCTGCTCGATCGGCTTGTACGCGGCGGGAATCTCGTCCACGACCCCGGAGTCCTTGCGGCACTCCACGCCCCGCGTCTGGTCCTCCAGGTCCTGTGTCGAGAAGCGCCGCTTCGCCGCGTTGCGGCTCATGCGCCGACCGGCGCCGTGGGACGCCGAGTTGAAGGCCTTCTCGTTCCCGAGGCCCTTCACGATGTACGAACCCGTGCCCATGGAGCCCGGGATGATGCCGTACTCGCCGGCCCGGGCACTGATCGCCCCCTTGCGCGTGACGAGCAGGTCCATGCCCTCGTAGCGCTCGCGACTCACGTAGTTGTGATGGCAGCTCACCTCGGGCTCGAAGGTCACCCCGGCCTTCTTGAACTCCTTGCGGATCACGTCCTTGAAGAGGGCCATCATGATCGACCGGTTGTACTTGGCGTACTCCTGAGCCCAGTAGAGGTCGTTCTGGTAGGCCCCCATCTGCGGGGTGTCCGCGACGAAAACCGCGAGGTCCCGGTCGATCAGCCCCTGATTGTGCGGAAGCTTCTGGGCCACGCCGATGTGATGCTCGGCCAGCTCCTTGCCGATGTTCCGGGAACCGGAGTGGAGCATGAGCCAGACGGCACCTTGATCACTTATGCAAACTTCTGCAAAATGATTTCCTGATCCAAGCGTGCCCATCTGCTTTTCGGCACGATCGTGACGGAATTTGACCGCATCCGCGACCCCGTCAAACCGCCCCCAGAAGCCGTCCCACCCAGCAGTGGCAAACCCGTGCAGCCGCCCCGGATCCACGGGACTGTCATGCATCCCCCGCCCCACCGGAATCGCCTCCTCCACCTTCGACCGCAGCCGGGACAGGTCCCCCGGAAGGTCGTTGGCCGTCAGCGACGTCCTGACCGCCGACATCCCGCAGCCGATGTCCACCCCCACCGCCGCCGGGCACACCGCACCCTGCATCGCGATGACCGAGCCGACCGTCGCGCCCTTCCCGAAGTGGACGTCCGGCATGACCGCGAGGCCCTTGATCCACGGCAGGGTCGACACGTTGCGCAACTGCTGCATCGCGACGTCCTCGACCGACGCCGGGTCGGCCCACATACGGATGGGCACCTTCGCGCCCGGTACTTCCACGTACGACATTTCTTCCCCATCCCCCGAAAATCCAACAAAAGTCTTTAATCGCAATACCGGCGCCAAGGTCAACGAAAGGGATGACGGACCGGCGTTCACGGTGGTGCGTGCGATACACATTGTCTGCCGGTGACGCCCCTGTGCGGCAAGTGATTAAGCAGCGGGGACACTGGACCGAGCACCGTCCACGAAGATCGTCGAGAGGAACCCGACCGTGCAGCGGAAGGCCTACGTACCCGGCGTCGCCGCCCTCCTCGCGGCGCTGCTGGCCGGCTGCACCGGCGGCTCGGGCAGCGGTGACACCGCCGAGGACGCCAAGCCCGGCGAGTCGGGCACCACGGCCGCCGCGGGCGAGCCCGGCCGGTACCGCACGCTCCCCGAACCCTGCGCCTCGGTCGGCCACGACACCCTGGACTCGCTGCTGCCCGGCATCGCCCGGATCCCGGACGAGGAGCAGCGCGCGGAGGCGTACGACGGCGAGTCGACCCTCACCTACAACACGGACCGCAAGGTGGGCTGCCGTTGGAAGGTGGAGTCGACGGACGCCGCCGACCGTCTCCTGGTCGATTTCGAACGGGTGGTGTCGTACCACAACTCCGTGAGCGACGACAGCGAGGCGACGGACCTCTTCGCGGCCAAGGTGATCGACGCCGACCTCC
>NZ_LIQQ01000070.1 GCF_001418565.1 Streptomyces graminilatus | reverse complement strand
CGCCGTTCCAGGACTCGAAGTGGTTGCCGATGAGCAGGGGGGCGCGGTTGCCGTCGTAGGCGCGTTCGAAGCCCTTGAGGAGGCCGTCGCGGTACTGGTCGCCCCAGTACTCGTGCCGGGCCTCGGCGCCCGCGCGTGCCCCGGACTGGTTCATGTAGAAGTTGTAGTCCATGGTCAGCGTCTCGTACTTGTGGCCGGGCATCGGGACGAGCTGCATGGACAGGTCCCACAGACCCTGCTTCTTCGCGGGCCACAGTTGTTCGTTGACGCCGCTCGTGTCGTAGCGGAAGCCCAGCTCGCGGGCCGCGCTCATGAAGTTCTTCTGCCCTTCCAGGCAGGGTGTGCGGGCGCCGACGAGTTCCTTCNNTTCCTTCTCGTAGTCGAAGGGCAGCGGGGACGCCTCCTTCATGCCCGTGTTGGTCTTCCAGGACTCAACGAAACGTTTCGCCTGGGCGATCTCGTCCTTCCAGTCCTCCACCGACCACTCGCCGACCCCACCCCCGCTGCCGCAGAAGTGGCCGTTGAAGTGCGTGCCGATCTCGCTGCCCTCCAGCCAGGCGAGCCGCAGTTGCCTCACGGTGTCGGCGATGCCCCGCTCGTCGTTGAAGCCGATGTCGGAGCGGCCCGGTGAGTGCCGGGGCGGCCGATAGAGGTCGCGCTTGTCCTCCGGGAGCATGTACACGCCGCTCAGGAAGTACGTCATCGCCGCCTTGTTGGCCTTGGCCACCTTGCGGAAACGGGAGAACAGCCGCTGACTGTCCTCACCCGCGCCGTCCCAGGAGAAGACGACGAACTGGGGCGGCTTCTGGCCCGGCTTGAGCCGTTCGGGCCTGGGCTGGTAGGGCTGGGCTCCGGTGTAGGCGGTGGAGCCGTCGCCGATCAGCCGGGCCGCGCTCCTGGGGGCCGGGGCCGGCGCCGCCTTCTTGGCACCGGCCGCGCCTTCCTTCGCGCCGGAGGAGCCGGTGGTTCCCGCGCCGCAGCCGGCGAGTGACACGGCGCAGGCCGCGACGGCCACGACGCCCGCGGTGATCCTCTTGGTGACGGCCATCTCCGCCCACCTCTTCCTTCGTTCGGGCCGGCGCTTTCGGGCGCGGCGCCGTCAAGGTCGCACGGAGCCCGAGAAGGAATTAGTACGACAAGCCGATGAAAAGTTCAGTTCACCCCCCGGAGTGATTTACTGACCCATTTGCCCGGAAAATACATACACGCACTTTACTGTGCATTACGATCCATTTACCGAGCGTTGAATCCCGCCGCTTGCACGCCGTGACCCACGGCCGCGACCCGCCCCCCGCCATCGACGGGGGGACCACCTGTTCCGCGACCGCGCTGCCCCGGAGGAGACGGGAAACATGTCTGCCTGCGTACCCACTCGCGCCCCCGACCCGACTCGGACGGAGCGCATGCACCAGCCCCACAGCCCCCCACCGCCACCGGCCCCACCTCGCCGCTTCCGCCTCGCGGGCGCCGATGTGTCGGCCTCCATCGCGGTCTTCCTGATCGCCCTGCCCCTCTCCCTGGGCATCGCCCTGGCCACCGGCGCCCCGCTCCAGGCGGGCCTGGTCGCCGCCGCCGTGGGCGGACTCGTCGCCGGACGGCTCGGCGGCTCCCCGCTCCAGGTGAGCGGCCCCGCCGCCGGGCTCACCGTCGTGACCGCCGACCTCATCCAGCGGTACGGATGGCGGACGACCTGTGCCGTCACCGTCCTCGCCGGGCTCGTCCAACTCGCTCTCGGCTGCCTGCGCGTGGCCCGCACTGCGCTCGCCGTCAGCCCCGCCATCGTCCACGGCATGCTCGCCGGGATCGGCGTGACCATCGCCGTCGCCCAACTGCACATCGTCCTCGGGGGTACGCCGGAGAGCTCGGTCCTCGACAACATCCGGGCGCTGCCCGCCCAGCTGGCCGGACTCCAGCCCGCCGCCGTGTCGATGAGCCTGCTGACCCTGACCCTGCTGCTGGCCTGGCCGCGGATTCCCGGCCGGGTGGGGGGCGTGCTGCGCAAGGTGCCGGCCGCGCTCGTGGCCGTCAGCGGCGCCACGCTCACCGCCGCGCTCGCCGGACTGACCCTGCCCATGGTCGACCTGCCGTCCTGGCGCAGCCACGCACTGGCCGGCCTGCCCGAAGGGCCCGTGCTCGGCATCGCCGCCGCCGTGCTCACCACCACGCTGGTGTGCAGCGTGCAGTCGCTGCTCGGCGCGGTCGCCGTGGACAAACTCGTGGCCTCCCGGCCCGAGCTGCTGGCCGGCGGAACGGGGCGGTCGGGGGCCTCGGCCCGCGTCGGCCGCTCCGACCTGAACCGTGAACTGCTCGGACAGGGCGCCGCCAACGTCGTGTCCGGGGTGCTCGGCGGGCTGCCGGTCGCGGGGGTGGCCGTGCGGAGTTCGGCGAATGTTCAAGCCGGTGCCGTGAGCCGGAACTCCACGATGCTGCACGGCGTTTTCGTAGTAGTCGCCGCGCTGCTGATGGTTCCGATCCTGGAGCTGATCCCGCTCGCCTCACTCGCCGCCCTGGTGATGGCCGTCGGCATCCAGATGGTGTCCCTGCACCACATTCGCACGGTGACTCGCCACCGCGAGGTCCTGGTCTACGCGGTGACGACCCTGGGCGTCGTCGTTCTCGGCGTCCTCGAAGGAGTGGTGCTGGGCGTCGCGGTCGCCGTCGCCGTCGCCCTGAACCGCCTCGCCCGCACCCGCATCACCCACGAAGTGAGAGACGACAGAACAGACGACAGGACAGGAGGAACCCATTACGTACGCGTCCGAGGCCAGTTGACGTTCCTCGCCGTGCCCCGGCTCAGCCGGACCCTGCACCTCGTGCCCCAGGGGGCCGACGCCGTCGTGGAGTTGGACGGGTCGTTCATGGACCACGCGGCGTACGAATCGTTGCAGCACTGGCAGAACACGCACACCGCGCAGGGCGGCACCGTGGAGGTGACCGGCCGGGCGGGGACACGTATCGCCGAGCCCGCCGACGCCTCCGACTGCCGCTGCCGGCCTTGGACACCCTGGCGCAACCACCAGTGCGAGGGCCCCGAGTCCGGACCCGGACGCGGGGAGCGGGCGGACGGGCTCGTCGGGAAGCGCGGCCCCACCTGGTCACCCGGGTCGCACGGGTCTCCTGGATTCACCGGGTCCCCCGGCTCGTCCGGTCAGGCCGGTGCGTCCGGTCAGGCCGGTGCGTCCAGTCAGGCCGGTGCGTCCGGTCAGGCCGGTCCGGTCGGCTCCACGGGACCGTTCGGTGCCGTCGAGCCGAGCGGGCAGCAACTGGCGCGCGGTATCAGCGCGTTCCAGCGGAACACCGCGCCGCTGGTGCGCGGTGAGCTGGCCAGGCTGGCGCGTGAGGGGCAGCAGCCCTCGCAGTTGTTCCTGACGTGCGCCGACTCGCGCCTCGTCACGTCGATGATCACCTCCAGTGGTCCCGGCGACCTGTTCGTCGTACGGAACGTCGGCAACCTGGTGCCGCGCCCCGGCGAGGAGAGCGGGGACGACTCGGTGGCGGCGGCGATCGAGTACGCGGTGGACGTACTGAAGGTGCGTTCCATCACGGTGTGCGGGCACTCCGGGTGCGGGGCCATGCAGGCGCTGCTGGCCATGGAGCCCGGCGAGGCGCGGACGCCGCTCAGACGGTGGCTGCGGCACGGGCTGCCGAGCCTGGAGCGGATGACCGCGAAGAACCGGCCCTGGACGCGGCTCGCCGGGCGGGCGCCCGCCGACACGGTCGAGCAGCTCTGCCTGACCAATGTGGTCCAGCAGTTGGAGCATCTCCGGGCGCACGAGTCGGTCGCGCGGGCGCTGCGGGAGGGTGTCCTCGAACTGCAGGGGATGTATTTCCACGTGGGCGAGGCACAGGCGTATCTGCTCACCGGGGCGGTGGACGGCGACCAGGTGTTCGATCATGTGCGGGCGGCCGGGTTGTCCGCCTGACGGAAAGGCAGTGAACCGGGCGAGCGTCGCGTACGTGACCTTGATTGTCCCCCCACGGAGGGGCCCGCCGGCAAGAGCGACCCGGGAAGACCGAAAGGTCTAAACCAATTTCGGGTCGGCCCTTGTCAGCGGGCCCTCCGGTCTGATGAGCTGTGGCCTGGGACACAACGGAAGACACAACGGCCGCCCCGGCAAAGCATCGCAAGGGAGATGTCGTGAGCAACGAAAGCCTGGCCAACCTGCTCAAGGAGGAGCGCAGGTTCGCGCCACCCGCCGAGCTGGCCGCGAACGCCAACGTCACGGCGGAGGCGTACGAACAGGCCAAGGCTGACCGGCTCGGCTTCTGGGCCGCGCAGGCCCGCCGGCTGACCTGGGCCACCGAGCCGACCGAGACGCTGGACTGGTCGAACCCGCCGTTCGCCAAGTGGTTCAAGGACGGCAGCCTCAACGTCGCGTACAACTGCGTCGACCGCCATGTCGAGGCGGGCCACGGTGACCGGGTCGCCATCCACTTCGAGGGGGAGCCCGGCGACAGCCGCGCGATCACCTACGCCGAGCTCAAGGACGAGGTCTCCAAGGCCGCAAACGCCCTGCTGGAGCTGGGGGTCGAGAAGGGCGACCGGGTCGCCGTCTACATGCCGATGATCCCGGAGACGGCGATCGCGATGCTGGCGTGCGCCCGTATCGGCGCCGCGCACTCCGTCGTCTTCGGCGGGTTCTCCGCGGACGCGCTCGCCACCCGCATCCAGGACGCCGACGCCAAGATCGTCATCACCAGCGACGGCGGCTACCGGCGCGGCAAGCCGTCCGCGCTCAAGCCCGCCGTCGACGCGGCCGTCGAACGCGTCGACAACGTGGAGCACGTGCTCGTCGTCCGCCGCACCGGCCAGGACGTCGAGTGGCACGAGGGCCGGGACGTGTGGTGGCACGAGGTCGTCGAGCGGCAGAGCACCGAACACACCCCCGAGGCGTTCGAGGCCGAGCAGCCGCTGTTCATCCTCTACACCTCCGGTACGACGGGTAAGCCCAAGGGCATCCTGCACACCTCCGGCGGCTACCTCACCCAGGCCGCCTACACCCACCACGCCGTCTTCGACCTCAAGCCGGAGACCGACGTCTACTGGTGCACGGCCGACGTCGGCTGGGTCACCGGGCACTCGTACATCGTGTACGGGCCGCTGGCCAACGGCGCGACCCAGGTCATGTACGAGGGCACGCCGGACACCCCGCACCAGGGCCGCTTCTGGGAGATCGTCCAGAAGTACGGGGTGACGATCCTCTACACGGCGCCGACCGCGATCCGTACGTTCATGAAGTGGGGCGACGACATCCCCGCCAAGTTCGACCTCTCCTCCCTCCGGGTGCTGGGGTCGGTGGGCGAGCCGATCAACCCCGAGGCGTGGATGTGGTACCGCAAGCACATCGGTGCCGATGTGACGCCGATCGTCGACACCTGGTGGCAGACCGAGACCGGCGCCATGATGATCTCCCCGCTGCCCGGTGTGACCGAGACCAAGCCGGGGTCCGCGCAGCGGGCGCTGCCCGGTATCTCCGCGACGGTCGTCGACGACGAGGCCCGTGAGGTGCCCGACGGGGGCGGCGGCTACCTGGTGCTGACCGAGCCGTGGCCGTCCATGCTGCGCACCATCTGGGGCGACGACCAGCGGTTCCTGGACACCTACTGGTCCCGGTTCGAGGGCAAGTACTTCGCGGGTGACGGCGCCAAGAAGGACGACGACGGCGACATCTGGCTGCTCGGGCGCGTGGACGACGTCATGCTCGTCTCCGGGCACAACATCTCGACGACGGAGGTCGAGTCGGCGCTGGTGTCCCACCCGTCGGTCGCCGAGGCCGCCGTCGTGGGTGCCGCCGACGAGACCACCGGGCAGGCCATCGTCGCCTTCGTCATCCTGCGCGGCACCGCCTCCGAGACCGACACCCTCGTAGCCGAACTGCGCAACCACGTCGGTGACGTCCTCGGCCCGATCGCCAAGCCCAAGCGCATCCTGCCGGTCGCGGAGCTTCCCAAGACCCGCTCCGGAAAGATCATGCGCCGCCTGCTGCGCGACGTCGCCGAGAACCGGGAACTGGGTGACGTGACCACACTGACCGACTCCACCGTCATGGACCTCATCCAGACGAAACTGCCCGCGGCGGGCAGCGAGGACTAGGAACAGAGGACGAGGGTTCCTCCGGGCGGCGCATCCCGCGCATCTTAGGTAGGCTAAAGATCGCGTCAACAGCGCGACAAGATCCGTACCAAACGACATGGATCGATGCGGATCGATACTCAAGGTGCGCCGGGAAGTCTGGTCGGCATGCGTTTCATGCTGCCTATCGACCGGAGGAATCCCCGTGGCCGCTCCCCGCAACGCCAACCGCAAGTTCCTCGGGCGGCTCTCGCTGCCCGAGCGGACGTACGTCGCGGACGCGCTGCGGACCGAGACCGTCGGTGGGGTGCTGCTGCTGGTCGCCGCGATCACCGCGCTGATCTGGGCGAACACCCCGATCAAGGGCAGCTACGAGGCCGTCCTCGACTTCCACGTCGGGCCGGCCGCCCTCGGGCTCGACCTCTCCCTCCAGCACTGGGCCGCCGACGGACTCCTCGCGATCTTCTTCTTCGTCGCCGGTATCGAACTCAAGCGCGAACTCGTCGCCGGGGATCTGCGTGACCCGAGGGCCGCCGCGCTGCCCGTGGCCGCCGCCCTGTGCGGAATGGCCGTACCGGCGCTCGTCTACACCCTCACCAATGTCACCGGCGGTGGTTCGCTCGCCGGGTGGGCCGTGCCCACGGCCACCGACATCGCCTTCGCGCTCGCGGTGCTCGCCGTCATCGGTACGTCCCTGCCGGGCGCCCTGCGCGCGTTCCTGCTGACGCTCGCCGTGGTCGACGACCTGTTCGCCATCCTGATCATCGCGGTCTTCTTCACCGCCGACCTGAACTTCGCCGCGCTCGGCGGCGCGCTCGTCGGCCTCGCCGTCTTCTGGCTGCTGCTGCGCAAGGGCGTACGCGGGTGGTACGTGTATGTGCCGCTCGCGCTCGTCATCTGGGGGCTGATGTACAACAGCGGCATCCACGCCACCATCGCCGGTGTCTCGATGGGCCTGATGCTGCGGTGCACGACCCGGACCGGCGACGGGGAGGAGCGTTCGCCCGGTGAGCGGGTCGAGCATCTGGTGCGGCCCCTGTCGGCCGGGCTCGCCGTGCCGTTGTTCGCCCTGTTCAGCGCCGGGGTCTCGGTGTCCGGCGGGGTGCTGGGCGAGGTGTTCACGCGGCCCGAGACGCTCGGGGTCGTGCTCGGTCTCGTCGTCGGGAAGACGCTCGGGATCTTCGGCGGGACCTGGCTGACGGCACGTTTCACCCGGGCCTCGCTCAGCGACGACCTGGCCTGGGCCGATGTCTTCGCCGTCGCCTCGCTCGCCGGGATCGGGTTCACCGTCTCGCTGCTGATCGGCGAACTCGCGTTCGTCGGCGACCCCGTGCTCACCGACGAGGTCAAGGCCGCCGTCCTGACGGGCTCCTTCATCGCCGCGCTCGCCGCGACCGTACTGCTGAAGATGCGGAACGCCAGATACCGCAGGCTCTGGGAGGCGGAGGAGCGCGACGACGACCTCGACGGCATCCCCGACATCTACGAGGAGGACGATCCGGCGTACCACCTGCGCATGGCCGGCATCCTCGAGGGGAAGGCGGCCGAACACCGGCGTATCGCCGCGCTCAGGGCCGCCGAACTGGAGGCCGCCGAGCGGGACCGGCTTGCCGAAGTGGCGGGCGGGGCGGGCGACGAGGGTGACGGTCCGGCATGATCTGACAGACACGCAGACGTCGGGCAGGCTGGTCGGACACCCGGTCAGGTGTGCGGGCCAGGCACGTACGTTGAGACGTCCGAGCAAGAAGACCAAGACAACCATGACACCAGGGAGATCTCGATGAGCGCACCCGACGGCAGCCCGGTCGGCGCCGAACGCAGCATCGGCCAGTTGTTCGCCTCGGCGACGACCGAGATGTCCGCGCTGGTGCACGACGAGATCGCGCTGGCGAAAGCCCAGCTCAAGCAGGACGTGAAGCGCGGTGTGACGAGCGGGGGCGCGTTCACGGTGGCCGCGACCGTACTGCTGTTCTCGCTGCCGATGCTCAACTTCGCGCTCGCGTACGCCATTCGGACCTGGAGCCACTGGAATCTCGCGGTCTGCTTCCTGCTGTCGTTCGCCGCGAACGTCCTCCTCGCCGTCCTCCTCGTGCTGGTCGGCGTCGTCTTCGCGAAGAAGGCGAAGAAGGGCAAGGGCCCGCAGAAGGTCGCCGCGTCCATGAAGGAGACGGCGGGCGTCCTCCAGAACGCCAAGCCACACCCCCGGCCCGCCCCGGTGAGTGACTCGGTCGAGGTTGTGGCACGCTCGACCTCATGACGGACCCCGCCACACCCCCGGCGCACCCCTCATCGGCGCAGCACGCCTCCGCCGTACGGCTCGACCTGCCCGGCGGGCGCGAGGTGATCCACCGGGACGTCGCCGCGAACGGCGCCCGGTTCCACATCGCCGAGCTGGGCGACGGGCCGCTGGTCATGCTCGTGCACGGGTTCCCGCAGTTCTGGTGGACCTGGCGGCACCAACTGGCCGCCCTCGCCGACGCCGGTTTCCGGGCCGTCGCCATGGACCTGCGGGGCGTGGGAGGCAGCGACCGTACGCCACGGGGTTACGACCCCGCGAACCTGGCCCTCGACATCACGGGCGTCGTACGGTCCCTGGGCGAGCCCGATGCCGCGCTGGTCGGCCATGACCTGGGCGGATACCTGGCGTGGACGGCCGCGGTGATGCGCCCCAAGCTGGTCCGGCGGCTCGTGGTCTCCTCGATGCCGCATCCCCGGCGCTGGCGGTCGGCGATGCTCTCCGACGTCAGGCAGACCGCCGCCGCGTCCTACATCTGGGGGTTCCAGCGGCCCTGGCTCCCCGAGCGGCAGCTCGTCGCGGACGACGGGGCGCTCGTCGGGCGGCTGATCCGGGACTGGTCGGGGCCCCGGCTGCCCGACGACGAGGCGGTGGAGACGTACCGCAGGGCCATGTGCGTACCGTCCACCGCGCACTGTGCGATCGAGCCGTACCGCTGGATGGTCCGCTCGATGGCCCGTCCGGACGGCATCCAGTTCAACCGGCGCATGAAGCGGCCGGTGCGGGTGCCGACGCTGCATCTGCACGGCTCGCTCGATCCCGTACTGCGCACACGCAGCGCGGCCGGCTCCGGGCAGTACGTGGAGGCGCCGTACCGCTGGCGCCTGTTCGACGGGCTGGGGCACTTCCCGCACGAGGAGGATCCGGTCGCCTTCTCGACGGAACTGGTCAACTGGCTGAAGGACCCCGAACCGGACAGGTGACGGGACCGACACGTCCGGTACACGGGAGATGGAACAGCCGTACGACGAACAGCCAATTGCCCGGCGCATAGGCCAATTGGGGGCCCGGGGGGCGGTTATCGACCTTGGGGCAGGGGCAGACGTCGGGGTATGGGCTGGACGCACGACTACAACGAAGTAGCACGCAATCGCCGCTCGGGCCACGGCCCGAGTTCCCACCAGGGAGGTTCCCCGCACCTCGCGGGAACCGATCTGAGGGTGGGAATCCCGCGCATCCTGCGCCGTAGGGCCCGCTGGGTCTCGATGCGCCTGCGCCACCCCCGCCCCTGAACCGCCGGGCCACCGAGCCACCGAGTCCCGTACGGGATTCGCCGTACGGGACTCGTCCGTCGGGGTCCGCCCCAAGAGGGCACCCGCTCAGAGCGCGCAGTTGTCGCTGTCCACCTGCTGGTTGGCGGTGCGCCCCTGAGCGATGTCGTCCTGGATCTCGTCCGCCGTGAGCGCGTAACCGGTGTCGGGGTCGTCGAGGGACTTCGCGAAGACCACCCCGTACACCCGACCGTCGGGCGTGAGCAGCGGGCCGCCGGAGTTGCCCTGACGGACGGTCGCGAACAGGGAGTAGACATCGCGGCGGACCGTGCCGCGGTGGTAGATGTCCGGTCCGTCGGCCGTGATGCGACCGCGCACGCGCGCGGGACGTACGTCGTACGACCCGTTTTCCGGGAAGCCGGCGACGATCGCACTCTTCCCGCTGCTCGCGTCCTCGGTCGAGAACCGCAGCACGGGCGCGCGCAGATCGGGCACGTCGAGTACGGCGATGTCGCGCTCCCAGTCGTAGAGGACGACCTTCGCGTCGTACTTCCTGCCCTCGCCGCCTATCTGGACGGTGGGCTCGTCGACGCCGCCGACCACGTGCGCGTTGGTCATCACACGTCGCTGGCCGAAGACGAAGCCGGTGCCCTCCAGGACCTTGCCGCAGCTCTGGGCGGTGCCCACGACCTTGACGATGGACCGCTGGGCGTTGACGGCGACCGCGCTGTTGGCGAGCGCGGGGTCGGGCGGGTCCACCTCCTTGATGGGCTCGTCGGAGAACGGGCTGAAGACCTGCGGGAAGCCGTTCTGCGCGAGGACCGAGGTGAAGTCCCGGAACCAGGTGTCGGCGTCCGAGGGGAGCACCTCCTGGACCCCGGCCAGCACCTTGGAGCCGCGGACCTCCTTGCCCACCGTGGGCATCGTGGTCTGCGCGAGGGCGGCGCCGATCAGCCAGGCGACCAGGAGCATCGCGACGACGTTGACGAGGGCCCCGCCGGTCGCGTCGAGGGCGCGGGCGGGCGACCAGGTGATGAATCTGCGCAGCTTGTTGCCGAGGTGGGTGGTCAGGGCCTGGCCGACGGAGGCGCAGACGATCACGATGACGACCGCGACGACGGCGGCGGTCGTACTCACCTGGGCCTCGTCGGTCACGCCGTCCCAGACGACGGGCAGCAGATAGACGGCGACGAGACCGCCGCCGAGGAAGCCGATCACCGACAGGATGCCGACGACGAAGCCCTGGCGGTAGCCCACGACCGCGAACCACACGGCGGCGACCAGCAACAAGATGTCCAGCACGTTCACTGCCACTGCTTCGAGCCTCGCCTCGTCATTCCGGTCGCTTTCCGGGCCGGGGGTCCGGGGGTCGTCCCCCGGAAATCACAGCACGAGGCCCACCCTGTCACGCGCGCCAGTCCAGCGGGACCTGCTTGTTTCTGTCCCACGGGCGCTCCCAGCCCGAGTAGTGCACGAGGCGGTCGATGATCCCTGCCGTGAAACCCCACACAAGGGCAGATTCGACCAGAAATGCCGGACCTTTGTGACCGCTCGGGTGTACGGCGGTGGCACGGTTCGCCGGATCCGTGAGATCCGCCACGGGGACCGTGAAGACCCGGGCGGTCTCGTTCGGATCGACGACCCCGACCGGTGTCGGCTCGCGCCACCAGCCCAGCACGGGTGTGACGACGAAGCCGCTGACCGGGATGTAGAGCTTGGGCAGTACGCCGAAGAGCTGGACGCCCGCCGGATCGAGCCCGGTCTCCTCCTCGGCCTCGCGCAGCGCGGCCCGCAGCGGACCGTCGCCCTGCGGATCGCCGTCCTCGGGGTCGAGGGCGCCACCGGGGAAGGAGGGCTGACCGGCGTGGGAGCGCAGCGAACTGGCCCGCTCCATGAGCAGCAGCTCGGGCTCGCCGCCACCGCCATCACCTTCGACGCTGTTTGCGGCCTTCGCCTCACCCTCGCCGAAGAGGATCAGCACGGCCGACTGGCGGCCGGCGCCGTCCTTGGGCGGCAGGAAGCGGCTCAGCTGGAGCGGCTCGACCGTCTCGACGGCGTGCACCACCGGGTCGAGCCAGCCGGGCAGGCCGTCCTTGCTGAGCGTCACCTCGCCGCCCTGTGTGTCGCTCGCGCGCGTCACCGCCACCCCCGTTCTGCTGCTTTCAACGCCTGCGGCCGCCCCGTTGGTTCCGTGGATGCCCAACAGCTCCGGGCCATCGCCCCGGGCCTCACCGTGTGCCTCATCCGGCTGCCAGTGGTGGCGCCGGGATGCCGCCCGCGTCGAGGTACGCCTGCGGCGGGTTCAGCCGCTGACCGGGGAAGCCGCCCTTCTCGTACTTCAGGAGCTTGCGCGCCTTCTCCGGATCCGTCTCGCCCTCCCCGTACGCCGGGCAGAGCGGCGCGAGCGGGCAGGCGCCGCAGGCGGGCTTGCGGGCGTGGCAGATACGGCGGCCGTGGAAGATCACGTGGTGGGAGAGCATCGTCCAGTCGCTCTTGGGGAAGAGCGCGCCGACGGCGGCCTCGATCTTGTCCGGGTCCTTCTCCGCCGTCCACTGCCAGCGGTGCACGAGCCGCTGGAAGTGCGTGTCCACGGTGATGCCGGGGCGCCCGAAGGCGTTGCCGAGCACGACGAAGGCAGTCTTGCGGCCTACGCCGGGGAGCTTGACGAGGTCTTCGAGGCGGCCGGGCACCTCGCCGCCGAACTCCTCCGACAGGGCCTTGGACAGCCCTATGACGGACCTGGTCTTCGCCCGGAAGAAACCGGTCGGGCGCAGGATCTCCTCGACGTCCTCGGGGTTGGCCGCGGCCAGGTCCTCGGGGGTGGGGTACTTGGCGAAGAGGGCGGGTGTCGTCTGGTTGACCCTCAGGTCGGTGGTCTGGGCGGACAGGACCGTGGCGACGAGGAGTTGGAAGGAGTTCTCGAAGTCCAGCTCGGGGTGTGCGTACGGATAGACCTCGGCGAGTTCGCGGTCGATCCGGCGGGCGCGCCGGACGAGGGCGGTGCGGGACTCGGCGCGGGGCGGCTTCGGGGCGGGGGTTTTGGAGGCGGCGGCCTTGGAGGCGGGCTTCGCGGTAGCGGTCTTGGAGACGGCAGCCCTGGAGGCGGGCTTCGAGGAGGCGGCCTTGGAGACCGATTTCGGGGCGGCGGCCTCGGACGTGGTCTTGGAGGCGGCGGCCTTCGACGCGGGCTTCGCGGTAGCGGCCTCAGAGACGGCGGTGTTGGAGACGGCAGCCTTAGGGGCAGCGGTTTGAGAAGCGGCGGCCTTGGAGGCCGACTTGGCGGCAGCCTTGGAGACCGGCTCGGGTGTGGCCGCCTTCGCGGAGGGGGCCTTCTTCGTCGCGGCCGACTCCCTCGCCGCCGGCCTCTTCGCCGCCGCCGAGGCAGATCTCCTCGTCGGCGCGGCCTTCCTCGCCGGCCCGGCAGGCAGCAGTCCGGGCCGCTCCTCCGGGGTGTCCGTCACGCCCGTACCGTCCTTCTCGGGCGTCCCGGTCACCTTCTTGGCGGCTTTCTCCACCGACATCACCTCTGCCGCTTTCTCCACATTCCGGACCTCACCCGTACCCTGTTCGCCCACAGCGGAATGACGCCTCGCGGCCACCCGCTCAGCCCCCTTGGCCTGTGCTCCCACCGGCAATTTGGACACCCGGCCAGCCTAGAGCCCGGCACTGACATCCGCCCCGGACCCTGGAGATCGGCGCCCAATTGGCCCCCCGCCACACTGATCGGGGCACCCGTGCGGCATCCTTGTGACAGATCACACTGTTTGGACCGTCCGGCAAGATGGGGAGCACGGTCCCCGTTAGCGGGGAGCAAGATCCCCTGAGCAGGTCGACAAGGAGAGAACTCGTGGACGACGTTCTGCGGCGCGCCCCGCTCTTCGCGGCGCTCGATGACGAGCAGGCCGCGGAGCTCCGCGCATCCATGAGTGAGGTGACCCTCGCGCGCGGTGACGCCCTGTTCCACGAGGGCGACCCGGGTGACCGGCTCTACGTGGTGACCGAGGGCAAGGTCAAGCTCCACCGCACGTCCCCGGACGGCCGCGAGAACATGCTGGCCGTCCTCGGCCCCGGCGAGCTGATCGGCGAGCTGTCGCTGTTCGACCCGGGCCCGCGTACCGCCACGGCCACCGCACTGACCGAGGTCAAGCTGCTCGGCCTGGGCCACGGCGACCTCCAGCCCTGGCTGAACGCCCGCCCCGAGGTCGCCGCCGCGCTCCTGCGCGCGGTCGCCCGGCGCCTGCGCAAGACCAACGACCAGATGTCCGACCTGGTCTTCTCCGACGTGCCGGGCCGCGTCGCCCGCGCCCTGCTCGACCTCTCGCGCCGCTTCGGCGTGCAGTCGGAGGAGGGCATCCACGTGGTGCACGACCTGACCCAGGAGGAGCTGGCCCAGCTCGTCGGCGCCTCCCGCGAGACGGTCAACAAGGCGCTCGCCGACTTCGCGGGCCGCGGCTGGCTGCGCTTGGAGGCGCGGGCCGTGATCCTGCTGGACGTGGAGCGGCTCGCGAAGCGTTCGCGTTAGCCGGGAGCGTCCGTACGCGTACGAGGGGCCCTGCCGCATGGCGGGGCCCCTCTCGCGTTCAACGGATTCACCGGGTCAACCGGTTCAACCGGGTCAACGAGTTCAACGGGTTCACCAGGGCGGGGGCCAGTCGGTGACGAGAACGTGCTCAACGGAATGCCGAACGGAATCAAGGGGTGGGTGGGATGCACCAGGACAGAGCTCCCGAGTCGGTCTGGGCGGCGCCGGAACCCGCGAAGCGCCGGCTGCGACTGTTCCGCCGGGACCCGGAGGCGCCGACGCTGTGGCAGTCCGAGTTCGAGCAGCGGGACCTGGGCGAGCCGCTGGGCCTGTGGGCGACGGACGACGCGGTGGCCCTGGTCCGCTTCGACCGCGTGACGGCGTACGCACCGGCGACCGGTGAGCCCCGCTGGACCTGGCAGCCGCCGGGCCGGGACGTGATCGTACGGGTGTCCGAGGACACCCCCGACGGCCTGGGCGTCGTACTGCACCACGACGACGGCGACCAGCGCGCCCCGCACGTCCGCCTCACCGCGCTCGACCTCGGCACCGGGGCGGTGGCCTGGTCGCGTGAGCAGCCGAAGGACGGGCTGGGGCACATAGGCGCCGACCACGCGCGCGGGGTGGCGATCGGCGGCGGGCGGACGGCGACCGTCCTCGGCGGGACGGCGGACGCGCCGCCGACCGTCCGGTGCCTCGAAACCCGTACCGGCGCCCGCCAGTGGGAGCGACCGCTCCCGGACCGCTGGGGCCACGAGTTCTCCGTCCTGGCGGCCGACCCACCGGTCCTGTCCGTCCGCAACCACGCCAAGCGCTCCCGCCCCCGGCTGTACGTGGTGTGCGAGGGCGCGGAGTGGTACGTCGAGCTGCCCGACGGATACAAGGACTTCGGGCCGGCCGTCGCGCTCGTCGGCGACACGCTCGCCGTCGGCCTGGAACCGGACGACCCCGCCGGCGAGGACGAGAAGGGCGCCGACACGGTTCTGCGCGCCTACTCCGTCCCGACCGGCGAGCAGCTCTGGGAGTGGCGCGTCGATCACGGCCGTACGCTCCATCCGCTGGCCCACCGCGGGTACTTCCTGGTGGGCAACGGCTACGGCAGCCGGGCGACCGTCCTCGACCCCGCCGACGGCCGGGTCGTCGCGGAACGCAGACTGCCCGGCTTCAGCTACCGGGCACGGTACGCCGCCTGGAACGACCATCTGGCCGTCGCGTGCCACGCGGTGAGTGAGACGCGCCGGGTACGGGTGTTCCGCTGGAAGTGACGGAAGTGGGTGCACGCGCGTGCACGACGGAAGGACGCCCAGGCCCTGACAGGGCCTAGATGAGGCCGTGTTCGCGCAGGTACTCCAACTGGGCGCGTACGGAGAGTTCGGCGGCCGGCCACAGGGAGCGGTCCACCTCCGCGTACACGTGGGCGACGACCTCGGCGGGGTCGGTGAGTCCGTTCTCGACCGCTGTCTCGACCTGGGCCAGCCGGTGGGCGCGGTGGGCGAGGTAGAACTCGACCGCTCCCTGGGCGTCGTCCAGGACGGGCCCGTGGCCCGGCAGGACGGTGTGCACGCCGTCGTCCACCGTCAGGGACCTCAGCCGCCTCAGGGAGTCCAGATAGTCCCCCAGGCGGCCGTCAGGATGGGCCACCACGGTCGTTCCGCGCCCCAGGACGGTGTCTCCCGTCAGGACGGCCCGATCGGCCGGGAGATGGAAGCACAGCGAGTCCGCGGTGTGCCCCGGCGTCGATACGACCCGCAGCTCCAGCCCGCCGACGGTCACGGCGTCCCCGTGCCCGAGGCCCTCGTCCCCCAGCCGCAGCGCCGGGTCCAGC
>NZ_LIQQ01000007.1 GCF_001418565.1 Streptomyces graminilatus | reverse complement strand
TACGTCGACCAGTACGCGGCCTCCTCCTTCTTGGCGTCGGCCGCGTACTGGTCGACGTACTCCTGCCCGGAGAGGTTCAGGATGGCGTACATGATCTCGTCGGTGATGGCCCGGAGCACCGCCTTCTCGTCCTCCATCCCGAGGTAGCGGGAGAAGTCGAGGGGCTCGCCGAAGCGGATCGCCACCGGGTGGACGTTCGGGATGACCTTGCCCGGCGGCTGCGCCTCGAAGGTGCCGATCATCGCGCAGGGAACGACGGGCACCTGTGCCCTGAGAGCCATGACGGCGACCCCGACCTTGCCCTTGTACAGCCGCCCGTCGTGCGACCGGGTGCCCTCGGGGTAGATGCCGAGCAGTTCGTCCTTGCTCAGCACCCCGAGCCCTTCGCGGATCGCGGCCTGTCCCGCCTCCTTGCCGGACCGGTCCACCGGGATCTGCCCGGCACTGCGGAAGAAGAACGCCGTCAGCCGTCCCTTGAGACCGGGTCCCGTGAAGTACTCGGCCTTCGCGAGGAAGGTGATGCGCCGCTTGAGGATCGCGGGCATCAGGAAGTGGTCCGAGAACGACAGATGGTTACCGGCGATGATGGCGGCGCCCGATGACGGTACGTGTTCGAGCCCCTCGATCCGGGGCCGGAAGACAAGTCTCAGCAGCGGTCCGAGCAGCACGTATTTGAGCACGTAGTAGAACATGGGGCGCTCCTCACTCCGTCGGCTCGGCTCAACCGCCGCGTTCCAGCAGGTCAACGGGCGTGTTGGGCGTCGTCAGTCTAGGCGCGGGCGTGACGTCGGGAAACCGCGCGCGGGCGCGTCGATTCGGCCCACGTCGAAAGGATTCCGTGCCGCCGATCCCAGTGTGAACAATGAAGACAGTTGACTCAGAAATTGCCTCATGGGCATGTGTCGGTCATAAGTGATCAGTATGGAGTGAGAAAGTGGCAAAACGGGGGAATTTGTGGAGGTGTCCGTGAAGGCGCGGGTGTTCGTCGTCGACGGACATCCGCTCTTCCGGGCCGGTGTGCGCCAGGTCATGGAGGGTGCGCGCGATCTGGAGGTGGTCGGGGAGGCGGCCACGGGGGAGGAAGCGGTCGTGGCGCTGCGGGACGGGCGCGTCGTCGCCGATGTCGTCCTCATGGACCTGCTGCTGCCCGGCTGTTCGGGCATCGAGGCGACCCGGGCGATCGTCGCCGAGACACCCGCGCGCCCCGACGCGCCGCGGGTGCTGTTCGTCTCGGGGTCGGCCGAGGACAACGCTGTCGTGGCGGCACTGCGGGCGGGGGCCCGGGGCTACATGGTCAAGGGTGACCCCGGCGAGGAACTGGTGCGCGGGGTGCGCACGGTGGCGCAGGGCGGGGCGGTGTTCAGCGCGGTCGTGGCGGACCGGCTGGGCTGCTACTTCTCCGCCGTGCACGACCTGCCCGGGCGGGCCGCCTTTCCCGAACTCACCGAGCGGGAGCGCGAGGTGCTCGACATGGTCGCGCGCGGCCTCACCAACCGCCGGATCGCCCGGGAGCTGGTGCTGTCCGAGAAGACCGTGCGCAACCACGTGTCCCATGTGTTCGCCAAGCTCCGGGTGGCGGACCGGGTCGAGGCGGCCGTACGAGCCCGGGACGCCGGCCTGGGTGTCTGACGGATACCCGGCAGATACCCGGCAGATACCCGACGGGCATCCGACGGGCATCCGACGGGTATCTGATGGTCCGTCATTCCGCTCTGGATCAAAGGGTGTTGGGGATTCCAGGACTCGTCCGGGACACCGCACCCAGGCACCCGGGACCGTGGGCGCCCTAGCGTGAAGGGGCTCGGGGGAGGCGGGGGCGAGTGCGGTGACCGCGCCTCGCTCCCGCCTCTCGTTCGCAATCGCGTCAGAGGGAAGAAGGAAGCAGGTGAAGACGAGCATGGAGATGAACGACGTCTACGAGCCGCCCACGCTGGTGGAGATCGGTGGCTTCGCGGAGCTGACCATGGCCTTCGGGCCGTGCCAGGAGCAGGACTGGTTCGACGGTACCGCCTGGATCTGCTGATCCGGCTGATCCGGCCGACCTGCCGACGGTACGGGTGACCGTATCCGCCAAGGCCGGTGGTGGAGGCCGTCCGCGCTCCACCACCGCGCCCGCCCTGCCACCGCCCTGCGCCCGTCCGCACACCCCGCGCGGATGTATGGAAACGCCCCGCGCGGACGTCCGGACAGACCCCCGCGCGGACGTACGGCCCCACCCGCCCGGACGAACGGGCCCACCCCGCACGGAGGGATGACACCCACATGGACTTCGCCGTCCTGCCCGACAGCCCGGCCGCCCAGGCCGTCGCCGAGCCGCTGACCCGCGACCCCGGTGTCCGTGTGGTCCACCACGCCTCGGGACGCCCCTGGCTGGTGGGCCGTTGGACGGACCAGGAGCTGACCCTGGTGAGCGCGGGCGCCCGGCGGCTCGCGGTCCTGGGCCGCTCGACCGTGGACCGGGACCGCACCGCGCGTGCCCTGGCCGAGGCCCGGTCCCTGGGCCAACTCGACGCCGTGGCCCGCTCGTTGCCCGGCTGCTTCCATCTCGTCGCCTCCTTCGACGGATGGACCCGGGCGCAGGGCAGCCTGTCCACCGCGCGGCAGATCTTCTACGCCGAGGTGCGGGGCGTCACCGTGGCGGCCGACGGGCCGCGTCCGCTCACCGGGCCCGTGCGCCCCGCCCGGGACGGCACCCCGCCCGTCGACCCGGAGCTGCTCGCGCTGCGCCTGCTGACACCGGCCCCGCCCTGGCCCCTGTCCCTGCGCCCGGTGTGGCCGGGGGTGTCCGAACTGGGCGTGGGCCACCGGCTGGAGATCGGTCCGGACGGCGGCGCCCGTACGGTCCGCTGGTGGCAGCCGCCGGAGCCCGAAGCGCCCCGGGAGGAGGCCGCCGAGCGGATCCGGGAGGCCCTGCTCGCCTGTGTCGCCGCGCGGGCCGGCGCCACCCTCAGCGCCGATCTGTCCGGAGGGCTGGACTCCACCAGCCTCTGCTTCCTCGCCGACGCGGTGGGCGCCGATCTCGTCACCCATCACTGGCAGCCGCTGGACCTCGCCAACGACGACACCGAATGGGCCCGGCGCGCCGCCCGCCATCTGCCGGACGCCCGGCACCACTTCGCCGCCGGGGAGACCGGCCCCACCTGGTTCGAAACGGCACCCGCCGGCGCCGGGGAGGACGAGGGACCGCTGCCCTGGGCCCGCAACCGCGCCCACATGCGACGCCTGCTCGCCTCCGTGGCCGAGGACGGATCGAACTGCCACCTCCTCGGCGTCGGCGGCGACGAACTGTTCGGCGTCCTGCCCACGAGCCTGTGGTCCCTGGCGCGCGGACACCCCCTGGGGAGTCTGTCCACCGTCCACCGGTTCCGGGTGCTCAACCGCTGGACCCTGGCCTCCACGGTGCGCGGGCTCGCCGACAGCGCCTCGTACGCGACCTGGCTGCGGGCCACCGCCGGCCGGCTCACCGATCCGGCGCCCGGTCCGGATCAGGCGCTGCTCACCTGGGGCTGGGAGCCCAGGCTGCCACCCTGGGCGACCCCCGACGCGGTGGACGCCGTACGCCGGCTGCTGCGGGCCACCGCCGACCGCGAGCGCCCCCGGCCCCACCACCGGGACCGGGCCCAGCACCAGTGCCTCGACATCGTCACGCGGACCGGGAGCGGGGTGCGCCGGCTCGATGCCGCGCTGAGCGCCTCGGGCGTCGCCTGCGAGGCGCCCTATCTCGACGACCGGGTCGTCGAGGCCGCCCTGTCCGTCCGCATCGAGGACCGGCTGGTGAGCGGGGACTTCAAACCCGTGCTGCGCCGGGCAGTGCGCGGCATCGTGCCCGAGGAGATCCTGGCCCGCCGCAGCAAGGGCGAGTTCAGCGCGGAGGCCTTCCAGGGCATGCGCCGCAACCGCGCCGACCTGCTGGACCTCTGCGACGACCTGCGCCTGTCCCGGCTCGGCCTGGTGGATCCCGGTGCCCTGCGCACCGCCCTGCTGAGCCCCAAGTCCCAGTCCCGGCAACTCGCCCCGTACGAGAACACGCTGGCCTGCGAGGGCTGGCTGCGATCCATCGCGGCACCCGTGCCCTGGGCCGCGCCCCTGGCTGCGGAAACCCTATGACCCTGGCTGGAGAAACCCCGATGACCCTGGTCCTGAAACCCGATGTGACCGCCACCGACACCGACGACGGCCTGGTCCTGCTCGACCAGCGCACCGGCCGCTACTGGCAGCTCAACCGCTCCGGCGCCACCACCCTCCGGCTGCTCCTCGACGGGTTTTCCCCCGAGGCCACGGCCGCCCGGCTGGCCCGGCAGCACCCCGCCGCCTCCGAACGGGCCCTGGCGGACGTACGAACACTGCTCGCGGCCCTTGACCGGGCCCGGCTGGTGGTGACCGCATGAGCATGCAGGTCGTCGGAGAGGCCCGCGTCCCGCTCACCTGGCGGCGACAGCCGGCCGCGCGGGCGGCTGTCGCCGTCGCCCGTCTGCTGGTGCTGCTGCCACCGCGCCGACTGCGCCAGGTGCTGGAGGCCGTCGCCCGTGGGGCACGCGCCGCCACCCACGAGGAGGCGCTGAGCGCTCGCGGTGCGGTGGTGACCGTGAGCAGCAGATGTGCCGGCCGGGGCTGTCTTCAGCGCTCGGTGGCCACCGTACTGCTGTGCCGGCTGCACGGCCGCTGGCCCGACTGGTGCACCGGGTTCCGCACCCAGCCGTTCCGCGCCCACGCCTGGGTGGAGGCCGGGGCGAAGGCGGTCGGCGAGTCCGGCGACGTGGCGCTGTTCCACACCGTGATGAGCGTGCGCCACCGCGACGGGGCCCGCCGATGAGCACGGCCACCGGGGTCAGGGAGAGCGGTCCGCGTGCCCCCGGCTCCGGCGAGCGCCTCGCCGTCCTCACCGAGGGGCTGACGAAGTCGTACGGCGACCGGCAGGCGGTGACCCGTCTGGACCTGGCCGTGCCCGCCGGCCGTACCTTCGGTTTCCTCGGTCCCAACGGCGCGGGCAAGAGCACGACCATCGGCATGCTGTGCACCCTGCTGCGGCCCACCGGCGGCCGGGCCCTGGTGGCCGGGTACGACGTACGGCGCGAACCGCACGAGGTGCGCCGCCGGATCGGCCTGGTCTTCCAGGAGTCCACCCTCGACGGCGACCTCACCGCCATGGAGACGCTGCGCTTCCACGCCGACCTGTTCGGCATCCCGAGGCGGCGGGCGCTCGACGCCATCATGGACATGCTGGAACTGGTCGAGCTGGTCGAGCGCCGGCACACCCCCGTCCGGACCTTCTCCGGCGGGATGCGGCGGCGCCTGGAGATAGCCCGCGGGCTGCTGCACACCCCCCGTGTCCTCTTCCTCGACGAGCCCACCACCGGCCTCGACCCGCAGACCCGCGCCGCCATCTGGGCGTATCTGGGCCGGCTGCGCGAGGAGCGGGACGTCACCGTCTTCCTCACCACGCATCAGCTGGAGGAGGCCGAACACTGCGACCGCATCGCCATCATGGATGAAGGCGCGCTCGTCGTGGACGGAACTCCGGCCGCCCTCAAGGCGGTTGTCGGCTCCGACGTGGTCACCCTGCGCACCGCCGACGACACGGCGGCCGTCCGGGCCGTAGCTGAACACCTCGGCCTGGAGGCCACGACGGGCGAGGACGGGATACGGGTCCGGGTCGCCGACGGAGCGGCCTGGGTGCCGAGGCTCTGTGCCGCCCTGCCCGTCACCGTCCACTCGGTGACCGTGACACCGCCCACCCTCGACGACGTCTTCCTGCACTACACCGGCCGGACCATCCGCGAGGCCGACAGCGAGGCGACCGTGTTCCCGGGCCGACCGATCCCCAGGAGGTGACCATGACGGATCTCCGTACGTCCGCCCTGCCGCAGGACGCCGATGCCGATGAAGCCGCCGAAGCCACGAAAGCCGCCGAAGCCACCCGAGCCGCCGAAGCCGCGGATTCCGGCGCCCGGCGCGGGCGCGTCGCCGCCGACCTGCGGGCCGTGCGCGTGCTGTGGCAGCGCGAGGTGATCCGGTTCGCGCGCAACCGGCTGCGGATCGCCATGAGCGTGATCATGCCGATGATGTTCCTGCTGGTCTTCGGCACCGGTCTGAACGCGGCGGTCCCCGCCGAACAGGCCGCCTTCCGGGACTTCCGGGCGTTCTTCTTCCCCGGCGTGCTCCTGATGGCGGTCCAGGCACCGGCCATGGCCGCGGGCGCGTCCATCGTCTGGGACCGGCAGGCCGGATTCCTGCGCCAACTGCTCGTGGCGCCGGTGAGCCGTCCCCCGCTGCTGACCGGCATCTGTCTCGGCGGTGCGACGGCCGGCCTCGGCTACGCGGTGCCGGTGCTCTGCCTCGGGGGCCTTGTCGGCGTCCCGTACCGTCCCGAACTCCTGCTCGTCCTGCTGGAGTTGGCGCTCATCGCGTTCGCCTTCACCTCGCTCGGCGTGCTGGTGGCCGTGTGCGCGGGGCGCCCCGAGACCTTCCAGATCGTGATGGGGCTGTGCATGATGCCGCTGCTGTTCCTGTCGGGCGCGGTGTTCCCCGCCAGCGGTCTGCCGGGGTGGCTGGGCACCGTCGTACGGGTCAATCCGCTGACGTACGCGGTCGACGCGCTGCGCCGCACCCTGCCGGGCCAGGGGGTGTCGGGGCTCGGCGGGCGGGCGGCCGGCCCGGAGTGGTGGGGCTGGACCCCGCCGGTCGTCGCCGAGATCGGCTGCGTGGCCGTCCTGGCGGTGGCGGCCCTGAGCGTCGCCACGTACCGCTTCTCGCGCGGTGAGTGAACCGGCGGGGAGGACACGGCGGGAACGGACGGGTGAGGGGGCGGGCCGACTCGGCCCGCCTCCTCACCCGTCCGTTCCCCTGCCCGGGACCGTCAGCCGACGCCCGCCGGATACGGGAAGGACTGGAAGTCCTCGTCGAGGCGGCGCGCCCCGCGCGGCAGCCAGGTCGCGGCCAGCTCGACGACCGTCCGCTGCGGCAGGGGCGGACTCGGTGTCTGCGTCGTGGGCCGGGCCACCGACTGGAGGGCCCAGGCGTACGCGTTCAGCGGGGCGAACGCCGCCCAGCGGTGCCGGTCGATGCCCAGCAGCATCATCGCCCGCATATAGGCGTGCCAGGTGTGATAGCCGACCGGGGGACGGCCGGGCAGGGAGTCCATGGTGTGCACCGGGGAGTGGACGCTCTCGCGGCGCGGGTCGTAGAGCACGCCTTGGCCGAACGAGGCGAAGGCCGTCACGAGCCGGAGGTCGCAGGGGCGGTACAGGCTGTCGAAGACGTCCAGTTGGATGCCCGACACCACCCGCAGGGGTTCCTCGATCGGCGCCATGAATTCCGCGTAGTTGTCCGGATACCCGGGTGACTTGCTCATCTCCTGCCACACCGCGCGGAATTCGCGCTCGATGCCGCCGCCGACGTGCTTGCCGATCGCCCGGTACGCGGCGACCAGTTCGGGCGAGGCGTGATAGAGGGCGACCTCGTCGAGCCGGTACCAGACCTCGTTGGCCCGGCGGTCGCCCAGCATGCCCGGCACCGGCGGCAGACCGGGCCCGCCGGGCCCGC
>NZ_LIQQ01000699.1 GCF_001418565.1 Streptomyces graminilatus | reverse complement strand
GTGTGGGAGCGGATGGCGGCGGCTCCGACGGGGGCGGCGAGGGTTCGTCACTGGGCGACGGCGGAGACGCCGAGGGACTTGTCGGCGGAGTCGACGGAGTCGATGGCGTCGACGGGTCGGGCCCGCTGAGGGCCGGGGTGTCCGACCCCGGTGCCGAACTCAGGCCCGAACCCAGCCCGGATCCCGTGGTCGTAGGCGGACCGCCGGTTCCGCCGCCGCTGCCGTCGTCGGGGGTACCGGACTCGATGTGGACGGTCAGGGTGACGTAGGAGCCGAAGGGGAGCGAGGCCCCGGGGCCGGGGGTCGAGCCGGTGACGGTGGCGTCAGGTGGTGGGAGGCCGTTGGTGTCGTACGCCGTTGCCAGGCCCAGAGCGGTCAACCGGCTGCTCGCGCTGCCGAAGGTCTGGCCGGCGAGATGCGGTACCGGGTGCCGCTCGCGCGTGTCGAAGACCTGGTCGGCCTCGCCCATGGTCCCGGTCTGCCGGTAGATGCCCCGCTCGGGTTCGTCCACGTCGACGAGGGCGAACCGGTCGACCTTGTCGGATGCGGGACGTACGAGCACGACCTCGTCGGCGTCGAAGTCGCTCCACTTCTTGTTGCCGTCCCCGAACTCGACAGAAATTCGGTTCGTCGCACCCTTGAACGGCTTCAGCGGATTTCCGCATGAACACTTCACGGCGGGAACTCCCGCCTCGTCGACGAGAACCGCGATTCCCGCCTGGAGCAGCGCGTCGTACGGGACCGCTTTCCCCTTCATGTAGTCGTGGTTCTTCACCAGGGTGTCGTGGCGCAGGAGAACAGGAGTGAGCCGGTCGAGATAGGCGGGAATCCCACTCCTCGGAATATCGACCACACGTGCCCATTCCTGGGCCTTCCTGTTGTTCCTGGGGTCGGTGAGGAACTGCTTCAGCCGGGCGACGTCACAGACCGTCGGTCGCCTCGTGCCCCCGTACAGCCCAGGAGTGCTGCCGCGCTGCAGGCTGCTGCCGTGCGCGGGCTGCGAACGGATCCGGGCGTCATGGCCGAGGCCGCTGCTCTCGTCGAAGAACGGGGCGAGGGAGGGAACTCCCGCGGCCACCGCCTTCACCACCCGCGCGGGCGCCTGTCTGTCACAGCCACCGGCTAATAGAACGCACAACAGTGCGACGGCAAGCCGCTGAAGCCCAGGTTTCCTGAAAGCATGAAAGGTCATACCGCTCCCCCCGGCGGATACATCACGCCCATGCTACTGAACGCGAAAGCCTTTCACGCAAGGGGAATAAAAGTTGATTCAGCGGCCGCGTGCGTTCAGCGAGGCCAAATAGGCGTTGTACGCCTCAAGTTCCTTGTCCCCGTCGCGGTCGGCGGCGCGGTCCTGGCGCTTGGCCTGCCGCTGCTCGGAGCCGTACCACTGGAAGAGCAGCGCCAGCAGCACCAGTACGGTCGGGATCTCGCTGAAGGCCCAGGCGATCCCGCCGGCCGCGTTCTGGTCGGACAGCGCGTCGATGCCGAGCGAGGCGGGCGGATTCCGGTACGAGTCGACCATCGGCGTCGACGCCATCATCAGCGCGATCCCGAAGAACGCGTGGAACGGCATGCCCGCGAACAGCTCCAGCATCCGCATCAGATACCCGGGCCGGTTCGGGCCCGGGTCGACGCCCATGATCGGCCAGAAGAAGATCAGCCCGACGGCGAGGAAGTGACACATCATCGCGATGTGCCCGGCCTTCGAGCCCATCAGGAAGTCGAAGATCGGCGTGAAGTACAGGACGTAGAGACTGGCGATGAACAGCGGGATGGTGAACGCCGCGTGCGTGACGATCTTCATGTACCGGCTGTGCAGCAGGGCCAGCAGCAGCTCGCGCGGCCCCTTCCGGCCCCGGGCGGCGGGCGGCAGCGCCCGCAGCGCGAGCGTGATCGGCGCACCGAGCAGGATGAGGATCGGCGACACCATGCTGATCACCATGTGCTGCACCATGTGCACGCTGAACATGACCATGCCGTAGTCGTTGAGCCTGGTGCACATGACGAGCATGACGGTCAGCACACCGAGCACGAAGGAGATGCTCCGCCCGGCGGACCACTTGTCCCCACGCCGGGCCAGCCGCACGACCCCCCACGCGTACAGGGCGATCCCGACAAGACAGGCGACCAGAAAGAACGGATCGGCGGACCACCCGAGCCCCCGCGCCAGGGTGAAGGGCAAAAGCCCCATGTCCGTACCATCGTGCCCGCTGTGCTCCATCCCAACAGGGTAGAACCGCCCCCGGTCACGACTTGAACCGGGGGCAGCGAGGTGCTTTTGCTTTTAGGGGCGCGGGGAACTGCGCGACCAGCCACAACGGACCCGCACCCGAAGAAACAACCTCAGAGGACGCACTCAGCCTCGGCGTACCGAGCCTCAGGAACGGTCTTGAGCGTCTCGACGGCCTCGGCCAAGGACACCATCACGATGTCCGTCCCCCGAAGGGCGGTCATCCGCCCGAACTCACCCCGGTGCACCGCCTCCACCGCATGCCACCCGAACCGGGTCGCCAGCACCCGGTCGTACGCCGTGGGCGTCCCACCCCGCTGCACATGCCCCAGAATCACCGGCCGCGCCTCCTTCCCGAGGCGCTCCTCCAGCTCCAGGGAGAGCTGCCGGGCGATACCGGCGAAGCGCTCGTGGCCGTACACGTCCTTGCCGCCCTCGTCGAACTCCATCGAGCCCGCGCGCGGCTTCGCGCCCTCCGCGGCGACGACGATCGCGAACCGCTTGCCCGCCTCGAAGCGTTCGCCGACGCGGCGGGCCAACTCCTCGATGTCGAAGGGGCGTTCCGGTACGACGATGGCGTGGGCGCCCGCGGCCATGCCGGAGTGCAGGGCGATCCAGCCGGTGTGACGGCCCATGACCTCGACGATCAGGACGCGCTGGTGGGACTCGGCGGTGGTCTTCAGCCGGTCCAGGGCCTCCGTGGCGACCCCGACGGCCGTGTCGAAGCCGAAGGTGACGTCGGTGACCGCGATGTCGTTGTCGATGGTCTTCGGGACACCGACTATCGGCAGACCGTTGTCGGACAGCAACCGGGCCGCCTTGAGCGTGCCCTCGCCGCCGATCGGGATGATCGCGTCGAGCCCCAGCTCGGCGACATGGCCCCTGGCCCGCTCGACGCCGTCACGCAGATGCTCGGGCCGGACCCGGGAGGAGCCGAGGATGGTGCCGCCGCGAGCGAGGATGCCGCTCACCGCGTCGAGGTCGAGCTTGAGGTAGTCGCACTCCAGGAGGCCCTTCCAGCCGTCCCGGAAGCCGATCACCTCGTCACCGTGGTCCACTACGGCTCGGTGCACGACGGACCGGATGACGGCGTTCAGGCCGGGGCAGTCGCCGCCGGACGTCAGGACACCAATGCGCATCGCCCGAAAACCTTCTCCACGTGGGCCGGGACCGGACCACGCTGTCCGGCTCGATCCCCGCCACCATACCGGCGGCGGGGCCCGGGACCGTAGCACCCGTCCGCGTGCTGGACACCCCCGCTCACCTGTGCGGATGCCCCGTCAGACGGGCCGGTGACATGGGCATGCACAACAGGTGTACGGGCGGGGATGCCCGGGGGTCAGGCGGTCTGTGTCTGCTCCGCCGCCGTGATCCGCTCGTTGCGCAGCGCCTCGTACCAGCGGTCGTCGGCCGGCGGCAGCGCGTTGACGTCGAGGGCCAGCTTCAGGAGCAGGTCCGCGATCAGCGGGTTCCGGGCGAGCACGGGCCCGTGCATGTACGTCCCGAAGACCGTGTCGTTGTACGCGCCCTCCGTGCCGTCCCCGGTGCCGTTGCCGTTGCCGATCCGCACCTTGGCGAAGGGGCGGGCGGTGGGGCCGAGGTGGGTGACGCCCTGGTGGTTCTCGAAGCCGGTCAGCGGCGGCAGGTTGAGGCGCGCGTCGATGTCCCCGAGTACGTCGCCCACGCAGCGCTCGCCCTCGCCGCGCACCGAGACCACGTCGAGGAGCCCGAGGCCGGGCTCGCGCTGACCGAGGTCGTTGATGAACTCGTGGCCCAGGATCTGGTACCCGGCGCACACGGAGAACACGATCGCGCCGTTGCCGACGGCCCGGTGCAGACCGCCGTCGCGGCGCAAACGTTCCGCCGCGAGCCGCTGCGGCCGGTCCTCGCCGCCGCCGATCAGATAGATGTCGCCGGAGGTGGGGATCGGCTGGTCGCTGCGCACGTCGACACGGGCCACGTCGAGGCCGCGCTGCCGGGCCCGGCGCTCCAGGACGAGCGCGTTGCCCTGGTCGCCGTACGTGCTGAGCAGGTCCGGGTAGATCCACACCAGACGCAGCTGGTTGTCGCTCATGAAGTGATCGTCCTCACAGGTCGGTTGGCGGCAGTGGTCAGTTGCCGACGCGGCGGCGCAGATCCTGGAATGCGGTGTAGTTCGCGATGACCTCGATCCGGCCCGGCGGCGCCATCTGCACGGCCTGGTCGGCGCTCTCGCAGACCTGGAAGTGCTGGTTTGCCACCTCGAGCCGCACCGCGAGGTCCAGCTTGCGGTCACCGATGACGAAGATCGGGTGCCCGGTGAGCTGCGTGTAGTCGACGTCCCACAGCCACGAGGTGTCGGTGCCGTCGGCGCCCCGCGCGTTCACGGACAGGATGACCGGGGCCGGCGGCGGGTCGATCAGGGAGAACGTCTCCAGCCAGCCCGCCGGGTTCTTGGCGAGCAGCAGCCGCAGATCACGGTTCATGAACTGCACGACGTCGTACCGCCCGGCCACGGCCTGCACCTGGTACATCCGTTCCAGGCCGACCTGCGGCGGTACGCCGAACACGGCGGCGACTGCGGCGGAGGTCGCGGCGTTGGACTTGTTGGCGCGTCCAGGCAACTGGAGGTGGATCGGCCAGGCCGACCCGTGCGGGTCGAGCACATGGTCGCCGGAGAGCGCCCAGCTCGGCGTCGGACGGCGGAAGCCGCACTGGCCGCAGAACCAGTCGTCGCCGGGGCGCTGCATCACGCCACCGCAGGACGGGCAGGACCAGGCGTCGTCCTTCCACATCTGCCCGGCGGCGACCCAGATCACATTGGGGGAGGAGGAAGCGGCCCACACGATCAGCGGGTCGTCGGCGTTGGCGACGATCACGGCCTTCGAACCGGCGAGCCCCTCACGCCAGTTCTCCGCGAGCATGCGGGTCTCGGCGGCCCGGTCGAGCTGGTCGCGGGAGAGGTTGAGCAGCGCGATGCACTTGGGGTCCGTGTCCCGGGCGACACCGGCGAGATACTTCTCGTCGACCTCGATGACCCCGAACTTGGCGTCCGAGCCGCCCGCGAGCGCCGAGGTGATGCCGGCGGGCATGTTGGCGCCGAGCGCGTTCGACACGACCGGTCCGGCGGCGCGCAGGGCCTCCGCGATGAGCCGTGTGGTCGTGGTCTTGCCGTTGGTGGCCGAGACCAGGATGACGTCCAGGTGCTGGGCGAGCCGGGCGAGGAGGTCGGGGTCGAGCTTGAGGGCCACCTTGCCGCCGATCACCGATCCGCTGCCGCGCCCCGCCGCACGCGAAGCCGCCGCTACGGCCTTGCCGGCCGTCACTGCCAGCTTGGCCCGCGGAGTGAGCGGGTCCGAGTTGCCTGCCATCAGATCTCGATCCTCCTTGCGTACGCGCCGCGCCTGTGCCTCCGGCCACGTGGTGTGGACCTCAGCCTATCGAGATCCGTTCAGCGGATCCGCATCGCGGCACCTCCAAGGCGCCCGCGCGACATGGGTGACCGTACCCTTGCGGCCATGCGACCAGGCTCCATCCCGGGTACCAGAGGGCGCGTCCGCCCTCTGACACTGCTCGGCAACCCCGTTCTGCACACCTCCTGCGCGGAAGTCACACACTTCGACACCGAACTCGCCGGACTCGTCGAGGACATGTTCGCGACGATGTACGCCGCCGAGGGCGTGGGCCTCGCCGCGAACCAGATCGGCCACCCCTTGCGGGTCTTCGTGTACGACTGCCCCGACGACGAGGACGTCCGTCACGTGGGGCACGTGGTCAACCCCCGCCTGGTGGAGACCGGCGGCCTGGTCCTCCGTGGCCCCGAGGGCTGCCTGTCCCTCCCGGGCCTGGAGGCGGGCACGGAGCGATACGACGAGGCGGTGGTCGAGGGTTTCACGGCGGCGGGGGAGCCGGTGAGGATCGAGGGCACGGGCTTCTTCGCCCGCTGCCTCCAGCATGAGATGGACCACTTGGACGGCCACACGTACGCGGACCGCGTAACGGGCTGGCGTCACAAGAGGCTAATGCGCCAGGCAACCCGAGCGGCTTGGCACGGGGAACGCTGACGGGCCCGCTTTCGGGTGTGGGTGACGCGGACGGGCTCGCTTTCAGGGGTGCGCGAACGGGCCCGTTCTAGGGGCGTGCGGTGCGCTGACCGGCCTGCTTTTAGGGGCGCGGGGCTGTATCGATTTGCGGCTCCGCCGCGTGGGC
>NZ_LIQQ01000698.1:273-2051 GCF_001418565.1 Streptomyces graminilatus | reverse complement strand
GGGTGGGGGTGGGTGCCGATGCCAGCAGGCTCGCGTATTTCTGTGCCTTGCGTCCGCGCGGTGTCGTGCGGCCGGTTTCCCATGCGCTTACCGTCCCTCGGCTGACGCCCACCCGCTGAGCGACCTGGGCCTGCGTCAGCGACTGCGACTCGCGCAGACGTCGGCGTTCGGCGGGCGGGGGCAACGGGATAGCGGGACTCTGCGTCACCGAGGGCCCTTTCGCACGTAAAAGTACATAAAACGTATATTGAGTGACACGTCGTGAGTTCGCCTATTACGTCGTGAAAGCGCGTGTCGTTGGGACCATGGCGCTCGTGACCCAGACGACCGACCGCCGGCTCCCCTTCCTGCCCCTGCGTACCCGGGTCCGCGCCCGAGTCCGAGTTCGCTCCCGAGTCCGCTCCCGGGTCCGCCCCGGGGTCCACGCCCGGGGCCGTTCCCCGTTGCGTGACCGGATCCGTGACCGGCTGCGCGACCGTTCCCCCGGACTGGGCGCCGGCCTGCTCGCCGGCGCGGTCGCGGCCGGGCTCGGGCTCGGTTCGTTCGCCGTGCTCGTCATGGTGCTCTGGATCAGCTCGCCCTATCCGGACAGCGGCCCCGACGGCGCGCTGCACATCGCCGCCGGGCTCTGGCTGCTCGCCCACGGCGCCGAACTCGTCCGTGCGGACAGCCTGTCCGGCGCCCCCGCTCCCGTGGGCGTCACCCCGCTCCTGCTGCTCGTGCTCCCGGTCTGGCTGCTGCACCGCGCCGCCCGCGACGCGACGGACGGCCCGGAGGGCGAAGGGACGGCGGAGGACGCGCCGCCGCTTCCCGCCCGTACCGTCTGGCTCGGCGTGGTCGCCGGATATCTGGCCGTCGGCGGGGGTGTCGCGCTGTACGCGGCCGGGGGCGGGCTGCGTCCCGACTGGGCGTGGACTGCCGTGAGCGTGCCGATGCTCGCCATGACGGCGGCCGGCGCCGGGGTGTGGACGGCGTACGGCCGACCGTGTGCGCCCGTGTCGGCCCGGGTGCTGCGTCCGCTGCCCAGGTCGGTCCGCCGGCTTGTGCCGGCCCGGGCTGCCCGTGGCCGGGGCCTGGCCGCCGTGCGGGCCGCCGGGGCCGGTACCGCTGTGCTCGTCGGGGGCGGGGCGCTGCTCGTCGCGGTGTCGCTGCTGGGGCACGGCGGGGCCGCCCGGGCCTCCTTCCTCCAGCTGACGGAGGCGTGGTCGGGCCGGATCGCCGTACTGCTGCTCTGTCTGGCCCTGATTCCCAACGCGGCGCTGTGGGGCGCGGCCTACGCCCTCGGCCCGGGGTTCGTGCTCGGCGCGGGCCGGGTCACCGGGCCGCTGGCCTCCGACCCGGCGCCGCCGCTGCCGCCGTTCCCGCTGCTGGCGGCGGTGCCGGACGCCGGCCCGGGCACCCCGCTGGCCTGGGCGGTCGCCTTTGTGCCGGTGGCCGCCGGGCTGACGGTGGCCTGGTTCACGGCGCGGGCGGCAGCCCCCGGTGAGGGGAGGACACCCTGGCCGGGCGGGCGTACAGCGGCGAACGCGGCTCTTGCCGCCGCTCTGTGCGCGGGCGCGCTCGCGCTGCTGGCCGCCCTGGCGGGCGGGCCGCTCGGGAACGATGCCCTGGCCCATGTCGGGCCGGTGTGGTGGCAGACGGGCGCGGCGACGCTGGCGTGGACGGCGGGGATCGCCGTCCCGGCGGCCCTGGGGCTGCGCGCATGGCGGCTGCGACCGCGGCTGCGGAAGCGGCCGAAGGCCACCGGCACGGACATCCGCACGGACATCCGCACGGAC
>NZ_LIQQ01000698.1:0-253 GCF_001418565.1 Streptomyces graminilatus | reverse complement strand
ACGGGACCGTGACCGATGACGACGCCTACGAGGCGAGCGACCCGTACGAGGCCGGCGGTCCCCACGGGGCGAGCGGAACGTACGAGGCGCGCGACCCGTACCGGTTGGAAGCCATGTACGACTTCCTCCCGGCCGACCTGCCCTCACCGGCACCGGCGCAGGTACCCGCACCCGCACCGGCACAGTCGCCCTCGCCGTCCCCCTCGCCGTCCCCCTCCCCCTCGCCCTGGTACGACGACACCGCGTCCCGCGA
>NZ_LIQQ01000697.1 GCF_001418565.1 Streptomyces graminilatus | reverse complement strand
CTCTCGGCCTCCTCGCCGAAGAGTTCGCCGCCGATCACCTCGGCCCACAAGTAGCCGAGCAGCCGCCCTAGTTCACCGCCGGGCGGGTCCTGTCCGGCGAGCCGCAGCAGGGTGGGGCAGGTGCGCGGGGCGATGCCGGGGGCCGGGGGGTCCTCGGAGAGGAGGGTGTCGGCGAGGATCAGGAAGACGAGGTGGCCGCAGGCCCGGCTCTCGGGGGTGTGCGCCATCTCGGCGACCGCGCGCAGCACCACGAGGGCGTGCGCGGCGAGGTCCTCCTCCAGCAGGTCGGCGAAGCTGTCGCCGATGGCGATGGCGACCTGGATGTTGTCGACGGTGCCGAGCCGGGTGAGCGCGGCGACGGCGGCGGTGAGGTCGGCGCCGCTGTCCTCGTCCAGGGCCCACCCGGCGAAGACCTGGTTGGCGACGTACTCGAAGGCCTCGGCGGCGACCAGCCCGAGGGCGGTCCCGGCGAAGCTGCGCACCTGCTGGGTGGGCGAGTCGACCAACTCCGCGAGCCAGCCGACGAGTTCACGCTGGATGCGGTACTCGGACCAGACGTGCCGGATGATCCGGGGCGGGTAGGCGGGGTCGCGGTACTCGGCGACCGTGCACGGCAGCCGTCCGAGGCCGCCCCGGGTGACCGCGCCGACGGTCCGGGCGCGCAGCTTCTCGGCGAGCAGCCGCCTGGACTGCGCGAAGGGGTCGTGCCGCAGGGGTACGGGACCCTGGTCGACGCTGGTGGTGAGGATGCCGCGCTCGCTGCGGAACCATTCCAGGAGCAGGGTCGCGCCGAGTGCCACGTCCTCCTGGGGGAGCCCGCCGAGGACGGCGAGGGCGACGGCCTGGGTGCGCAGCACGGTGTCGCCGAGCCCCTCGAACCACTCCTCGGGCGACTCGCCGCCGGCCCGGTCCATCCGGCTGCGCACATGGTCGGTGTCGATGGCCCCGGCCTTGTGCTCGTGCGCCAGTACCTCGGCGAGGCGGGCGGCGTCCCGGCAGGCGGCGCTGTCGTCGAGGAGTTCGGCGGTGAGGTCCCCGACCCCGTCGGCGGCGAGCGCGCGTTCAGCTTCCAACTCACCCAGCAGATGCGCGAGATGGGCCGACAGTACGGTGTCCAGGGCGCCGGGGCGGTCGATGCGCCGTACGTACTCCCCGGCTCCGCGCCCGAGTTCGGCCTCGGGTCCGGCGATCAGGACGAGCCGGGCGTCCGCGCGGCGCAGCAGTTCCTCAAGGCCCTGGAGCAGGGAGCCGCTGAGTTCGTCCAGGTCGGGCGGCCGGTCCAGCAACAGGCCTGCCCCGCTGCCGAGTTGGCGCAGATCGGTGAGGCGGCCCAGTTCGGCGACGGAGTCCAGCAGGTACCAGGCCTTCACCTGGGCGGCGATCAGCAGCCGTACCCCGGCGGCGGTCTTGCCCGCCCCGCCGGGCCCCCGCAGCACGACCGACCGGCGCTGCCAGGCGTCGGCCAGTACGTCGTCCCAGCGGGGCGGTGCCTGGAAGGCGTGCCGGACGGTCTCGACGGTGGCCGGGGACAGGGCCCGCATGACGACGTCCCGTTCACCGGCCGCCACCTGCACGACGATCTTGTCGCCGTGGACCCGGTCCCCGCCGATGTGGGTCCACGCCTCGCGTAAGGTCCCGGCGCGCAGACTGCCCTGCCCGGTGCGGTTGGTGGCGCCCCGGGCCCGCGAACCGGCGCCGACGTTGTCACCGCCGCCGCCCGGGTCCCCCGGCTGCGCCCCGCCGTCACCGCCCGGCGAACCGCCCTGGCCGTCACCGCCCGCCGGGGATCCGCCTGCGCCGTCGGGCGATGGCGCGGACCCGGCGGCGGGCGCCGGACCGGCGGGGGACGGCGCGGCCGGGGGCGCGGGAGCCGCGGCGGGCGCGGGCCCGGGCGCCGGAGCGCCGGGCGTGCTCACGACTCGTCCACGGGCATGTTGATGTAGTAGACGTTGCCCGCGATCTCGTCCCGGCCGACGGCCTTGGCGCCCTCGCCGATGGCGATCTGGCTGTGTGTCACGTCTCCGAAGGTGAGCGTGGGCGGCGGAACCGGGCTCCCCTCACCGGTTCCGCCGCCTGCTCCTCCCGCTCCACCGCCCGGCGCCGGGTCTCCCCCGGCCGCCCCGCCGGGCGGCTCCCCCGGATCCGCGGGAAGTCCTGGTGGTGCCGCGTAGCCGGGGACGGTGACCCAGCCGCGGCGCGATTCGCCGTGCTTGGTGACGAAGTCGGCGGGCAGAAAGGCCGCCGGGTCGATGCCCGGGTAGCCGCCCAGCACGACCGATGTGTGGACGCTGTCCGAGATCACGACGACGAGCCGGGCCCGCCGTGCCTCGGCGAGCACCCGCTTGACGGGGGCCGCGTCGACCAGCCGGGCCAGGTCGTTGATGGCCGTGCCGGTCCAGCACTCGTCCTCGCGGATCACCAGCCCCTGGTTGAGGCCGACCCGCAGCCGCATCCGGTGGTCCTCGTTGTACTTGCCCCGGTGCGCCAGCAGCGCGTCGTCCAGGCCACGCTGGAGTTCCCTCAGCAGCCGGGTCGGGCTGGTGTGCACGGGGACCAGGATCAGCATCCCGTCACCGCGGTCCTGGGCGGGGCAGTCGGCGAGTTCCAGGCCCGCTCTCGCCAGCGCGAACGCGACCACCTCGTAGAGCTCTCGGTGCAGGGTGGCCTGGGCGTTCTCCGGGCGCAGACTGAAGTCCTCGATGTCGAGCAGCACGATCCAGTAGCTGAAGGGGTCGGGCGCCAGCATGTCCGTCCTCCTGTGCTCCGGGCCGGGGCACACCAACGCCCCGGCCCTTCCATGCAAGGGCCGTTCCCCAGCAGTGTCTACGCCAACTGGCGCACAGCGTGGCCGATTTGGCACATCGGCATCTTTTCCGACATCACGACACACAAACAGGTAAGAGGGCGCTTGACCCGTTATGGAGGCCTCGGGCGGTATCTGGCGTTCCGTCATAACCTTCACCCGGACGGGGTAGGGAAAGGATCGGCACGGACTGACGGACGGGACGGGACAGCGGGTCGGCCGAGGGAGACTCTGTGCGTCAATTGCCCGCCCCTCAGGGGCTGTTGCTCGGCGCCGCGCTGGCCGTGGTGGGCCTGCTGCTGGCCACCTTCCTCACCGACGGCCCCGACGGACCACCCGCTCCCGGCAACCGCGAGCCCGGTGCGACGGGAGCCATCCGGTCATCCACGACCGCCCCGCCGGCCCCGGGCGACGGAAAGAACGACAGCGCGGCCCAACCACCCCCTTCCGTACCCGTGTTGTGGCCCACCCCCCGAAGCGTGCGCCCCGGCCGGGGCACCGTGCGGATCAGCGGAACGGTGGCCCTGCGCTCCGACTCCGGTACGGACGAGGCCACCCTGGACACCGTCACCCGTACCCTCCGCGAGGCAGGCGTCCACCAGGTGCGCTACGGCGACAGCCCGCAGCGCGACGAACTGCTGCTCGTCATCGCCTCCGAGACCCCGCGGCCATCCGACGAAGCGTCAATCACCCTGCGCGCACTGGGAGTCGAGCCACCGAAGCAGCAACTCCCACCCGGCGGCTACACCCTCACGGCCGGCACCGACGCCAAGGCCCGCCCCCGGATCGTGCTCGCCGGCGCCGACCCGGCCGGCGCCTTCCACGCGGCCCAGACACTGGCCCAGTTGGTGCGTCCCGTGGGCTCCCGGGCACCGCGCGCCACCCTGCCCGCCGTACACATCCGCGACTGGCCCGCGACCGGCACCCGGGGCATCGTCGAGGGCTTCTACGGCACCCCCTGGACGCAGCGGCAGCGCCTGGACATGCTGGACTTCGCGGCCCGCTGGAAGCTGAACACGTACATCTACACGCCCAAGGACGACCCGTATCTGCGCGCCCGCTGGCGCGACCCGTACCCCACCGCCCGCCTGACCACCCTGGGCACCTTGGTCCGGCGGGCCACCACCAACCACATCACCTTCGTCTACGCCCTCTCCCCCGGCCCCTCCGTCTGCTACTCCTCCCCCGCCGACACCGCCGCCCTCATCGGCAAGTTCCGGCAACTGTGGGACACCGGGGTGCGCGCGTTCGCCGTGCCCCTCGACGACATCGACATCAGCCGCTGGAACTGCGCCCGGGACCAGTCGGCGTACGGCACCGGCACGGCGGCCGTCGCACGCGCCCAGGCCGCTCTCCTCAACCGGGTCCAGCGGGAGTTCGGCGGCACGCGCCGGGGCGCGGCGCCCCTGATCACCGTGCCCACGGAGTACGCGGGGTCCCGGCCGAGCGCGTACAAGCGGAGCCTCGCCGCGCGGCTCGACCCGGCCGTCACCGTCATGTGGACGGGAACCCGGGTCGTGTCCCCCGCGCTGCGCACCGCCCAGGCCCGCGCGGCCCGCGCCGCGTACGGGCATCCGGTGCTGGTCTGGGACAACTACCCGGTCAACGACTACACCCCGGGCCATCTCCTGCTGGGCCCCTACGAGGGCCGCGACCGCACACTGCCGGGCGCGGTCGCCGGCCTCACCGCCAACCCGATGAACCAGGCCACCGCCTCCGCCCCGGCCCTGTTCTCCCTGGCGGCCTACACCTGGAACCCGGCGGAGTACCGCCCCGGGGCCGCCCTCGACGCGGGTCTCGCCACCCTGGCCGCCGGGGACCCCCGCGCCCTCACCGCCCTGCGCGCCTTCGCCGACGTCAACCGCGCCTCACGGGTGGACGCCGTACAGGCTCCCGAACTGGCGGCCCTGACGGCAGCGTACTGGCGGGGTGACGCCGGCGCCGGAAAAGCCCTCCGCGCCCGCCTGACGGCACTGGCGGAGGCATCCGCCCGGGTCCCCGCCGCGTTCCACCTCTCGGCGTCGCCCTGGCTGGCCTGCGCGGGCGACTGGGCGCGGGCCGCGCTGGGCGCGATGGCCGTCCACGAGGGCGGGGGCAGGCCCGCCGAGGTTCGGGCACTGCGGGAGGCCGCCCGGGGTCACACGGTCGTCGACTGGCAGGGACGTACCCGTGAGGTGGAGGTCGGCGCGGGCGTCCTGGACACGTTCGTGGCCCGCGCGCTCGCACGGACGTGAGCGGGCGTCCGCCGGATATCCGGCGGACGCCCGCTGCACACACCGATCGGCTCGACTCGGCCCTGCTTGTACGGCCGTACCTGTCGGCCGTACCTGTCGGCCCTACTTGTTCAGGTGCGTCCAGAACTCGTCGAACGACAGGAGCTTGTCCCCGTCGAGGTCGCGGGAGGCGATGATGGCCTCGGCCACGGAGTCGGTGACGTTCCAGTCGCCCCCCTGCGCCAGGGCGGACTTGAACTCGGCGGCCGTGATGACACCGTCACCGTTCGCGTCGATCCGCTCGAACTGCTTGCGTGCTTCCTCGATGTCCGCCACCGGGACCCGCCCCTTCATGTACGTACTGCTGACGGGGTCAGATTAGCTGGCCACGCGAGCACGCAGCGCCGCGGCCACCCAGGCGAACTCCGCACGGTGCGCGGCGGCGGGCCACGGAGCCGGCGTCGTACAGCCGGTAACCGCCCGACGACCGGGGCACGGGCGGCAGGGCGCCCTCGTCGGACCAGTGGCGGACGGTCCGTCGGGTCAGTGCGGTGGCCCGGGCCGGCTCGCCGATGGTGAGATGTCCGGTGCCGTCGTCGATCAAGGGGCCGGGAGAAGCACTGTGGGGGAATCGGAATCGCTGAGGGACATTCTCGACGCGGTGGCGCGGGGGACCTTCCCGCCCGCCGACGGGCGGACGACCATCGTCCCCCAGGCCGCCCACCGCGACGCCGGGGTGCTCGCCTTCACCGCCCACGCGGTCGTCTTCACGGACGAGGACCCTGGGGGTCCCCCCTCTGGGGGCGGGTACGGCGGACCCTGGCCGGTGTCGACAGCGACGCGCTGTCCGCGCCGATGAACCCGCGTTTCCTTACCGCCCTCATGGACCGCACGGGCCGCTCGAACGAGACGGTCGACCTGCTCACGGTCGCCTCCCCGGTCCCGGGTGAGCCGCAGCTCGCCCTGACGGAGATCGACGATCCCGGTCATCACCGGGTCGCCCGGGCCCACCGGCACCGCGACGACGTCCGGGTGTGGGCGGCCGACGGCGGTCTGCTCATCCTCGGGCGCGGGGTCGCGGGCCGGCTGGAGGCCGCGGTGGAGGTGACGGAGCCGGTACGGCACCGGGGGCTGGGGCGGGCCCTGGCGTTCGCCGCGCGGCAGCTTGGGGGTGGGGAGCCGGTGTGGGCGCAGATGGCGCCGGGGAACGCCCGCAGTGTGCGGGCGTTCCTGGCGGCGGGGTTTGTGGTGGTGGGTGGGGAGGCGTTGTTGCTTGCTCGCTAGCCGCTCGGCGGTGTAGGTGGTTCTTTGGCTGCGGGCCGGTGGGGGCTGGTCGCGCAGTTCCCCGCGCCCCT
>NZ_LIQQ01000696.1 GCF_001418565.1 Streptomyces graminilatus | reverse complement strand
GAGCGGCGCCGACCCCGCCGAGGCCGGCGCCGCTCCGTACGGATCACTGAACGGGTCGCTGAACGGGTCGCCGAGCGGAACGCTGAGCGGATCGCTGTCGCCCGCCGCCCGGCTCTGGCGGTCGCTGCGCGCGTACGCGGCCGAGGGGCCGGTGCTGGTCGCCGTGGACGACGTACACCTCGCGGACGAGGACTCGCGCTGCTGGCTGACCGAGGCGGCGCGCAGGGTGGACCGGTTACCGGTGCTGCTGGTGGTGACGGAACGCAGCCAGTACGACGTGGACCAGCCGTCCGCCGGTCTGGTGCACACCCTCTCCCCCGCCCTCGTACGGACCCACACCCTGGCCCCGCTGAGCCGCGAGGCGGCGGCGGAGCTGGTGCGGTCGGCCGTCGGGGAGGACGTACCGGAGAAGTGGGTGGCCGACTACGTACGGGCGGGCGCGGGCAACCCGCTGCTCCTGCGCGCCCTGCTGGAGGACCTGAACGCCGGCACCGCCGCCCCGGCCGCGCTGCCGGAGACGTGCGCGGCGCTGTATCCGGGGGCGTATCCGGCGGCGGTGTCGTGGTGGCTGGAGTGTGCCGGGGCGGCGACGGCCGAGGCGGCGCGGGTGTTCGCCGCGCTGGACGAACTGCCGGACGGCGCCGACGTCGACCTGTTCACCGAGACCGCGGACACCCTCGGAGCCGACCCGGCGCGGGTACGGGGCTGGCTGACCGCCATGCCCCGGCTCGGCATGCTGCGCCTCGGCGACGACGGGCCGCCCCGCTATGCCCACCCGCTGCTGCGCGACGCGGTGCTCACCGGCTGGTGCCCCACCGACCGGCAGGCGGCGCACGGCGCGGCGGCCGAGGCGATGCTGCGGCGCGGCGTCCCGACGGCGACGTTCGCCGACCTGCTGCTGCGCTCGGGCACGATGGGCGAGGCGTGGGCGACGGAGGTCCTGCTGGACGCGGCCGACGGCGCCGTCCGCGACGACCGTACCGACGACGCGGTGGTCCTGCTGCGCCGGGCGCTGGACGAGCCGATGCCGGACGGCCGCCGGGCCGGGGTGCTGACCGAGCTGGGCTCGCTGGAGTTCACGGACGTACGTTCCTCGGCGGCCATCCCCCGCCTGACCGAGGCGATGCGGCTGCCGGGCCTGCCGCAGTACCGGGTACAGGCGGCGGTGGCCCTGGGCACGGCGCTGGCCAGACGCGGCGAGGCCCGCGCGGCGGTGACCCTGCTCAGCGATCTGGACGGCCAGTTGACGGACCACCCGGACCTCCTGCGCACGGTCCAGACGGCCTCGGCACTCCTCTCCGACCACGACCAGACGATCCGCGAGGAGACGTACCGCCGACTGCGCGAAACCGCCGAGCACTCCTCACAGCCACTGGGCCCCGCCGGTCGCGCCCTCCTCGTACGGTACGAGGCGACAGCGGGCCTGATCTCGGCGGAAGCCGCCATGCACCAGGTCCGCACCCTGCTCGCGGAGCCGGCCGGCCCCCTGGCGGAACCCTTCCTCCTGGGCACGGCGGCGGCGGTGGCCCAGTGGGCCGACGAACTGGACGAGGCCGAACGCCTGACGGCCCGAGGCCTGACCGGCCAACGCCCCACGCTCCTCCACCCCATGCACGAGGCGCTGCTGAACGTACGCGCCGACATAGCGGCGGCACGCGGTGAGTACGGGCGGCTGCTGAGCGAATCCGACAACTCCGACCGGGCGTTCGGGTTCACGTACGGGTTGGAGCGGATGCCCGGGCCGGATGACGCGAAGGCCACGACGGAGCCCGTACCGGGGACCGGCTGCCATGGAGAGGGAAACAAGGACGGTGACGGCACCGGACCGACGAACGGGGAGGCACACATATTGCTGGCGCTCGTGGAGACCGGCCGCATCGACGAGGCCAGGCGGCTCGCCGACGCCTTCGACCTGCGGGAGGCGCACGACTCCTGGGAGTTGAGCCGTTTCCTGTACGCGCGGGGCGTGGTCCGCGCAGCCTCCGGTGATCCGGCGGGCGCGCTCGGTGACTTCCTGGAGTGCGGGCGCCGCCAGTCCGCCCGCGACGTACTGAGCCCGGTGGTCACCCCTTGGCGGGCCGCAGCGGCACAGTGCCAACTGGCGCTCGGCCACCCCCGGGAGGCGCTGGCCCTGGCCGAGGAGGAACTCCGGCTGGCCCGGGTGTGGAACACCCCGCGCCTGGTGGGCCGTTCACTGCGGATACTCGGCACGGCGACGGGCGGCCGCCACGGTCTGGCCCTGACCGACGAGGCGGTACGAATGCTGCGCGAGGCGTCTGTGGAAACGGAGTTGATCCCGGCCCTGATCGCCCGAGGCCGCCAGCTCATCGCCACCGGCGAACGCACCCGAGCCCGCAAGTCCCTGCGCGAAGCGGCCGAACGCGCCGAACACCTGGGCGCCGTACGCCTGCGCATGGCAGCCGACGACTCCCTCCGCGAGGGCGGCGCCCGCCGCACGACAACAGCGCCGACAGCCCTGACAGCGAGCGAACACCGGATCGCGCAACTAGCGGCGGAGGGGCGTACGAACCCGGAGATCGCGGAGTTGCTGCATGTGGCGCGACGGACGGTGGAGACGCATCTGACCAGTGCTTATCGGAAGTTGGGGATCAGGCGGAGGGGGGAGTT
>NZ_LIQQ01000695.1:317-1085 GCF_001418565.1 Streptomyces graminilatus | reverse complement strand
CGGGCGGGTCTTCCCGGGGCGTTGCGGATCATCGGTGGCCACGAGGGGCGCATGACGCGGGTGTTCGAGTGCCTGTTCGATTGAGTGTCGCCAGCCGTCGCGGAGGATTCCGGCGCCGTCGCCGGGTTCGGGTGAGAGGACGCCGTCGACGCAGGCGCGGGCGCAGAGGGCTGCGAGGTCGCGGGCCTGGTGGTCGGTGGTGGTGAACTGCTCGCAGACGTTCACGGGGCGCAGGGTGTGTAGCTGGTTGGCGCGGACCTTGTCTGCGTCGTACGGGCCGTGGTCGGGGTTGAGGGCGACGACCAGGAGCTCGTGGGTGACACCGGGCCGGTGCAGGCGTGCGGGGTCGACGCCGGCGATGTCGGCGAGGGAGAGGATGGCGAGCATGTACTGCGACCAGGCCGGGGACCAGTGGGCTCCGGTGATGATCCAGAAGTCGATGGTGGCGGGTGAGCCGGTGTAGGCGTCGGCGGGGACGCGTTCTGCGGTGCCGTACGTGCCTGTCCACTCGGTGGCCTCGGCGGGTGTCTGGTCGGTCATCGTGTTGTTCCTTCCAGGGGTCGTCGGCGGAGTGCTGCGAGAAGGCGTCTGAGGAGGCCGGGCGGGCGAGGCGGGGCCGAGCAGCAGGGGCCTTCGCAGTAGTACGGGGGCACGGCGGGAATGGGGTCGGGTTCGTCGTCGTCCCAGCCTTCTTCGTCCCAGCCGACGGCGGTCACGGGGTGACCTCGATGCTGTTGAGCGGTATCCGCTCGCCGAGCTGGCGGACGA
>NZ_LIQQ01000695.1:0-209 GCF_001418565.1 Streptomyces graminilatus | reverse complement strand
GGGTGGTCACGGCGGCCTGCTTCCGGGGCGGTCGGTGACGATGGGGTGGGTGTTGTGGCGGTGGTGGCGTTCGGCGATGTCGCCGCCGAGTTCGTGGGCGAAGAGGACAGCGCCGACGAGGGCGACGAGGGCCCAGATCCAGTCGCCGTGGGCGGCGGAGGCTATGAATCCGCCGAGGCAGGCGAGGGCGAGGGCGGCGGTGAGGGCGA
>NZ_LIQQ01000694.1 GCF_001418565.1 Streptomyces graminilatus | reverse complement strand
CAGGGGTCAGGGGTCAGGGGTCAGGCCGTGGACAGCTCTACCTCGCGCAGCAGTTCCGCCACGATGGCCGACTCCGACCGCTTTCCCGTCGGCGACAGGGCCACGTACGCCGAGGCCAGGAAGAGGAACGAGCCCAGCAGTACGGCCAGCGGGAACAGGAACTCGGTCGCCGTGGCACCCGGCAGTTCCAGGCTGCTGGGCGCGGTCCTGACCCGCACCGCGAACATCGCCGTGTAGTGCATGCTGCTCACCGCGAGCCCCATGACCAGTGCGGCGATCGTCGCCAGCACGGGTCCGCGCACGATCAGCGTGAGCGTGAGCGCGGCCGTGGCGGCGACGACGGCGATCGCGACGGAGGCGAAGACGAGCAGCGGGTCGTACGAGATGTCGCCGTGCAGGTTGAGCGCGTACATGCCCGCGTAGTGCATGGCGGCGACGCCGAGACCCGCGCCGAGGCCGCCGAGTACGACCGACCTGACACGCGAGCGGCCATACCCGGCGGTGAAGACACCGGCGGCGACGACGGCGATCGCGATGACGAGGCTGAGGACGGTCAGCGGGACGTCGTAGCGGATGGGGGTGCCCTCGACGCTGAAGCCCATCATCGCGACGAAGTGCATGGTCCAGATGCCGGACCCGATCGCGAACGAGGCCAGTGTCAGCCAGTTCCGCTTGGAGGCGCCGTCCGATTCCAGCGCCCGTACGGTGCAGCGCAGTCCGAGCGCGGAGCCCAGACAGGCCATCGCGTAGGAGAGAACGGGAGTGACCCATCCGGCACTGAAGTGGTCCATGTGATCCATGTGGTCCATGTGGCCCATGGGGAATTCCTCTCGCCCCGGGCGCGGGCAGGAGCCGCGCCCAGGAAGTACCGCCGGTAACAGGGGACCGGGGGGAATGGCCGATCACGCCCCCTCCTTCCCGTACGGGCGGCAGAGGGCGTGACATGACCACGGGGGGTTTATTTAACGATCGCTCAACTAGGCGGCGACGGCGGTACGGACCTCGCCCAGGAGGTCGTACATCGTCTGGCCGGGGCAGTCGGTCGCCAGCCAGTCGCGGTGGCCGCTGATCGCGTTGACGTCCTTCTTGACCCCGTTGACCGGGTTCACGTAAGTCATCCTCGCCTGCGGGTCCAGGCCCTTGAAGCGGGCGATGACCTTGATCAGGCGGATCAGCGACTCCTTGGCCGCGTCCGTCGGCGGCTGGGAGACCAGTGTGCCGAGGAGGGCGATGCCGAGGTTGCCGGAGTTGAAGCCGCCGGTGTGGAAGGCGGTGACGAGGTTGCCGTCCTTGTCGAAGGCCGGGATCGGGTCGTCGCCGGAGTAGCGGCCCTCGTAGACGGCACCCGCCTCGTCGATGAGGAAGTGGTAGCCGATGTCGCCCCAGTCGAGGGTGACCGCGTGGTACTCGTAGATGCCGCGCACGGTCGCCGCCGGGTCGGGGTCGGCGTTCGGGGTGTCCGTGTGGTGAACCGTGACCGTCTGGAACGGGTAGTACTTCTCGGGCGAGTTGACCTGCCCGTTCTTGTACCGCTTCGCCTCGTCGGCGCCCCACGCCGGCCTCGACAGGTACTCCACCCCGCGCACCCGGGTCGGCTCGGTCGGCACCTGGCAGGTCCGGTCGGCCCCGCCGGTCGTGTCGATCGCCAGCGACCGCGCCCCGCTCGCGCTCGCCCCGTCCGGCAGCCTCAGCTCGTACGCGGTGGCGTCCCCCGCCGCCACCAGCGCCGTACCGCCACCCTCGACGGTCGCGCAACCACCGCTCAGTTCCTGCCACTCGCCGGGCGCGGAGCCACCGTCCGCGAACTTGATCCCGGCGCCGTCCGTGGCACCGCTCCAGCGCACACCGACGTACGAGATGGCGAAGGCCGCGCCGGTCGCGGCGGTGCCGGTGGCCGCTTCGGTACGGGTGGCCGGGAACGTCTGCGGCTCGGTACCCGGGGTACCGGACGCCCCACCGGCCGCGTTGTCCGCCGTACCGGGAGCGGAGTTCTCGCCGCCGGTGGCCGCGAAAGCCGTGGAGGTGAGCGTCCCGCCGATGACGACGGCGCTCGCGGCACCCGCTGCGCCGATCACGCCGCGCCGGGTGAGGGAGCCGTTCCGGCGACGGGAGGGCGTTGGGGAG
>NZ_LIQQ01000693.1 GCF_001418565.1 Streptomyces graminilatus | reverse complement strand
ACGCCCTCACCCTCACTGAGGGCGTTGGCGAGGCTGAAGCCGCCCAGGTACTCCCGCTCGCACACCGCGCGCATCCGGTCGGCGCGGAAGGCGACCCGGCGCAGCACCTCGGTGAGCAGCCGGACCGTACCGTGCGCGGAGTCGAACGCGGCCAGGACGTGCGTACCGGCCTCCTTGGAGACCTCCACGAGGTTGCAGAAGGGGGTGTTGCGCTGGCCGAGCAGGACATCGGTGTGGAAGGCGCTCAGGTGGGCCGTGCGGCCCCGGATCCGTTCCAGGACGGGGTAGTTCTTCTTCTGCGGCATCGCCGAGGAGATGCCGGACAGTTCGTCGGGCAGTTCGATGAAGCCGTACTCGCTGCCGCCCCAGGTGAGCAGGTCGGTGGCGAAGCGGCTCAACGCCGCGCCGAGCAGGCTGAGTTCGGCGGTGGCCTCCGCGCTCCAGCGGCGGGAGGCGACAGCGGTGAGGGCGTTGGGCTGCGGGCGGTCGAAGCCCAGCATGCGGGCCATCCGGGCGCGGTCCCAGGGCAGTTCCTGGCCGGCCATCGCCCCGGCGCCGAGCGGGCAGGCGTTCATCCCGTCGTAGGTGTGCAGCAGCCGCCGCTGGGTGTGCAGCAACTGCTCGGCGAGGGCGGCGAGATGGAAGCCCGGCGTGATGATCTGCGCGGCCTGGAAGTGCGTGTAGCCGGGCATGGGCAACTCGCGGGTCTCCTCGGCGCGTTCGAGGACGACCGAGCACAGGTCCAGCAGGGCGGTGGCGAGCCGGGCGACCTGGTCGCGGCCGAACATCGCCTGTGCGCAGGCCTGGAGGTCGTTGCGGCTGCGGTCGGCGTGCCAGCGTACGACCGGTGCCGGCAGCCCGGCCTCGACGTGGCGTTCGAGCGCGAAGGCGATGTCCGACATGTTGGCGTCGGGCCGGGCGGTGAGCGTCTCGGGGCCCACCTCGTCCAGGAGCGCGGCCACGGAAGCCGCCTCGGCCGCGCTCAGCAGGCCCATGCGGGCGTATTCGGCGGTCAGGGTCTTCTCGATGGCGGTGTAGTGGCCCAGCAGGTGGCGGACCTCGAACCGGAACTGCGGGGCGAGTACTTCGTCGTGCAGCAGGTCGCTCGGCCCGCCGCGAATGCGGCCGCTGAGTTCGGCGGCGGGCGCCGAGGGCTGGCTCGTCACTGTGATGGTGTCCGTTCGTTCCGGGGTGTGGGGTGGGGTCGTT
>NZ_LIQQ01000692.1 GCF_001418565.1 Streptomyces graminilatus | reverse complement strand
TGCCTCCGGTGATCAGGACGGAACGGGACATGGGGAATCCTTTCTCTTTGCTTTGCAGGTTGCTGTGGTCAATCAGCCGGCCCGGCGGGCGCCGGACCGCGTCAGCTGTCCGCTCATCGCCGCAGCGGTGTCCATCACCGCGTTGACGTAACGGGCCCGGGTGGCCGGCCGCTTCATCTGGGAGTCGGCCGCGACCAGCGCCACGGAGCCGGCGATGGCCGGGCCGAACCAGAGGGGCGCGGCGATCATGCTCCGGTGCGGCAGCGGCGAGGCCCCGACCACGTGACCTTCCTCACGGATGTGAGAAATGTCGATCTTGGAGCGGTTTTCGGCTCCGAGACAGGCCAGGATCGCGAGACCGGCCGCGTCGGCCTCCAACGGGGCGGCTTCGAGGGTGCGAAGCGCATTCTCCGGGGCGGTGAGCAGCTCTCCATCGTGCGCCCCGTATGCCCGTTCTGCGCAAATCCTCATCGGAGCGCCGATCAGATGCGGACGGTATACGAAAGCAATTTGGCCAGTTCTCGACTGTAGTGTGACCAGCTCAGCCCGCACCGCAGGCGAAGGCTGAACGGCCGGTGACGGCTGGATCGGGGCAGGAAAGCGAGGGGTGCCGTGCAGCGCGTCGACCAGCGCGTAGCGAGCGCGCGGACCTCTCTGCTCGACCGCACCGTCGCGCACGAGCGCCTGAAGATACCGGTGAACGGTGGGAGCAGGCAGGCCAGAGGACTCGGCGATGGCAGCCAGCGGCTGCTCGTCCGGGCCGAGGCGGACCAGGGCCCTGAGCACCGCCATGGTGCGGACCACGGCTCCGCCGGTGCGGTCCGACGGGGCGACAACAGGGTGCAGCAACGCGAACTCCCCCTCGCGATCGGGGACCGTCGCGTCTCCCACAACGCGCATTCGATCCAGTGGCCGATTTTTACCGGCCACGATCGTCGTCACCAGGCTCTGAATTTTCCGGCCCGCGAATTTCAGGAGCAGACATTTCCGGTAATTCGCCGGGCCGGCACGTACAGCTCCACGGGGAAGGGTCCAGGGTGAACAACAAGGAGGCGTTGCAGCAGCTGCTGCGATGGAAGCGGGGACAGATCAACCCGGTCGAACTCGGCTGGCCGAAGCGGACCGGTCGGGGGCGGCGCTCGAGCGGCCTGTCGCAGGCGCAGGTGGCGCAGGCCCTGTTCGTGACCGAGCGCACGTACGCGGACCTCGAGCGCGGCGACATGACGACGCCGAGCGCGGAGTTCCTCGACAACGTGGCCAAGGTGCTGCGCATGGAGGAACGGGAGCGCTCCGCGCTCTACGTCTACGCCCTGGGCCATGAACCGCCCATACCGATGGACCCCATGGCCGGGACCAACGTGGCGCCCGCCTGGCAGCACGCCGTCACCCACGTGACCGGGCAGCCCTGCTACGTCAACGACGTGGCCTGGAACGTCCTCGCCGCGAACGACGACTTCATCCGCATGTTCCCGCAGATCCCGGGAGAAAAGCCCCGTCTTCCCGAGCAGAACCTCATCCGCTGGATGCTGCTGCGCGAGGACGCGCGCGAACACCATCTGGTCGACTGGGAGAAGCGGTGGGCCACCCCCGTCGCGGCCCAGCTGCGCACCGCGGTGGCCTCGCACCCCGGCAACGACGACCTCCAGCAGCTCGACAAGGAGGTCAGCGACGACCCGGTCGTGGGCCCGATCTACCGCAACCACAACATCGCCTACGTCCATCCCGACGGGGACACCCGTGCCATGCGCCATGCCGGCTATGCGCCGGCGCCGGGCACGGCGGACTCCCAGGACGCATGCTGCGAGCGGCACGCTCCGTCCCAGCTGGGCAACGTCACCATGTGCGCGGCGCAGCCGTTCGGGAGCCCCGGCGCCCGCTTCTTCTTTCTCGTGTTCGAGCCCAAGCCCTGACCGTGCGCGTGTTCTTCCGGACCGCATCCCGACCGCAGATTGCCTGCCCATGACCCGTACCGCTGTCCTGACACAGATCACCCCGGGCGTCTTCGCATGGCAGCCCCGGCAGGCCTCGGCCTGGGGACTTGCCAACTGCGGCCTGATCACCTCCCGCGGCCAGGCCCTGCTGGTGGACACCCCGTACACCCCGGCTCTGACGGACTCCTTCCTGGACGCCGCCCGGGCGGCCGCCGGCCCGCGCGTGCCGCTGGACCGCGTCGCCCTCACCCACGCCAACGGCGATCACACCTGGGGCCTGCAGCAGCTGCCCGGCGCCGAAGTCCTCGCGACCCGCGCGGCCTTGGACCACCAGTGCCTCGAACCGACCCCGCAGCAGCTCCACGCGCTGGTCCACGACACCGATCCGGGCCAGCCCCTGGGCTGGTACTTCCGGGAGCATTTCGGCAGGTTCGACTTTTCCGGCATCACCGTGGTCTCGCCCACGGATACCTTTACCGGGCGCCGCGACCTGGAGGTCGGCGGGATACCCGTCGAATTGCACGAGGTCGGCCCCGCGCACACGGTCGGCGACCTGATCGTCCATCTGCCCGCCCAGCGTGTGGTGTTCGCCGGTGACATCGTCTTCGCCGACGACCACCCCTCGCACTGGGCCGGCCCTCTGGAACGGGTCTCCGCCGCCTGCGAACGGATCCTGGCCCTCGGCCCGCAGTGGATCGTCCCGGGCCACGGGCCGCTCATGACCCCCGAAGAGCTGCGGGAGTACATCGCCTATCTCGATGACCTCGCCGACCAGGCCTACCTTCTGCACGGCCAGGGCCGCAGTGCCGTCGAGGCGGCGCAGATCCTCCTCAAGGAGGACCGCTACCCCCGTCTCGGCCTTCCGGAGCGGCTGGCGATCACGCTCAGCACGGAGTACCGCCATCTCGACGGCGACTCGGCTACGGTCGACCTGGTCGAACTGGTGGAGCGCGCGGCCCGCATCGCATGGGACCGGGCGTCGCTGGCCGGACCGGCCTTCTGACCCGCCGCCCGCGCGCATGCGGGACCGCCCTCGTTCCGGCCGGCGAAACAGTGCGCGCCGCGCATTCCGGGAATCGGAATAGGAACCGGCCCCGGGGTAATCAGGGTTGCCGGCGGCCTGCTGGGATGGTGAGGTACGGGCAGTCGGCACGCCGTGGATGCACGGCGCCGCCCCGGCACCGAGGGCCCTCCCACGCCCGTTGACGTGCGCGGTCGAGCAGCACACCGGTGCTGGACTCGATTCGGGATGCCGCCGCCGGCCCCCCGGCGGCGGCATCCGCCCGCCCCCGTCTTCATCTCCAGGGAGAGTCATGCCCTCCAGCCCGGCCGTCCGTCCGGTCCCGGTCCCCGTGCCGGAATTCCTCATATTCCGCATCGACGGCATCCGCGCCTCCCTGAGGACCGGCAGGCCCGCCGAGGCCCTGGCGCTGGCCCGTGCTCTCGCCGACGAACTCGCCAGCAGTCACGGGCCCGTTCACGCGCACACCCTGCACGCCCTGGAGCTCGTCGGCTTCTGCGCCCAGCTCGCCCGGCAGCCAGTGACCGCCACCGAGGCTTCGACAGCGGCCGCGGCGGGGTGGCTGCGCTCGCTGCCTGGCACCCATCATCAGGTGCGGCGGCAAGCCGTCAACGCGGTCGCCTCCTGGCTCACCGTGGACGGCGCCGCCGATGCCGTACGCACAGGCAATTTGCTGCTGTTGTTGCTCGCGTCCGTCTTCGGCCCCGGCCACCCCGCCGCCCGCCGGGTCGAGCAG
>NZ_LIQQ01000691.1 GCF_001418565.1 Streptomyces graminilatus | reverse complement strand
GTTCCGGGGCGAGTTCAGGTGCGGGTTCCGGAGCGGGGTTCATGACGGGGGACCGGCACAGGGCCGGGGACGGGGAGGGGGCCGAGGCGTGGCAGGCATGGCAGGCGTGGCACGAACGGCGTATCGAGACGGTGTCGGCGCCCTACGGTCCCCTCGCCCTCGCCGGTACGCACTGGCTCGAGGACTTTCCGGACGGCGGGCTTCCGGCCGTCCCCGGCCGGTGGACGGCCGACGGTGACGCGGTCGTCCTGGCCGCCGGTGCCACGGACGGGCTGACGCTCGACGGTGAGCCCTTCGCCGGGGAGGTCCGGCTGACCGCCGACGCCGGTCCGGCGGGCGCGGCCCGGGTCGGTGTCGGTGAGCGACGCCTGGTCGTACTGGTGCGTGAAGGCAGCTGGGGTGTGCGTGACTTCGACCCCGGCACGGAGACACGTACCGCGTTCAAGGGCATCGCGGCGACCCCGTACGACCCGCGCTGGTCGGTACCCGGCCGGTTCACGCCGTACGACGAACCGCGCACCGTGCGGGTCGCGAACGCGGACGGGCGGGAGCGCGGGCTCGGGCTCGGCGGTGAACTGACGTTCTCGCTCGACGGGCGGGAACACACGCTGCGTGTGACCGTCGAGAAGGACGGCGCGCTGTGGGCCGTCTTCGCCGACTCCACCAGCGGTGACGGCAGTTACCGCTTCCGATTCCTGCGCCCGGTGGCCCCGGACGCGGAGGGGCGCACAACGGTGGACTTCAACCGGTCCCTGCTTCCACCGTGTGCGTTCGCCGACCACTTCGTCTGCCCCTTCCCGCCGCCGGGCAATACGCTGGGCGTCGCGGTAGTCGCAGGGGAGCGTGACCTTCGTTAGAACACCATGACTCTTGATCAACCCCTATGGATTGTACGGGGGTTGAACAAGTTGAGGCCGAAAGGCGCCCTTGCGTCGACCGGTCGAACGGCCGAATACTCCCAACCCAGCGCTTGTCAGGGTCACAGCATGTCCGGAATCCGGACGACCGGATTCCGGGCGGCGTGGCTCCGACTGCGCCTCACGGGCCCCGACCCCACGCGGGCCCCCGACTTCCCATGTGGAGGAACGACAAGTGAGGATCAAGCGCACCACCCCCCGCAGTGGCATCGCGAGACGGACCCGGCTGATCGCCGTCAGCACCGGACTCGTGGCCATGGCCGCCATCGCGATCCCCAGCGCGAACGCCGCCGACGACACCACGTTCAGTACCGCCGAGCTCGCCCAGGCGAGCGACTCCGTGCTCAAGGCCGACATCCCGGGCACCGCCTGGGCCGTCGACGCCGGCACGAACCGCGTTGTCGTCACCGCCGACAGCACGGTCTCCAGGGCGGAGATCTGGAAGATCAAGCGCCAGGCGGGCACCACCGCCGGCGCCATCACCATCAAGAGGACCCCGGGCAGGTTCAGCAAGCTGATCTCCGGCGGCGACGCCATCTATGCGAGTGGCTGGCGCTGCTCCCTGGGCTTCAATGTCCGCAGCGGCTCCACCTACTACTTCCTGACCGCAGGTCACTGCACCGACGGCGCGGGCAACTGGTGGTCCAACTCCAGCCGTACGACGCTGCTCGGCGCGACGGCGGGCTCCAGCTTCCCGACGAACGACTACGGGATCGTCAAGTACGCGAGCAGCTACCCCACGAGCTCGATCTCGGGCACCGTCGGCAGTGTCGACATCACCAGCGCCGCCACTCCGTCCGTGAACACCACGGTCTACCGTCGCGGTTCCACCACCGGCATCCACAGCGGCCGGGTCACCGCGCTGAACGCGACCGTCAACTATGGCGGCGGCGACATCGTCTACGGCATGATCCAGACCACGGTCTGCGCCGAGCCCGGCGACTCCGGCGGCCCGCTCTACTCCAACAGTGGCGTCGCCTACGGCCTGACATCGGGCGGCAGCGGCGACTGCTCCTCCGGTGGCACGACCTTCTTCCAGCCCGTCGTGGAGGCCCTGAACGCCTACGGCGTCAGCGTCTTCTAGAGGTCTTCCAGAGGTCTTCCAGAGGTCTTCCAGAGGTCTTCTGGAAATCTTCCGGAGGCCTTCCGGAGCGGACCGGGCCGGGCCGGTGTCATCGGTTTCCGCACGGCCCGACCCGCGGCCGGCAGCAGACAGGAGAGCCCTCGTACGCGACTCGCGTGCGGGGGCTCTCCCTTTGCTCTTCGAGGGCGGCGGGTTTCCGCCGTTCGCAAGGCCGTACGGAGGGGACGGCGGCGGCGCCCACGGCCTACGGCCGCCCGGTCGATCGTCCGCAGACGTCCATGATCAGGTCGCTGACCGGGGCCGATGGGGCTAGAGTGAACGAATCAATCGAACGGAAGTGCGAATCGCTATAGGTCGATCATCGAACTGATGATCGATTGGGTGGCCGAAAAGGGGTGGAGTGATGGAGGTGCGGCATGACGGGCTTCGCCCATCTGCACGTCGCGTCCGGTTACTCCGCCCGGTACGGCGCCTCCCACCCCGAGCAACTCGCCCGGCGGGCCGCCGAGCGCGGCATGGGGGCGCTGGCGCTCACCGACCGGGACACGGTCACCGGCGTCGTGCGGTTCGCCCAGGCCTGTGCGAAGGAAGGGGTCCGGCCGGTCTTCGGCGTCGACCTGGCGGTGGCCGCCCTCGCGCCGCCGCCCCCGGACCGGCGGCGCCGTACCCCCGTGCGCGGCGGCGCCCATGTGGTCGAGCCGCCGCTGCGGTTCACGCTGCTCGCGCGGGACCGGGCCGGATGGGCACGGCTGTGCCGGATCACCTCGGCCGCGCACGTCGGTACGGCGTCCGGGGCGGCACCGGTGGTCGTGCCGTGGGAGGCGCTGCGTGAGTACGGCGGCCCCGGTCTGACCGTGCTGCTCGGCCCGCTCTCGGAGCCGGTGCGGGCGCTGTCGGTGGGCCGGGAGGACGTCGCGGTGCGGTTGCTGGCGCCGTGGAAGGAGGTCTTCGGGGAGGGGGTCCGGTTGGAAGTCGTTGCGCAGAAACGTTCCGGCATCGGTCCGGGATCCCTCCGTCTGGCCGCCCGTACCCTCGCCCTGGCCGACCGCACCCGTACCCCCGCCGTCCTCACCAACGCCGTCCGCTACGCCGACCCCGACCAGCACCGCCTTGCCGACGTCCTGGACGCCGCGCGTCTGCTGCGGCCCGTCGACCGGCGGTATCTGGACGGCGGACAGCGGTGGCTCAAGGGTGAGCGGGACATGGCGGTCGTCGCGCGGATGGTCACCGAGGGCGCCGGAACGGATGTACGAAGGGCCCGTCGTCTGATGGCGGACACCGTGGCCACGGCGGACGCGTGCCGCCTCGACCCGGCGGCGGACCTCGGGCTCGGTATCCGGCACTTCCCGGAGCCCTCGCTCTTCGGCGCCGGGCCGCGAACGGACGGAGCCGCGCGGTTGCTGCGCCGGCGGTGCGAGGAGGGGCTGGCCCGGCGCGGCCTCGACCACGACCGGGAGGCGCTCGACCGGCTGGCCGAGGAACTCGGGGTGATCTCCACGCTGGGCCACGACTCGTACTTCCTCGCCGTCGGCCAGGTCGTGGCCGACATCCGGGAGCTGGGCATCCGGGTCGCCGCCCGTGGCTCGGGCGCCGGTTCACTGGTCTGCCACGCCCTGGACATCGCCACCGCGAACCCGCTCGACCATCGCCTGCTGTTCGAACGCTTTCTCAGCGTGCGCCGGGACACGCTGCCCGACATCGACATCGACGTGGAGTCCGCCCGGCGCCTGGAGTGCTACGACGCGATCTTCGAACGGTTCGGCAGGGAACGGGTCGCGGTCACCGCCATGCCCGAGACCTACCGGGCGCGCCGGGCGCTGCGGGACACCGGTCTCGCGCTCGGCATCGCACCCGCCGACATCGACCGGATCGCCAAGAGCTTCCCGCACCTGCGCGCCTCGGACATCACCAGCGCCCTCGCCGAACTGCCGGAACTGCGGCAGCTGGCGGGCGAGGCGCACCGGTACGGACCGCTGTGGGAGCTGGCGGAAGGCCTCGACTCCCTGGTCCACGGCATGGCCATGCACCCCTGCGGGGTCGTCATCAGCGACGCCACCCTCCTGGACCGGCTGCCGGTCCAGCCCACGCCACAGGGCGACTACCCCATGGCCATGGCGGCGAAGGAGGAGATCGAGGCGCTGGGCAACATCAAGCTCGACGTCCTTGGCGTACGGATGCAGTCCGCGATGGCCCACGCCGTCACCGAGATCGAACGCGCCACCGGCAACCGCATCGACCTCGACGACCCCGGGCAGGTCCCGCTCGACGACGTCTTCGCGTTCAAGCTCATCCAGGAGAGCCGGACGCTGGGTCTGTTCCAGCTGGAGTCGCCGGGCCAGCAGGATCTGCTGTCCCGGCTCCAGCCCCGCGATGTGCAGGACGTGATCGCCGACATCAGCCTCTTCCGCCCGGGCCCGGTCGCCGGGGGCATGCCCGAGCGGTACATCGCCGCCCGCCACGGCGGCACACCGGTGTACGCCCACCCGGACCTCGAACCGGTGCTCGCCGACACCTACGGCGTGACCATCTGGCACGAGCAGATCATCGAGACCCTCCGTGTGCTGACCGGCTGCGACCGGGCCTACGCGGAGATCACCCGGCGGGCCCTCGGCGACAAGGAGCGGCTTCCCAGGATCAGGGACTGGTTCCACCAGCGGGCACGCGCGCGTGGCTACAGCGCGGCCGTCCGGGACGAGGTCTGGAGGACCGTCGAGGCCTTCGGCGCGTACGGCTTCTGCCGCGCCCACGCGGTCGCGTTCGCCGTACCCGCCCTCCAGAGCGCCTGGCTCAAGGCGCACTACCCCGCGTTCCTGCTGGCAGGCCTCCTGGAACACGACCCCGGTATGTGGCCCAAGCGGGTCCTGGTCGCCGACGCCCGCCGGGGCGGCGTACAGATCCTGCCCGTCGACATCAACCGCTCCCGGGTGAGGCACACCGTGGAGATGACCGAGCAGGAGGAGTGGGGCGTGCGGCTCGCGCTGTCCGGGGTGCGCGGGATCGGCGAGGAGGAGTGTGCCCGGATCGAGGAGGGGCAGCCGTACGGATCGCTGTCGGACTTCTGGCAGCGGGGCCGGCCCAGCAGACCGGTCGCCGAACGCCTCGCCGGGATCGGCGCCCTGGACTGTCTCCACGACGGCCGCCTCACCCGGCGCGACCTGCTGCTCCAGATCGCCGAGCTGCACCGGCAGTCCCGCAACCGGAACGCGGGTTCGGGTCAGCTGCCCATCGACACGGGGGCGGTGGGCGGAGTGGAGCCGAGCGGGCTGCCCGAGATGACCGGACGTGAGGCACTCAGCGCCGAGCTGAGCACCCTCGGCATCGACGTCTCCAGGCATCTGATGGAGCACCACCACCGCCTCCTGCGCGAGATCGGCGCGACCGACGCGGCCCATCTGGCCGGGCTGCGGGCCGGCCGGCAGGTCCTGGTCGCCGGGGTACGGGCCTCCACCCAGACCCCGCCGATCGCCAGCGGCAAGCGGGTCATCTTCGTGACGCTGGAGGACGGATCGGGCCTGGTCGACCTGGCCTTCTTCGAGGACTCGCATCCGGCGTGCGCGTACACCGTCTTCCACAGCGGCCTGCTCCTCGTACGCGGCACGGTCCAGGTGCGCGGCACCCGCCGTACCGTCGTCGGCTCCATGGCCTGGGACCTGGACGAGATCGCCACGGCGCGTCGTGACAACGGCCCCCAGGCCGCCCTCGCCCTCCTCGGCGCCGCACGCCCGCACCCGACACCCGCCCAGCCGCACCGCACCCTGCCCAACGGCACCACCGGCGCCCGCCTGCACCCGTACGCCGACCTCCAGCCCGCCGGCACCCGTTCGGCCGACCTGAAGAAGTTCGGCCACCGAAGCCCGGGGAGCGCGGGATGAGCGGGACGGACGGGACGGACGGGCTGGGCGGAATGGGCGGAATGGGCGGGACGAGTGCACGGCAGCGGCACATCGCGCACCTCCACCTGCATGCCGCACTGACCGAGGCCGATCACGACACCATTATCGAACTGGCGTCCGATATTACGCCGCACGTCCAGACCGTCCCGCCGAACGCCGTACAGCTCGACCTGACCTCCGCGCTCCGCTACTTCGACAAGTCCCCCTATGACGTCGTCCAGATGGTGATGCTCAGGCTCAAGGGCCTGTACGGCATCGACTGCAGCGCCGGGCTCGCCGGCAACCGCATGCTCGCGGCGATGGCGGCGGACGCCTCCGCGCCCGGCGAGACCACCTGGGTGCCCGCCGAACAGGCCGCCGACTGGCTGGGGCCGAGGCCGGTCGCCGCGCTGCCCGGGATCGGACGCACCACGACGGAGCTGCTCGGCGGATACGGACTGCACACCGTCGGTCAGGTCGTCGGCCTGCCGGCGGGAACCCTGCAACGACTCCTCGGCGCCGGCCCCGCCAGGCTGCTGGCCGAGCGGGCGCGGGGGTACGACCCCCGTCCGGTCATCCCTGCGGAACCGGCGGCGCACCTGGTCGCCGACCTGGTGCTGGACCGCGACTGCCTGGACCCGGCACGGCACCACCGGGCGGTCCTGGGACTCGCCGACCGGATCGGCGGGCGCCTGCGCGGCGAACGGCGGACCGCCGGCCGGCTCACCCTCACGGTCCGGTACGCAGACCGCAGCTCCACCACTCGTACCCGTGTGCTGCCGGAACCCACCGATCACTCGCCCGCGCTCACCTCGGCCGCCCTGGGTCTGCTGAACGCCCTCGGGTTGCAGCGGGCACGCGTCCGCGCCTTCGTGATCCGCGCCGACGCACTGGTGCCGGCCGACAGTTCCTACCGCCAGCTCTCCCTGGACCCCGGCGACGCCCGTGCCCGCGCCGCCGAATCCGCAGGGGACCGCGCCCGGCGGCGGTTCGGGCCGGAGGCGGTGCGTCCGGCCGTGCTGGCCGCGTCGGTCGCGTCGGCTGCGTCGGCCGCACCGGCTGTGGTTCCAGTTGAGGGCCGTAACTGACGGGCCGTAACTGACGGGGTGCAACTGACGGGGCGTCAACTTCCGTGTGTCTGACGGTTGGTCGATCGTGTCGGCTCTTTATCATGACTCCGGACGGAGGGGAGATTTTTTACCGACGTGTAACTTCCCTCGTTGCGCTACTCGCCCGTAACTTTACGGGTGAACGACATCCAGTGATCCGGATCACGGGGCGTAGAGCCGTCGCAACTCCCTTGAGCCGCAAGGAGATCACTCGATGCTGCCCTGGAAGCGTGTACTCAGACCCCTCGCCGCACTGCTGCTGGCCGTCGCGGTCACCGCCGTGCCCGCCGTGGCCACCGCGCAAGCGGAAACGCGGACCGAGACGCAGGTCGAAAAGCAGGTCGAAAAGCAGGCCCGAGCGCGATCGGAGTCCGGTTCCGGCAGGGGCTGGAACGACTACTCCTGCACGCCGTCCGCCGCTCATCCGCGCCCGGTCGTCCTCGTGCACGGCACCTTCGCCAACGGGGTGGACAACTGGCTCACCCTCGCGCCGTATCTGGTGAACCGCGGCTACTGCGTCTTCTCGTTCGACTACGGCCAACTGCCCGGCGTACCCCTCTTCCACGGCCTCGGCCCCATCGACAGGTCGGCCGAGCAGCTCGCCGCCTTCGTCGACAAGGTGCTCGCCGCGACCGGTGCCGCCGAGACCGACCTCGTCGGGCACTCGCAGGGCGGCATGATGCCCCGCTACTACCTCAAGTTTCTCGGCGGCGCCGCGGAGGTGCACACCTTCGTCGGAATCGCGCCCAGCAACCACGGCACCACTCTGAACGGCCTCACCAAGCTGCTGAGGTACTTCCCCGGGGCCGAGGACCTGATCTCCACGGCCACCCCCGCCCTCGCCGACCAGGTGGCCGGGTCGGCCTTCCTGGCCAGGCTCAACGCGGGCGGTGACACCGTCCCCGGGGTCCGCTACACGGTGCTCGCCACCCGGTACGACGAGGTGGTCACGCCGTACCGGAGCCAGTTCCTGAGCGGCCCCGGCGTGCACAACGTCCTGATCCAGGACCTGTGCCCGCTGGACATCTCCGAGCACGCCGCACTCGGGCTGCTCGACCGGATCGCGTTCCACGAGGTGACGAACGCCCTGGACCCGGCGCACGCCACCGCCACCACCTGTCTGTCGGCGGTCGGCTGACTCCGGCCGGCTGTTGTCCGGCTCGGCTGTGGCCGGATGGTCTCAGCCGTCCGGCCACCAGGTGCGTGCGATGTCCTTGCGGACCTCGGGACGCTCGGTGGGGCGCTCGTCCGTCTTCTCCCGCACCCGGCGGGAGTCGGACTTCTTCAGGGGCTTCTGCACGGTTACGCGGCGCATGGCTGCCTCCTTCGGTCCACCTGATTCCGCGCTTTCACGGAGGCAGACCATTTCCGGGAGGGTGACTCATCGGCGCCGGTCTGTCAGTGGCGGCCGTCACGATTCGATTGTCAGTGGCGGGTGTCACTCTTGGCCCCATGACCGACTTCGACATGACCGACATCGACAAGACCGGAATCGGCATGACCGGAATCGACTGGGACGCGGAGGCGGCCACCTTCGACGACCAGCCTGATCACGGCCTGCGCGAACCGCTCGTACGCGAGGCCTGGGCGGCCCGGCTGCGCTCCTGGCTGCCGGACCGCCCGGCCGATGTCCTCGACCTGGGCTGCGGCACCGGCAGCCTGTCGCTCCTCGCGTCCGAACAGGGGCACCGCGTCACCGGTGTGGACGCGTCCGGGGCGATGGTCGAGCACGCCCGGAGCAAGCTGGCCGGCCGCCCCGCGGTGTTCCTCGTCGGTGACGCGGCGGCGCCCCCGGTGGGCGAGGAGCGCTTCGACGTCGTGCTCGTACGGCACGTTCTGTGGTCGCTGCCCGACCCCGCGCGCGTGCTTCGCCACTGGCGGGGACTGCTCCGGGCCGGCGGGCGGCTGGTGCTGGTCGAGGGCGTGTGGGGGACGGTCAGCCCGGTCGGGATACCCGCCGACACGCTCACCGCGCTGCTCGCGCCCCTCGCCGGGGATGTGCGTGTCGAACGGCTGTCCGGTGATGCGCAGCTGTGGGGGCGCGAGGTCGAGGACGAGCGGTACGCCGTACTGGCCCGCCCGTAGCCCCGTAGCCCCGTGGCGGCATCGGTGCGTTCAGGTGAGCAGGGCCTCGAAGCCGCCCTCGCGTGCCAGTGTCTCCAGCTCGTCCAGGGCCGCCATCGCGGCGGACGCGGCCCGCGGGTCGGCCTCGGCCAGTCCGCTCTCCTCGAACTCGTCCTCGTCCAGTCGTCGTACGTCCGTGCCGTCGGCGGAGCGCCACAGGTCCAGGTCGAGATCCTCGACGACCAGGTCGGTGCCGACGAGCGTGGCCGGGCGGGCGATGTCGCAGTACCAGCCCTTCAGCGCGCCCGTCGCGTCCCGGACCTCCTTCACGGAGTACCAGCGGTCCCGCCAGTAGTACTCCGTGAACACGTCACCGGGCTCGAAGCGGACGAAGCCGAAGTCGCGGACTCCGGCGCCGGCCCAGGGGGCGCGGACGGTGAGGCGGGTGCCGTCGTCGTGGAGCAGTTCGGCGGGGTAACCGATCTTCGTGCGGCCGGCCTTGACCAGGACGACGGTCACCGTGGTTTCAGGCGAGTTCGCGGACATACCGCACCTCCGTCGCGCAGATCTCGTATCCGAACCAGTCGTTGATCGCGATCATCGGGCCGTTCCCGGCGTCGTTGCCGGTCAGGGCCTCCGTGTACCCGGCGGCGCGCGCTCGGTGCAGGGAGTCGTTCTTGGCGAGTTTCGCGAGGCCGCGGCCCCGGAAGTCGCGGGCGGTGCCGGTCATCATGGTGCCGTAGCGGGTGCCGCCGTCGGTGCGGGCCAGACTGAACGCGGCGGGGCGGCCGTCCACGAGCGCGACCGAGGTCAGCTCGGGGCTGGTCATCGGGTGCCGCCAGGTTTCCCGGAGCCAGGCCTCGTAGTCCGTGAACTCGTAGGAGACATCGCTCGGTTCGTCCGACAGCGTCTCCGCGTCCAGGTCGAACAGCGGGCGCGGGTCGGTGGCGAAGTCGGTGCCCGTGCGGAGTTCGACGCCGGGCCGGGGGTCCTGGAGCGGGGGCAGCTTGCCGTTGGCCAGGTCCAGGCGGCGGAAGTGCGAGGTCCGGCTGGAGCTGTAGCCGTGGTGCTCGGCGAAGGCGCGGTTTCCGGGGGCGTCCAGCAGCCAAGCGAAGGACCTGGTCACTCCTGCGGCTGCGAGGTGCCGCTCGGCGACGCGGACCAGCTGTGAGCCCGCGCCGCGCCGCGTGCGATCCGGGTGCACGTACACGTTGAGGAAGCCCTGGCCCGGCTCCGGGCTGTCGTGGACGACCCCGGTCTGGGCGGTGCCGATCACCTCGCCGTCGTCCTCGGCGACGAGCGCCCGGAAGTGGGCGTCGGGGTGGGCGTGCGTGATGTCGTACGCGAGCGCCTCCGGCGTGAGCAGAAAGCAGGGGAGGGCGAGATGCCGGACGTGGGCGAAGGCCTCGACGCCGGCGGCGTCCTCGGGGTGGAGGGCGCGGACGGTCACTGTCATGAGCTCGGACGCTACGTGGGCAGACGTGGTGGGTGCCTCCTATTTTCCGGCCCGTGCGGGACAATCGCAGCGTGACCCTGAAGATCCGCATCGACGACAGCGCGCCGCCCTACGAGCAGGTGCGCGCCCAGATCTCCGAGCAGGCCCTGGCCGGGACACTGCCGGTGGGGTACCGGCTGCCGACCGTGCGGGGGCTTGCCGAGTCGCTCGGGCTTGCCGCCAACACGGTCGCCAAGGCGTATCGGGCGTTGGAGTCGGACGGGGTGATCGAGACGCGGGGGCGCAACGGGACGTTTGTCGCTGCCGCGGGGCAAGCGGCGGAGAAGGAGGCGGCGTCTGCCGCGCAGGCTTACGCGGAGCGGGTTCGGAGGCTTGGGCTGGGGGAGGGGGCGGCGCT
>NZ_LIQQ01000690.1 GCF_001418565.1 Streptomyces graminilatus | reverse complement strand
GCCGACCGGCCGGTCGGCCGGGCCGAGACGGGGAGGTCGCGGGGACGTGACGGGGGGCGCCGTACAGGGGTCGGCGCCCCCGGTCACGTACCCCCGTGCCCCCCGTACGGCCGTACCCGCACCCGAATTCATCCACTCAGCCCACCCCCCGCGACTCCTGCGCCGCCCGCGCCTCGATTCCGCGGAAGTGGACCGCCAGCGCGCGCTGCGCGCTCTCCACGTCGTGGGCGCGCAACGCCGTCACGATGTCCCGGTGCCTGCGGGCCGTCAGCTCCGGCGCCGGGTCGTCCTGCCAGCCGCGGGCGCCCGACACGCGGCGGAACACCGTCCAGAAGGCGCCGAGCAACTGCGGCACGAGGGCGTTGCCGAGGGGGCCGTACAGCGCCTCGTGGAACTCACGGTCGAGTTCGGGGAATCGCCTGCCCTCGCGGCCCGCCTCCTCCATCCGGGTGACAACCGAATCCAGCCGGTCCAGCTCCGCGTCGGTCAGCACGGCCGCGACCCGCCGGATGAGGCCGTCCTCCAGTACCTCCCTGACCTGGAGTATCTCGGCGAGCGCGGCGCCGTCCCCGTCATGCCGGGCGAGCGTACGGAACGTCAGTCCGTCGACCAGGGGCGTCAACGACGCCTCCCCGACGTACGTCCCGTAGCCGTGCCTGATCTCCACGATGTCGAGGGCCTGGAGCGCCTTGAGGGCCTCACGGACGGAGTTGCGGCTGACCCCGAGGGTCGCCATCAGCTCGACCTCGGTGGGCAGCGGTGCGCCCGCCCGGAGTTTGCGGTCGAGGATCAACTGCATGACCTCGCGCTGGACCTGGCCGCTCACCCGCCGCTCGGGCCGGCGTCGCTTCCCGGACTCCTGAGACATGCGGCGCATCGTACGCTCGCCGGACATCCAACGTCCCACCTCCAGGCATATCAGAATCCGACCGCCACGAATTCGGCACACCCACGCACCCTTGCCCTACTCGCGAATCACTCACCGAGCACTCACCAAGCACTCATCAGGCACTCATCAGGCACTCATCGGGCACTCGGCACGCACTCCCGAATCACCCGCGACTTGCTCTCGACTTGCTGTCGGCTCCGCGCGCGGGTCGAATTTCATATCGTCATTGGTCGCACCTTTGGCAGATACGCCATTCGTGTGCGATCTCTTGACCGGCCCCACCGCCCCTCTTATGGTCGCGCTGCCCCCTATGACGTAGGACGTCGTATCTCCTCACCTTTTCGGACCCCACACCGCTGGAGGAATCGTGCGCGACGTGACCCGCGACGTGACCCGCGACGTAACCGCCGCCGTATCGGCCGACCCGCACCGCCGGTCGTTCCTGAAGTACACCGGCGCGCTGGGTGCCGCCGCCGCGATCTCCTCCTCGCTGTCGGCCTGTTCGTCGGGCCCGGAGTCCACCAACGACACCGGGGGCGGCACCGGGGGCGCGAACAGCACGCTCACGGCCGTGATCGGCTACGGCAACGACGGGAGCTGGGACCCCACACAGACGGCCTCCGCCTTCTCGATGGCCGCCAACAACCACATCTACGAGGGTCTGCTCGACACGGATCCGATCTCCCGCGAGCCGTACGCGGCGCTCGCCACAGCCGTCCCGGGCGATCTCAGCAGCACCTCGTGGAAGTTCACGCTGCGGGCCGGGGCCACCTTCCACGACGGAAAGCCGGTCACCGCCGACGACGTGGTCTTCGTATTCGATCGAATCCTCGATCCGAACACACAGACACTCGCCAAGGGGTTTTTCGCCAGTTGGCTGAAAGAAGTGAAAAAGGTCGACGCGCAGAATGTCGAGCTGGTGCTGAAGTTCCCCTTCCCCGAAGGGGTTTCCCGGCTCACCCTGGCGAAGATCATGCCGAAGCACGTGTTCTCCCAGCCGGGCGGCTGGGACGACGCGATCAAGGGAAAGGCGATCGGCTCGGGACCGTACCGCCAGACCGCGCACCACCCGAAGTCGAACACGACCTTCGAGGCTTTCGCCGCCTACAACGGGCCGCGCAAAGCGGCGTTCAAGAAGATGAACTGGATGACGATAGTGGATGCCGCGCCCCGCGTCGCCAAGATCTCGGGGTCCAGTGCCGGCGCGCAGATCGCCGACAACATCCCGTACGCCAACATCCAGCAGCTCAAGAGCGGGGGGATGGACGTCGAGGGCGGGGCGGGGATGAACAACCTGTTCCTGATGTTCAACACCAAGCACAAGCCGTTCGACGACGTCCGGGTCCGCCAGGCGCTGCACTACGCCATCGACACCGAGAAGATGGTGGAGGTGGCCCTCAGGGGCCACGGCAAGCCGTCCTCGTCCTTCCTGAACGAGGCCAACCCCTGCTACCGCCCGGCGAAGACGGTCTACGGCTACGACCCGGAGAAGGCGAAGGCGCTTCTGAAGGCGGCCGGGGTCAGCGGGCTGGCGGTCGAGATCCTGTCGGTGAACGTCAGTTGGATCGTCGACTGCCTGCCCACCATCAAGGAGTCCTGGGACGCGATCGGCGTCAAGACGACTCTCAACCCGCAGGAAACCACTGCGGTGTTCACGAAGATGGACCAGAAGCAGGACTACCAGGTCGTGTCGGCGGCCTCGAACCCCAACCAGTTCGGCCTCGACGCGGACCTGATCATGCACTACAACTACGGCCCGCAGAACCTCTGGATGGGGTACGCCCGTTGGGCCGACAGCGCGGTGGCCAAGCAGCTCTTCAAGGACATGGACCGGGCGACACAGGAGCCGGACGCCGAGAAGAAGAAGACGATGATCCAGGACTACATCGACATCGTCGCCGAGGAGGCCGTGCTCTATCCGGTCGTCCACAACGAGCTGATGACGGCCTGGAACCCGAAGAAGCTCACCGGCATAAGGGCACAGCCCTACCCGGGCATCAACCTCCTCCAGGCCAAGTGGGTCTAGGGCAAGTGGGCCTGGGGCAAGTAGGTCCAAGGCCTGTTCGGGCTACCGCCAAATACCGCTAGCCGCACGGGAGTTCGCACGTGGTCGCCATCGCCAGGATCCTGGCCCGAAGGATCGTCCTGCTCGTCCCGCTGATGCTCGGCATCGTGCTGTTCGTGTTCCTCGTCATGCGGTTCTCGGACGTCGACCCGGCCTCCGCGTTCTTCCAGGGCGCCAACCCGACCCCGCAGCAACTGCACGACTTCCGCGAACAGAACGGCCTGCTCGATCCGTTCTTCATCCGCTACTTCCACTTCATCGGCGACCTGCTCCACGGCGACATGGGCACCAGCGCGCTCACCCGCGCGCCGGTGCTCGACCAGGTCATGACGGCCCTCCCCCTCACCCTCCAACTCACCTTCCTGGGCCTGGGAATCGCGGTGGTCCTGTCGCTGCTGGGCGGTGTCACGGCGGCCATCTACCGGGACCGTCTCCCCGACCAGGTCATCCGCGTCGTGTCGCTCACGGGTGTGGCGGCGCCCGGCTTCTGGCTGGCGCTGCTGATGATCCAGTACCTGGCCGTCGACCTGGGCTGGTTCCCGACCGGCGGCTACATCAACCCGGCCGACTCCTTCACCGGCTGGCTGAAGACGATGACGCTCCCGGCCTTCGCGCTGTCCCTCCCGGTCGCGGCGCAGCTCACGCGCATCGTCCGTACGGCGGTGGTCGAGGAGCTGGACAAGGACTACGTCCGTACGGCGATCGGCAGCGGTCTGCCCCCGCGCGTGGTGGTGGGCCGCAACGTGCTGCGCAACGCGCTCATCAACCCGCTCACGGTGCTGGGCCTGCGGGTCGGCTATCTGCTCGGCGGCGCGGTCGTCATCGAGACGATCTTCTCGCTCCCCGGGATGGGCAAGCTGATGATCGACGCCGTGAAGAACGGCGATCCGGCGGTCGTCCAGGGAGTGGTCCTGACGACGGCGACCGGCTTCGTGGTCGTGAACCTGGTCATCGACATCCTCTATCTCCTGGTCAACCCCCGTCTGAGGGACGCGACCTGATGTTCACGCGGTTCACGCTGTACACGCTGTTCACGCTCAGCACGCGAACGAAGGGTGCGGCCGGATGTTCATGATGTTCGAACGGGGGCGCCTGGCCGCCCTGCTCTCCCGCCCGGGCATCCGCCTGCGCGGGTGGCGCCGCCTCCCGGTCCTCTCCCGGATCGCGGTGTGCTTCCTGGCGCTGGTGGTGTTCGTGGCCGTCTTCGCCCCGCTCGTCTCCCCCGACGACCCCCTGGACCAGCAGACCCTCGTCGGCGGCACGGGGGCACCCTCCGCCGAGCACTGGATGGGCCAGGACAGCCTGGGCCGCGACATCATGAGCCGGCTGATGTACGGCGCCCGCTGGTCCCTCGCCATCGGCCTGGGCGCGACCGCGCTGGCCCTGACGGTGGGGGCGTTGATCGGCGCGATCGCGGCGACGTCCCGCAAGGCGGTCGACGAGACGCTGATGCGCTGCCTGGACGTGGTGATGGCGTTCCCGGGCATCGCCCTGGCCGCCGTGCTCGTCGCGGTGTTCGGCGGCGGGATCACGGTCCTGATCTGCGCGATCGCGTTCCTGTTCACCCCGCCGGTGGCGCGGGTGGTGCGGGCGAACGTGCTGGACCAGTACGGCGAGGACTATGTGACGGCGGAACGGGTGATCGGCGCCCGAACGCACCACATCGTCCTTCGCCACGTCGCGATCAACTGCGCGGCGCCCGTGCTGGTGTTCTGCACGGTGCAGGTGGCGGAGGCGATCGTGTTCGAGGCGTCGCTGTCGTTCATCGGCGCGGGCGTACGGCCGCCGGACCCGTCCTGGGGAAGCGTCATCGCGGACGGCAAGAACATGGTCCTGACGGGCGGCTGGTGGGCGACGGTCTTCCCCGGCCTGCTGATGCTGATCACGGTGCTGTCGCTGAACGTCCTCTCCGAGGGCGTGTCCGACGCCTGGGCGGCGCCGGCGGCCCGCGACGTGCAGGTACGGGAGGAGGAGGACCGCCTGGAGGCCCCGGAACCCGGCACGGGCGAGGTCCTGGAGCTACCGGGCCTGACGGAGGCGGCACACCGCCTGCGAGCGAGGTCCCGCCCCATTCCGACCGGCCAGCCGGTACTGGCGGTGGAGAACCTCACCATCGGCTTCGCGGCCCGTCACGCGGGCGTGGACATCGTCGACGGCATCAGCTTCGAGGTCCACCCGGGCGAAGTCCTGGGCCTGGTCGGCGAGTCGGGCTGCGGCAAGTCGCTGACGGCGCTGACGGTGATGGGCCTGGAGCCGAAGGGCGCCCGGGTGACCGGCCAAGTCCGTTTCAACCAACGGGACTTGCTGGCCGAATCTACGCGCGTGCGCCGTAAGCTGCTGGGCCACGAGATGGCGATGATCTACCAGGACGCCCTGTCGTCCCTGAACCCGGCGATGACGATCCGCTCCCAGCTCAAGCAGGTCGTACGCCGGGGAGGCCACCGAACCCCGGAAGAACTGCTGGGCCTGGTGGGCCTGGACCCCGACCGCACCCTGCGCAGCTACCCGCACGAGCTGTCGGGCGGCCAGCGCCAACGGGTCCTGATCGCGATGGCCCTGTCGAGGGACCCGAAACTCATCGTCGCGGACGAGCCGACGACAGCGTTGGACGTGACGGTCCAGGCGCAGATCATCGAGTTGCTGCTCCGCCTGCGCGAGGAACTGGACTTCGCCCTGATCCTGGTCTCGCACGACCTGGCCCTGGTGGCGGAAGTGACGGACCGGGTGGTGGTGATGTACGGCGGTCAGATCGTCGAGAGGGGCGTGACGGCGGATCTTGTCGGGGCTCCGACCCACCACTACACGCGGGGCCTGCTGGGCAGCGTGCTGTCGCTGGAGTCGGCGGCGGTCCGCATGACCCAGATCAAGGGCACGGTCCCCTCCCCCGCCGACTTCCCCAAGGGCTGCCGCTTCGCGGACCGCTGCCCGATGGCGACGGAGGTGTGCCGCACGACGCCCCCCGATCTCCTCGGCACCCGGGCCCACTTGGCGGCCTGCCACCACCCGGCGATCGACTTGACGACGACACCGGAGCCAACGGGAAGCGAGACGGCGAAGTGAGCACCAGTACCCCTGTCACGCCCGTGCCGCCCCCTCTGGTGGAACTGTCGGACACGCACGTGGTCCACAAGGCCCGCAGCGGCGGCCTGGTCACCCGCGACCGCGTGTACGCCCTGACAGGCGCCGACTTCACGGTGGCCCCCGGCGAAACGGTGGGCGTGGTGGGCGAGTCGGGCTGCGGGAAGTCGACGCTGGCGAAGGTACTGGTGGGCGTACAGCCGCCGACGTCGGGCCGAGTCTCGTTCCGGGGCGAGGACTTGTGGACGATGAAGCCGGCGAGCCGACGCTCGGCCATCGGAACAGGCACCGGAATGATCTTCCAGGACCCGTCGACAGCGCTGAACCGCCGCCTGACGGTACGCCAGATCCTCCGCGACCCCTTGGACGTACACAGGCGGGGCACGAACAAGGAACGGGAGGAGAGGGTAAGGGAGTTGATGGGCCTGGTGGGCCTGCCCCGCGCCCTGGCGGACGGCCTCCCCGGCCAGTTGTCGGGCGGCCAACGCCAACGGGTGGCGATCGCACGGGCGTTGGCGCTGGACCCCGACCTGGTGGTGGCGGACGAGCCGACCAGCGCGCTGGATGTGTCGGTCCGCGCCCAGATCCTGAACCTTCTCCTGGACCTGAAGGAGCGGCTGGGCCTGGCCCTGGTCTTCGTCTCGCACGACATCCAGACGGTACGCCGGATGAGCGACCGGGTGATCACGATGTACCTGGGCCGGATCGTGGAGGAGTCCCCGGCGAACGGGGTGACGGACGCGGCCCGTCACCCGTACACCAGGGCGCTGTTCTCGGCGACGCCGGGCCTGCTGGACCCGATCGACCCGATTCCCCTCGTCGGCCCGGTCCCCTCGGCGACGCGTCCCCCGTCCGGCTGCCCGTTCCGTACCCGCTGCTGGAAGGCGACGGAGACCTGCGCGGTGGCGATGCCGGAGTTCACGGCCGCGTCAATCCCGGGACACCGTTTCCGTTGCCATCACCCTGTGGAGGAGGGCCGGACGACGCGTGACCTGGTGACCCAGGCGGTCACCGCCGTGCCCGACACACCCTCCGACCCGCAGGAAACCCCCGTAGCGCCGCCGCACACCCCGAAAGACCCCAGGGAGCCCTGATGACCTTCCCCACCCCGCTGACCGGTGTCGTCCCTCCCGTCTGCACGCCGCTGACACCGGACCGCGGGGTGGACGTACGCTCACTCGTCAGGCTGGTCGACCACCTGATGGACGCGGGTGTGGACGGCCTGTTCGTGCTCGGATCGTCGTCGGAGGCGGCGTATCTGACGGATGATCAGCGCAGGCTGGTGGTGGAGACGGTGGTGGGCCATGTCGCGGGCCGGCTGCCGGTCCTGGCGGGCGCGATCGACATGACGACCCCCCGGGTACTGGACCACGTACGGTCGGTCTCGACGGCGGGCGCGGACGCGGTGGTGGTCACGGCCCCCTTCTACACCCGCACGCACCCTTCGGAGATCGCCCGCCACTACCGCCTGGTGGCATCGGGCAGCCCGGTCCCGGTGGTGGCGTACGACCTCCCGGCCTCGGTCCACAGCAAACTGCCCGCGGGCCTGATCCTGGAACTGGCGGCGGACGGCGTCCTGGCGGGCCTGAAGGATTCGAGCGGCGACCTGGCGGCGTTCAGGTCGGTGGTGACGGGAGCGCGGGAACACCCCGGCATCACCGGCTTCAGCGTCCTCACAGGAAGCGAGCTGCTGGTCGACTCGGCCCTGGCGATGGGCGCGGACGGCGCGGTCCCCGGCCTGGCGAACGTCGACCCGCACGGCTACGTCCGCCTGGACCGCCTGTGCCGCGCGGGCGACTGGGAGCGGGCGCGGTCCGAGCAGGAACGGTTGTGCGGCCTGTTCGGCATGGTGGGGGCGGGGGATCCCGTGCGCATGGGGGGCAGCTCGGCG
>NZ_LIQQ01000069.1 GCF_001418565.1 Streptomyces graminilatus | reverse complement strand
CGGCACGCGCGTGCCGGCCGGTGTCGGGCAGATGCGTGTGACAGCCCTCGGCCCGGCAGGCGCAGTACGCCTCGGTCCTGGGGACGGGGACGGCACGCAGGTGGGCCTTGAGGTGGGCGACGGCGGCCGCACGACCGGCGGCCGCGGACGCAAGACGCTGCTCGGCACAGGCCGGGCGGCTGCAGGAGATGCGCACAGCCGTACTGCCTCGGCCGGCGGCGTCCAGACGTACCGTCCACCGGCGTCCCGGCACCCGTTCGTCCAGCTCGCTCACCGCAGCCTGTGTCATCCCGTTCTTCCTCCCGTCGCGTGTCCCCGATGCCCGCCGCCGCTTCCCGCCCGGCCGGGCGGGAAGCGGGGGTTGTGTCCACCGTATGCGGCACGGGGGGACGGCTCGTGAACTCGCCCTGTTTCCCGGCGGCCAGGCGTGCCGCCCGTGGCGTTTCCCCGGCCGTCGGCCGGGCCCGCCTCGGTGCTACTGCCTGAGCAGGCGGTCGAGGAAGGCGGCGTTGGCCTGCAGATTGTGGCCGAGGTGCACGCTGTGGTGGGGCAGCTTGGCCAGTTGCTCAGCGACGGTGGCGCGGGCCTCGGCCGTGCCGCCCCCGTCGATCTGGAGGAGGCCGAAGACGTCGGGGTAGCGGTCCTCGGTCGTCCCGCTCATGAAGTCGGCGTCGCTGAGGGTGCGGGGCCGCTCCGCGATGGCCGGGGTCGCGTCGGGGCGGATCTGCGGGAACAGCAGGGCCTCGGCGTGTCCGCCGCTGGCCAGGGTGATGTTGAACCAGGAGGCGAACTGGTCGGGGAAGACCTGCACCTTCCGCTCCCGCTTCCCGCCGGGCTCCCACAGCGCCTCGCGGCGTCCGGTCAGCAGCGCGTTGGTGACGTCGGGGTGCTGGGTGGGGTGCAGCCGTTCACCGGCCCGCAGCCGCTGGCGAACCACGTCGAACCAGTCGAGCGCGTCCAGCAGGCCCAAGCCGATGGCGGCCGCGGACGGCCACGGCAGCACCTTCAGTGTTCCGTTGGCGCCCGGGCGGACGAAGACTCGGTCGTTGGCCAGCAGCTCCCACCCGAGCCCGGCCAGCGCGAGGGCGGTGGTGGTCTTGCCCGCGCCCTTGGAACCGAAGGTCAGCACCGTCTTGCCGCCGCGGACAACGGCGGAGGCATGCAGCAGCGTCCAGCCGGACCGCAGCAGTTGTCCGCGGACCACGTCACGGGCCAGGCGGGCGGCGGCAAGGGCCACCGGTTCGGCGTCCAGACCGATAACAGCCAGGCGGCCGGTGGCAGGCTCGGAGACGTACGCGAGTTCCTCGCTCGGTGCCACCGCGCGGATCGTGCCGTGCTCGTCAGTGGCCAGTCTCGTCAGGGCCTTGGCGTAGACGGTGTCCTCGTGCGGCGCACCACTGACGCCAGTGGCCAACTGGGCGTACCGGCCAGGATTGACGTCCGCAGTGACGACGGGCCCGGTGCACCCGCCGGCGGCCGGAACGTCGAAGGCGTTCCACCAGGGACCGAAGTAGCGGCGCGACCATTCGGGGACCGAAGCGGTGTTGCTCACGACGGTGACGGTCGCGTCCGCGGCGCGCAGCCGGGTTGCAGAGATGGGCTTCACGAGGCGTGATGCTCTCACCCCGTCCACGCCCACCGACACCAGCAGTCGGCCGAAGAACCCGATAGTGCGAAAGCGGCTGCTTCATGCACCCCCCGCCGGACGCCCGGCGCTTCAGGCACTTCCCCAAATCTCCTCCTTCGGCTGGCCGTCGGCGGCTGCTGCGACGGCGCCGCAGCAGCGGAAGCAGTCCCCGTCGCGCGGGTGCGTGCCCACCAGCGCCGTCAGCTGCTCCCAGGGCGTGACGCGGGGACCCGTCTCCACCAGCGCGTCCACCGCGGCGACCAAGGGCTCGTTGGAGCTCCGCGCCAACCCGGTCAGAGGTGTTGGCATCTCGGGATGCCACACGGCGTGCTCGATCGCGGCCGCGAGATCCACTGGTCGGCCCTGGCCCGGCAGGAGAAGGACCCGGTCCTGGTCGGTGATGACGAAACCGACGACGGGAGCCGACTGCCCATAGCCGCCCACGGGTTCGGCGCGCAGCAGTACGACCTCCAGCGGCGCCCCCGCAGCGAGGCTGGGCGCGGGCATGACCCTTGGCACGTGGAGGGCGACGAGGCCGGTGCCGGGGGCGGTGGCGCACCACGCCGGTCCGGCGAGCGCCGGCCAGGTACCCAGGGCGGATCCGGCGGCCGCACCCGGGTGGGCGTCGAGGGCATCGAGGACGCGTTGTGCGCGGTAGCTGCCGACGGGCCCGGCGGGGGTGACGTGGTCGGTGAACGCGTCACGCACCTGGAGAGGCAGCCGGTTCGTGTCGATGAGCACGGTGCCGGCGCTGCCGGGGTCTCCGAAGGTGTGCAGGGCGTCGCGTGCGAGGCGCTGGGACGGGGCGTTGTCCATGACCCATTCGAGACCCTCGTCGAAGTCACTGCTCGTCGCGGGGGCGGGCGGCAGGTTGAATTCGACGGCGGCCTGCCAGATGGCGGCGTCGCAGTCCTTGGGCAGTGCCCCATGGTCGGGGAAGATGTCTCCGCGCCAGCCCGAAGTGGCCCTGTTCCACCGGTATCTGCCCAGCTCCAGCACGGAGTCACGCAGAGTGCCCTCCAGCTCGGTTGCGGCGCTCTCGCAGCGGCGGAGGAACGCCTGGGCCTCGGCCAGCGGCGGCGGAACGTGCTCCGGTTGCTGCGGGCTGTCCGGTGCCCAGCTGGAGACGAGGGCCGGGGTGGCGCAGCCGGGCGGCCACCACGGCAGCCGGTGCCCCAGGGCCTGGGCCAAGTCCCTGAGGCTGGCGTGGGAAGGACGCCGTTGGCGCAGACAGCCGTGGAGGGCGTCTGCGGCGCGGTCGTCGGCGTCGGCGTGATACAGGTCGAGCACGCGTACGTCCCCGGAGAGGGAGTCGTACTCGGGTTCGGCGATGGTGGGCAGCAGAACCAGCGTGCCCAGCAGGTCGGTGTCGGCGCGGTGATCGGGTTCGACGTCGGCGAGGATCGCGTGGACCAAGTCGTCCAGCGGGCTTCCGTGAGGCCACTTGGGCGGCCAGCCGAGCAGGCGGCGCATCTCGCCCGGGGCGAGCACGGTCGCCAGCCATACGGATGGGCCGCTGCCGCCGGGGGCGGTGTAGCGGGCGACGTGGACGTCGATCGGCGGGCGCCGAAGGTCGGGGTTGTCGGGCAGGTCCTCCTGCCGCAGTTGCAGTGTCTGCTGGCTCTCGCGGCGCAGATGCGGGCCGTCCGGGCCCGGCAGCAGCCAGGACGCTGTGCGCGGTGGCAGGCGCCGGCCGGTACGTGCGCACCAGCGGGCCACGGTGTCGCCACGCCACAGCGGCCGTGTCGCGGTGCTGTCCGGAGCATCGGGCTCGGGAAGGGCGTCGGACTCGCCCCCGGTGCGCAGTTGGGACACCCGGCCTCGGGTGAGGCCGGTCAGTCGGGCGATGTCGGCAGCGGAGTAGGCGGCGGCAAGGCGGCGGTTGGTACGTGTCCAGGGAAACGTCACCCGCCAAGACTAAACGAAATGTTTAGCGGCGTTAGCCGTTTTTGATCCTGGTGGGTTTGGTGTCCCGGATCCGTTGGCCACGAAGTCCTCGTAGTGACGCGGGCAAGCCAGGCCGTGCAGTGACGCGTCTTGGACTCCGCCGCTGTGCTCCTGTGCCCCCGCTGGCGGGGGGCACAGGATTGTCTCCGGGCCGAGCCACACCCTTGATGCCCTCGGCCCGCGCCCGCAGGTCGTGAGGCGTGCCCTGCCTCCGGCTCCGGCGCCGGAAGGAAGAAACGGCCCTACTTGCCGTAGATGGCGCCGCCACCAGGCCAAAGCCTTCGCTATCGGCCTGGCGGTCATCTGCGGCGAGGAACTCGAGCAGGTCGTGCGCTGCCCGGTGTGCGGCCGCCGCTTCGCACTCGGCCACTGACACTGCAAAAGACCAGGTCTACGACCGCGCCGTATGCCGGCAGGCCGTGTTCCGGGCCCGCCGCCGGGCCGAGAGGGCACGCGAAACCGTTACGCGCAACCGCGTCCCGGAGCCCCCCCACAGGCCGCTGACCAGTACGAATGCCCGATCCGGGCGAGGGAGGCCACGAGTGCGTTGAGCCTGCTCCCGCAGGCGGGGGCTGCGGCATCAAGCCCGTGACCTGGGCTTTTGTGTCACGGCGGTGGGGACGTCCCCGTCGGCGCGGTGCCGTGCAGTGTGCCGACCGGCCGGCCCGGGCAGGGCGCCCTCCAGCCGGCGTACCCGGTCATGGATGCGCCCCAGCCCGCGCTTCCCGAGGCCCCACCCGTGCAAGTAATACAGGCCCAGGTCGCCCTCGAGGACGCGGAGCACGTCGTCTACGCTGCGGATCTGCTCCGACCACAGGGCCTGGTGCACCCGGTGGCCCTGCTGGTCGTGCCCGAGGAGGTCGGCCAGTTCCAGGGCGGTGGCACCGAGGTAGGCACAGCTCTCGCAGGGCTCGACCGGGAGCTCGGCCTTCGCTTCGTCGAGCAGGTGGTGGTACTCGTCAGGGTGCGCGGCGATCAGGCGCCGGACCGCAGCGTCCTCCGCCTCCAAGAAGCTCGGCTTCCACCTCGCCATACCTCCACCGTACGCCCGCACCCGCAGGTCAGGACTGGGTGCGGCGCGGCGCTCCACCCCGGGAGCGGAAGGTTGCCCCGGCGTCTTCGAGCAGGCGATGCACACCGCCGTAGGAGCGGCCCGTCTCCTCCGCCAGCGCCCGGATGCTCGCGCCGGAGTCGTACTTCTTCTTCAGGTCAGCCGCGAGCTTGTCGCGGTCCGGGCCGGGCGTGAGCCGGCGAGCCGGCGTCTTGTTCGGCATGAGCGGATTCCTCCCTGGCATGCGACGGATGCTGTCATGATCGCGCGAGATGATGGCGGTGGCCAGCGGTTCGGCGAGGACGGCCCCGTGCGCTGACTGGCCTGGTTCGGGGAACTGCGCCCCTTCGATATGGCGGTTCGGCACACTGGCCCGGTGACTTCCTGGCTGCACCGCCGCTGGTTCGGGCTCTGGTCCCGTCTGCACCGCGACTTCGACGGCACCGACCCCACCGCGAAATGGACCGCCCGCGCCATCTGGGCAATGCTGACGGGGGCCAGCTGCCTGGTGCTGGGGCGCGCGGTCACCTGGGTATTCCGGGCCGTGGGCGCATCCCCGGCCCTGACAGCTTGGCTCGCCGTGTGGCTCCTGGTCACCGTGTTCACCGTCGCGCTGATCGCGGTCGGTGCCGGACCGGGCCGTACCCGGCGGCCGGCGCTCACTGCGATCATCCTCGTGACCGGCGTCGTCCTGCTGACGGCGCTGTCCTGGCCGTCCTGACGCCAGCCCAGTACAACGCAGGCCGACTCCACACGCATGGACATGCCCAGCAGCACCGCCCCGTCAGGCAGAGGGGCGCCGCCTCGTGCCGCCGCCGCTCCCGTTCAGCGGGATCAGGGTATTCAGATGAGCACCTTTGACCCAGGAACCCAGCAGGTCGCGGTGCATGGCCACGATGTTCTGTCGCAGTGCCAGGCCCAGCGCGTCCCTTGTGAACGCGCGGCAGGTCGTAACAAACAACGCGACGTCCGCGCCGTGCTCGGGACGGGCGGTGCCGACGAACTTCTGCATGTCGGCAGAGGACACGCTCCGGTGCGGCGCGTACTTCTTGACCTGAACCACCAGCTTGCGGCCGTCGGCCAGATAGCCGACGACATCCGCGCCCAGGTCGCCGCTCTTGCCGCTGACGACGACCTTCGTACAGCCGTCCCGCCGGCACAGCTCGGCAACGTACGTCTCGAACTCCTGCCACGACAAGGCGTCGACCTCGGCCATCGACAACTCCCGCGCCCGGGCCTCTTCCTGTGCCCGCCATGCGCGGTCTTGGCCGACCGCGTGACGGTGAGCTCGCAGCAGCGCCCATCCGGCTCCGCCCACCACGGCCCCGGCGAGCACGGCCACCAGGACGGGCCACACCGCCGACCAGTGCCCGGCCACCCACACCCCGGCGGCCACTGCCGCCACCGCACCCCAGCCCTGCACCTGCCTGCGCGTCCGCTTCTTCAAGCGCCAGCGCCGTCGACGTGTCGCCATCACACTTCCTCTGCCCAGCGGCGCGCACCGCAGCGGGCGCCGGCTGCCGCCGTCCGGGTTTTGCGTGTGCGGGGGCTCATCGGCCGGCCTGGGTGACGCCGCTCGCCAGCTGTCCCAGGACGTTCAAGATCCCCTGGCCCGCCGGGGTAGGTGCGATCAGGACGCCCAGCGCCAGGACGATAACGACCGTCAGCTTCTCGTCGAGGCGGCTACGGGCCTCCGTACGCCGGCGCAACCGCCACACGACGATGACGGCGAGCAGCACCGCCACGTTGATCGTCAGCAACCGTCCCAACCTCCCCCTATGCGACCGGTCATCCCTACGCGGGGATGGCAGCACGCCACCCCGGCCTTCTTATGTAGCCGTGCCTTAGTGATGTTGGGAGCGGGTTGCCGACGAATGGCATAAAGCCATCGGACCTGGCCGAATACCGCACGGCGGATCAGCCGTGGACGGGCATGGCGACGTAGGCGATGGCAGTACCGCGATGCCCTTGCGGCCGCGGCGCTTCTTCAGCGTGAGGTTCTCTGCCGCGCCCTGCTCGGGGCGCCGAGCACGTTCCTCGCACAGGGCAGCTGACAGTCGACCGACTCGCCCTGCCGCTACGCCGCGAGCAGTTCGCGCAGTCCCTGCGTGTGGGGGTGCTCGTTTCCGAGGACGCGGACGGAGGTCGCCAGGGTCTGTTCGGCGAGCGGCCGTGCCTCGTCCGGACGTCCGGCGGCGGCAAGGACTCGGGCCAGGTCGAGACGGATCACGATGGTGTGGGGGTGCTCGGTGCCGAGTTTGCGGGTGCGCTGCCGGTGCACGCGTACGGCTTGTTCCTCGGCTTCGGCCAGGTCGCCGGTGTGCAGGAGGCACTCGGCGAGCAGGTGACGGGCTGCCAGGGCGAAGGGGGAGTCTTCGCCGAACGGGTGGGTCTGTTCGACGGCCTTGCGGGCGAGGGGGGTCGCTTCTGCCCAGCGTTCCTGTCGGCGCCACAGCCAGGCCAGGGTGAGACGGGCGGCGACGACGCTCTGGTGCAGGCTCCAGTCCTTCGCTTCGCCGAGGGCGATGTTCTCGCGGGCGAGGGCTTCGGCCTCGGCGAAGCGCCCCTGCGCGCCGATGGAGTCGGCGAGCCGGACCCGGGTGTTGAGGGTGTCGCCGTGGTCCGCCCCCAGTGTCCGGATCCGGCCCTCCAGCGCCCGCCGTTGATGGGCCTCCGCCTCGTCGTAGCGGCGCAGGTTGTAGCACGCCAGACCCCACTCCAGCAGGGCCTGCAGGGTTGCGTCCTCGTCCGGGCCGCGCTCGCTCTCCAGTCCGGTGACGGCTTGCTCATACAGGCTGGCGGCCTCGGCGTACCGCCCGGCGTCGAACGCCCTGGCGGCCTGGCCGTACAGCGGGTAGGAGTCGCTCATCATCGAAATCCTCTCGGGTGGGGAGACTCATCCGGGCATGTCCTGGACCGGGCAGCGCAGGCGCCCGGTCTGGCCGGTGGTCGGGGAAGTGCGTCGTTGCGGGTGTGGCTCATTCGCCCGGCAGGGGCGGGGCGGTCTCGAGCGCGGCCCGCAGCCGGTCGCCCACCGCGAAGCCGTACTCGGCGTTCACCGTGAGCACGTCGCGGGCCTGCTCGATGATGAACACGCCCTTGCTGCCGGCGGTGTCGTTGCCCGCGTTGATCCACACCGGGATGGAGTGCAGGAGCGAGGCAAGGGCAGGGTCCGGCGGCGCGGCCCGGGCCAGGAGGTCGAAGACTGCGCCGTCGCCGAGCAGGCCGGCGGCCGGGGCGAGCGGGACGCGCAGCAGTTCAGCTCCGTCGGGCTCATCAAGGTGCTCGTCCACCGCGGTGGCGTGCAGAGCGCAGGCGATCACCGCGCCCACGTGGCGGATGTAGGTCTGGGCCTGATCCTGGATCTCCTGGAGGGGAGACCAGGTACCGGGGCGGTGCGCCAGGTGCCAGGAGACGAGTCCGGAGGCCCAGGCGAGACAGCCGTCCCAGGCCGACGGGAACCGTGTCCTCTGGACTCTCTGCAACAGCTCGTCAACGTCGCCGGATTCCATAACCCGGACCGTACGTGCCCGGTACCGAATGCGCTGATCAAACGGAGAAGTTGGCCGGTCCTGCCCATGCGGAGGCGCCAGCGCCGTCCGCAACCTGCCGGTGATCGTAGTTCACTTCCCAGTAGGCGGCGGGAACAAGGAGATCGGCGGTCTCGACGGGGCGACCGCCGACGGCGAAGTGGACGCGGGTGATCCTGAACGCCAGCGAGCCGGCCGGCGCTGAAAGGCCGCGCGCCTGGTCGTGGTCGAGGGCCACCGGGGCGAGCGTCTCGGTGATGTGGTCGACGGTGAGCCCGAGGTGCGCCATCCTCGCGGCGACGCTGCGTCCTGCCAGCGGCCCACTGGTCGGCAGGACGACGGGGGTGGCCCCGGTGAGGGCCATCGGCTCCCAGCTCGTCGTGGACAGCACCGGCTTCCGCCCCGGGGCGAGCACGGTGTACTCCGTGCGCACGCAGAGGGCGCCGGGCTCGATGCGCAGCCGCGCTGCGACCGGCTCCGGGGCAGGCGTGTTGGGCTCGCTCTGCGCCTCCCATGTGCCGTCGAACCCTTCTGGGACCAGCCCGTGGAACGGAGCACGGAGCGCGTACCGTTTGCGTGGCGCGCGGACGTACGTCCCTGACCCCGTGCGCCCCTCCAGGAGCCCTTCCTCGATGAGGAGTTCCTGGGCACGTCGGATGATGTTCTCCCCGCCCCGCGCATCGAGCAGTTCCCGTGCGAGGTCAGTGCGCGACGGCAGCCGGTGCCCGGGCGGCCAGGTCCGCGACGCGATCCGCTCACGCAATACGGCGGCAACGCGTTGATACGGAGGGACAGTTCCGGGATGACTCATGGGGGAACGCTGCGCCTTTCACGGATGGCTTTCCGCAGATCACCGTAACCGCCCCGCCCCGAGCTAGTGCACTAGATACCTCGGGGGGTGTCTCACGACATGCTCATTCCAGCCGGCCGGGCAGGGATATGCGACCGACGAGGTCATTCCACTGCTCGATCGACCACACGATGGTCCGTGCGCGGTCCGAGGACATGCGCAGCAAGACCTCCTCGCCGCCCGGCACGAGCGCGAACTCGACGTGGTCTTCATCTCTCTTGCCGAGTGGGTAGTACCAATCGAGTCCGTTGTCGTCCTTGACAGTCGCGGCGACGCCGACCTGGACAGCCGCGGCGAACGCTTCCAGGGCGGCCTTCGGGATCCTGACGGTGATCCGCTCCGGTTCGGGGACCTCGGTCACTGTGTCTACGTCCTTCCTTATGTCACTGACGGTGGTTCCGGCCTCCCGGCCGACGGGGCGGGACGCGAGGGCGTCAAGTATTGACGCCCTCGTGCTGCAGCTGGACGTCCCGCGCGAGTTCCATCAGTACGTCGAGTGAAGTGCCGATCGCGTCCCGGAAGGCGATCCAACCTTCAGCGGTGTGCAGTACGGGCGGGGCGCAGCGCTCGGCGAGCTCGTGGAGTCCGGCGTGCAGTTGAGTCGCCGCCTCCACGGCTGCCGGGATTCGAAGAGCCTGGACCGCAGGCAGGGCCGCGTCGAGTTCCGACAGTGCCTGCACGAGGTCATCCAGTGCCGCCTGGTGTTGGCGAACCACTCCCGATCGGTATGCCTGCCAGGCAATGCTGGCGGCACTCTGTGCCGCGAGGGCCGCCCCGGTGAAGGCCACGAGCGGCTGGCTACGGACCGCCGCGGCACGCAGCCGTCCCTTGCGAGTGACCGGATACGCCAGTTCCAGATCCGCGAGTACAAGTCCGGTGCCCCACAGCAGCCCTGTCAGGACGAGACCACCCGCCACGGCAACAGGAAACGGCAGACCGGTGCCGACCAGCACGGCGACCAGGACGGCAGCACCCATCACCAGTACAACCGTCGACCGGACCAGTTGGCCTCTGCTCCCAAGCACCGCTTCCCCTCCCGTTTGTCGGCCACATCGCGCCCCGGCCATACCCAGGCACGTCATTGTCCGATCGCTGCCTCGGTGTGCCGCGTGCGACCACGGCCTCGATCATGCTGTGAATCACGTGCCAGCGCCATGCCCGGCCACCGCCAACGACCCTGAGGACGTCGATCACACGGCGCTCTCACCAGTACTTCACGCAGATCAGAGGTCGCCATGGGGTGCCCGTCCAGGCCGATTTCCTGCGTGGGGAGCCGTGTTGGGGGGATGATTGCCCCATGAGTCCTTGGGGGTTGGTGCTCGTCGCCGCCGGGTCGGCGTTCGCCGGCGGCCTGTGTGTCGCCTGGTTCGCCCGGCCCGTGGTCCGTCGGCCAACGGACGAACAGCCGGAGCAGGGACTGGCTGCCGCGGTCCCAGAATTCCTGAGGGCGATGGCTGACGCCCCTCGTGCAGAGCGGCAGCGAGAAGCGGACCGAGCGGCCTATCTCGAGTTCCTCGTACGTGTAGAGGCTGCGTTCGGCGCTGCCTCTGCGGGAAGCACAGCACCGTTGGCTGAACGCCGAGCCGTGAGCGAGGCTCTCGACGCCCTCAGGCTGGTCGGTCCCGCTGATGTCGTTGAAGCCGCCCAGGACCTGACCGCGCTCGCACTCGCTGACCACGGATCGTCGCCCGATGATGTGGAGCGAGCGAAAGCGACGTTCCTCAACGCGGCCCGCAGTGCCCTGAAGCCTCCTTCGTTTCTCACTCCCGCTGGGAAGAGCCTCCCCAACCGGGTCGGCTGAAATCCGTTGTCTGCAGCCGTGCAGGTCAGGCGTTTCCACGACGGTGATTCGGTGGAGCAACTGACTCGCCTGCTCCATAGCGCCTACGCAGACCATGCCGCTGCGGGGCGGGTCTTCTTCGCTTCCTACCAAAGCCCACTGGACACCCTGCACCGCCTGAGCGAGGGCGAGTGCTGGGTCGCGATGAACGGGAACGCGCCGGTAGGCACCGTCACCGTGTCAGCTCCTCACACCACTCCGGCAGGTTATCCGGCGCCGGCAGGAGGGGGCTCGTTCTGGCAACTGGCCGTCGAACCATCGCAACGGGGCACTGGCCTCGGACTGCGGCTGCTGGAGCTGGCAGAGTCACGTATCGCTGCGCTCGGATCGACACAAGTCGTCATCGACACCTCCTCACAGGCAACAGACCTCGTCGACTGGTACCGCCGGCACGGCTACGTGCCGATCGGCACTTGGCGGTGGGACGTCACCAATTACGACAGCGTCGTCCTCATGAAGAATCTGCCGACGACGACCCCTTCGTGATCGGCCGGACAGTCCCAGGCCGGGCTCGCCGCCCATGCCCGGCCCTCCGTTAATACCCTGCTGGTCACGATGGCCTCCTCCGCTTCCTCCGAGTCAAGCACCGGAACTGGCTGATCGGCGTCGCTGGTACAGCTCCGCCTACGCGGCTGGGCGGCGCTTGTCCGAGGGGTGGCGCAGCGGTGGCGGCACACGTTCCAGCAACTCCCACAGCGGACGGCCCGAGGCCCACTGGCCGAGCAGGTCCCGGTCGACCAGGTGGACGCCGAGCCTTCGGGCCGAAGGGATGGCCTTGCCCGTGAACTTTCCGTTGGTCACGATCAGGGCGAACGTGGCCTTGTGTACCTCACCAGCCGTGCCCTTCAGTTCCCGGACGACGCGGACGTCGACGGCGTCGCCGCGTCTGCCGTCGCGGCGGTGCTTGCACTGCACGGCCCAGATGCGACGGTCGAGGTCGACGGCGCGGACGTCGCATACGTCGTCGTTGGCCCCGCCGACGCGCTCCGCTAGTACTACAGCGGCACTTGAACTGGGAGCATGCGGAAGGCTCGTAGGTTCGTTCAGCCGGTTCCGGAACCATGGACGGCCTGATCCCAGAGGTTCAGCCCCGCGCGGAGGAGTTCGCGCACGGCCACGGTCTCCTCGTCCGTCCAGGCTCCCTTGCCAGCGGTCGGTTCGAGAGCTTCGCCACCGAAGATCTTTTCGTAGGCACTGTCGTGGATCGGTCCTTGAGAGGGGAGGCGCGGGCCGGTCTTCAGGCTGTGGGAGAGGTCTTCGAGGAAGTTCCATGCGTCCAGCAGCAGTCCTGCCGTGACCAAGTCACGGTCGGGGCGCTCGACCCACTGCCGTACGACGTCCAGATCGAGAGTGGCTTCGCCGTCCCAGACGAGCTCCCAGCCGTTGCGATCAACGTATTCCTGCAGCGTCCTGCGGTCGCGGAACGCAAGGAGTCGTCCGAGGGCGTCGACGACGAGCTCATCGGGGGCATCGTCCTCCCCGGGTCGCCAGATCAGCGTCAGGTCCCCTGTCCTGGTTGCGATTCGGTACGGATAGTAGTCAGCCATGCGGAGTCTCCCTGGTGCCCCGGCGGCACCTGCCGCGTGGGTCATCCTGCCTGCAATGATCGTCGTGTGGTGACTTCGGATCAGGTGGAGCTGTGGGGTGCGGAGCTGGCGGGTCTGGGGACGCGGATCGGTGGGTGTTTCGAGCGGTCGGAGCCACGGGCGACGGCGGTCGCCTATGTGAGGGGGTTGCTGGCGGACCTGCCGCGCAAGAACGGGTGGCAGCTGGCTGAGCAGGCCGGTGCCGCGACGCCCTGGTCGACTCAGCGACTGCTGGGGGCCGCCCGCTGGGATGCTGACGAGGTCCGCGATGTGGTGCTGTCCTACGTGGTCGAGCGTCTGGGCGAGCCCGAGGCGGTGCTGGTCCTGGACGAGACGGGGTTCTTGAAGAAGGGCAGCCGGTCGGCGGGCGTTCAGAGGCAGTACACGGGCACGGCGGGGCGGATTGAGAACTGCCAGGTGGGGGTGTTCTTGGCCTACGCGTCCTCGCGCGGGCGGGTGCTGATCGACCGGGAGTTGTACCTACCGGACGAGTCGTGGGTGCACGACGCGGGCCGTCGCAAGGACGCGGCGGTGCCCGAGGAGGTGGGCTTCGCCTCCAAGCCGGAGCTGGGCCGTCGCATGCTGGCCCGGGCGCTGGCGGCCGGTGCTCCGTTCGCGTGGGTGGCCGCGGATGCGGTCTACGGTCAGCATCCGGGTCTGCGGGAGTGGTGCGAGGCGAAGTCCCTGCGATATGCGATGGCGGTCCCGTCGCACTTCAAAGTCGCGGCGGGTGGCCGCTCCACACAGGTTCGCACCCTGCTGCCCCGGATCCCCCAAGAGGCGTGGGAGCGGCGTAGTTGCGGTCAGGGCTCCAAGGGGATGCGGCGCTACGAATGGGCGACTGTCGAGGTGGGGGTGCGGCACTCGGCCCGACGGGGTGCGGCACTGGCCGCACCGGCTGCGGGCTTCGAGCACCTGTTGCTGGTGCGACGTTCCATCGCTGATCCGGCCGAGATCGCGTTCTTCCTCGTCCACGCGCCGCAGAGGACGGCGCTGGCGGAGGTGGTGGCCGCGGTGGGTACGCGCTGGTCTGTCGAGGAGTGCTTCGAGGCCGCGAAGAACGAGTGTGGCCTGGACCAGTACGAGGTCCGCAAGTGGCCGGCCTGGTATCGACACATAACGCTGGCGATGCTCGCCGCCACACTCCTGGCGGTGATCCGGGCCGATCACCCGAGCCCAAAGGGGGCGGCCACACGGGACGAATCAGTCTGATTCGCTTGTCCTGCAACGAGATCCGAAAGCTCCTCGCGCGCACACTTCTACGGCCGCTCGACGACCTCGCCCATATCCTGGCCTGGTCTCGCTTCCGCCGCCACCACCAAGCCCAGGCCAAGATCAGCCACTGGCGACGACGCGGCTACCCTCGCCACCTACAAGTGCCGCTGTAGTACTAGGAGGCCGTCACGCCGCAGCAGGTTCCGTACAGCAAACTCGAACTCCTCATGGTCCAGGCCGTCGAGGTCATCGAGTGACATCTCCGGCCGAGGGCTGTCCTTGTGGGCGGCGTTCCACTTGTCGCGGTCGATGCGCTGCCGCATCCACACGGCGTACGTGAGGAGCACGGGCACGCCGACAAGGTCGACTACGTCCGGGTACGGCGAGGGCCACCATCCCGTCCACCGGCCGGCGAGCAGGCCGAGCACGCACACGGTCAACATGACCAAGCACCATCCCGAGCCCCGGTATGCCGCCCGCCACGCCACCATCCGGGCGTGGCGAGCGCGGTCGACCGTCCCGCGCTGCTTCTCCGAGCCGTGGCGAAGGGGCCGAACCCGGTGGAGGGAAGAGGGGCGAAGAGCGCTGAGCCGGTCGAGCCGGATACGGGGCTGAGGCCGCATCCCTCCTCGGCGTACACCCGCTTCCTGGGCCCCGGCACGGTGTGGTGCCCGCTCTCGGGCCTGGTTGCTCACGCGTTGCTCCATGGGTGTTCCCCTCCCGTCGCGGACAGCAGCATCCGTCCGGGGTATGACAGCATGTGGCACTGACATGCCGTCACAGATGCGCGATCACCGGCGATCTGATTCGGCCAGCCGATGACGCTCGGGATGGCTGCGGCCTGCGTTTCTCGCTGCGACTGGTCAGGTTGAGCCGATCACGGCCTGCCTCGCCAACCGCCGCCGACGCAGCCATGAACGGACGTCGCGACCATGGCGCCGGCGGTCATGAGGATGCCGGACAGCGTCCAGCCGCTGGAGCGATGGCCCGTGGCCGGGTGCGGCACTCGTCGCACAGGCAGCGCATCCACGTGACGGCGCCGTCACCGCGGAAGCGGATGCGTCCTGGGGCGCCGCAGTCTTCACAGGTGTGTTCGGAGGCGACCATGGCGGCGTCGGTGAGGGCGGTGGTCCGGTCGGCGAATTCGCCGTCGAACTCGCCGTCCTCGAAGCGGTCGGCCACGGTGATACGCAGACCGCCGAGCCGCGTGGTGAACTCCTCGATCCGGTAGGCGGGATCGAGCGCGCTCAGGCCGCGGTGCAGGCGGTCGAGCAGGGCGGCCCAGCCGGGCCCGACGGTGGAGGTCCAGGCGGGGATCTGCTGCTCGCTGGTCAAGGTCGGGTCCGTCGTCATGTCCGCCATGGTCGCGCGGGCACTGACAATCGGTCCGGGATTCCCCTCTCCCGGGCCGACCGCGGCGGTTACCGGGCCGGGGTGAGCGCGGTTTCCCCGAGGGCATCGGCCGCGGTCTGCAGGAACACGGTGTACGCCTGTGCTGCCTGCTTCCGGAGGAGTTCGAGGTCGGGGTCGTGTCCGTCCATGCCGTTCTCGGCCAACAAGTCGACGAACCCGGCGTTGGGTGACTTGAGGGGACCGGAGTCCAGCGCCTCCCCCTTGAGACCGGCGATGGTGTTGCCTGCCGCGTGGCTGAGCAGGGCAAACGCCGCCGAGCACACGGTGGCGGCATCAGCGACGGGACGCGTGGCCTCCAGAGCGAGGACGGTCCTGGCTCGCTGGACCTCGTTCTGCCGGTACCTGAGCGCACGTTTCCAGTGGTTGTGGGCGTTCGCGATCAGGTTTTCGCGCTGCTCCGGGAAGCGCTCGATGCGTCCGATGGGCAGCAGGGTCGTGGACAGGAGATCGAGATAGCGCTCCGCTACCTCCGCGAAGGCGAGGTACGCCGCCTTGCGGGACTCGCGCAGCGTCCGGAGGGTTTCGATCTGGGCCTGGTGGCGGGCGGCACTTCGGCCCAGCAGTGCTGTGGCGACGCCTGTCGCGCCCGTACCGACAGCTCCGACGATGGCACCGAGAACGGCGGCGAGTCCTGAGTCCATCAGGCCACTGTGACCACTGCCGACCCGGCGACGCGAGGTGGTGATCAGCCATCAGCCCCGCCTGGTCTGGCGCGTTCTTGACGCCCGAGTTGGCGCGTCGGGTGCTGCAGGCCCAGGCGTTCACGGCTTCGGTGTGCTGGTGGGGGAAGATGGCGACGGCGGCCGACCCCACTTGGCTTGGGGCCGGCCGCCGCCTTCCTTGCCGGATGCAGCCCTCCCGGGCCGCCGGATGGGGCTATGCCAGGTGGTCGAAGGCGCCCGCCTTCGCTCCGGCCAGGAGAGCCCCGATCTCGCCCCGCGTGTAGACGAGCGGGGTCTGCTCGGGCCGCTTGGAGTCCCGCACGGCGACCAGGTCGCCGATCACGCCGAACTCCACGCAGTTGTCGTTGCCCCCGCTGAACGGGCTCTTCTCCCAGGTGACGCCGGAGAAGTCCAGCTCGGCGGGGTCGGGCTTGCTGTTGCGCACTTACAGCTCCTTGAGCATGTTCTTGATACGGCTGCGGGTCTCGGGCGGGCCGAGGGCCGTGGCCCGCAGATGATCAAAGACCTCGGTGTAACGCCCCACATCGTCCGATCCCTCGAAGTACACCGAGTTGGTGAGATTCTCCACCCACACCACGTCCGGATTGGGCTCGGGGAAACCCATCAGCATGAACGACCCGTACAAGCCGGGGTGGAACCCGGTGTCGAACGGTAGGAGCTGCAGCGTGATGTTCGTGCGGGGCTCGACGTCCAGCAGGTGCTCCAGCTGTTCCTTGAGCACGGCTGGCTTCGACTCGATCCGGCGGAAGGCGGCTTCGTCGATGACCGCCCACAGCTTCGGCGGCGGGGCGTCCTCGCGGGCGAGGATGTTCTGGCGGTTCATCCGTACGTCGACCAGGGCCTGGACCTGCTTGGCGTTCAGGTCGACGCGCATCGCGGTGATGACCTGGCGGGCGTATTCGGGTGTCTGCAGTAGCCCGGGGATCAGCTGCGGCTCGTAGGAGGTCAGGGACGTCGCGCTCTGCTCCAGCTCCAGGTAGCCGCCGTACTGGGTGGTGTTGATGACAGCGGAGTACTTTTGCCACCACTTCTTGTGCCGGGCCTGATCTGCGCGGACCAGGTCCAGGATGTCCTCCCGGACGGCGGCGTCGGTGACGCCGTAGCAGTCGAGCATCGCCTTCACCAGGACCGGCGAGGTGCCGCGGTCGCCGTTCATGATGCGACTGAGCGAGCCCTGGTTGACCTCGATGACCTGCCCGACCTCGGCCAGTGTCATGCCAGACTGCTCGTGCAACTCCTTGAGCTGGGAGGAGAGTTGGCGTCGGTAGACGGACTTGGGGGCGGGATTCCTCTTCCAGGCCATGGCGACAGTGTGGCCCCTGACAGGCGTACGGACAACCGAACGGAGGAATTTCAATTGGGCATGTTGCCCAATCGAGTTGAGAGGGGCATCCTGACGGGACGGCAACGACGTGTGACGCTTGCGTCACTCGTCGTGGCATATGCCACTGCCGTGCGCCGACTGCCGGGGCCCCGCCCCGGACGGCCGACGTGCCGACCTGAATGCTGCGAGCCCACCGGTGAACCCCGGAGCGGCGGCCCGCTCACGTCACTGGGGAGCACACGAGATGCACGAGGTTCAGGTCCTGCCCGGGCTGTCCGATCCACCGCCGCGGCTCCCGCCGGAGCTGGCCGAGTGCGGGTTCTACCTGGCCATACGGCCCGACGGGTTCGTCCTGCACATGAGCGCCAGCGCCGAGCATCTTCGTGAGATGCGCGTCCGGGTGTTCAGGGAGGTGTTCGGGGCCGGGGCGGGCGAGGAGGTCGCGGACGCGGCCCGGCTGGTGGCCAGCGAGCTGGTCACCAACGCGGTGCGGCTGTGCGGTCCGTGGACGCCGGTGGTGGTCCAGGTGGCCGGTCTCCCGGACCAGGTCCTGGTGGAAGTCCACGATCCCGAGCCGGCCGCCGTCCCCAACCGGGGGGAGGAGCCGCCGGACAACGACCGGTCCGAGTCGGGCCGTGGCCTGTGGATCCTGGACGTCCTGGCGCCCG
>NZ_LIQQ01000689.1 GCF_001418565.1 Streptomyces graminilatus | reverse complement strand
ACAGGTGGGTGGGTGGGAATTCCCGCGCTAGGGTCGGGCGTACAAGGGACGTTACTGATCGGTAAGGGGAATCGGCCATGCAGCTCGGGATCAACCTCGGCTACTGGGGTGCCGGAATGGACGGCGACAATCTGGCCGTCGCTCAGGAGGCCGACCGCCTCGGATACGCCGTCTGCTGGGCCGCCGAGGCCTACGGGTCGGACGCGGCCACCGTACTCACCTGGGTCGCCGCGAAGACCGAGCGCATCGACGTCGGCTCCGCCATCTTCCAGATCCCGGCCCGTCAGCCCGCGATGACCGCGATGACCGCCGCCACCCTGGACTCGCTGTCCGGCGGGCGGTTCCGGCTCGGTCTCGGTGTCTCGGGGCCGCAGGTCTCCGAGGGCTGGTACGGCGTCAAGTTCGACAAGCCGCTCGCCCGGACCCGCGAGTACGTGGAGATCGTACGCAAGGCGATGAGCCGCGAGCGGCTCTCCCACGAGGGCGAGCACTGGACGCTGCCGCTGCCCGGCGGCCCGGGCAAGCCCCTCAAGCTGACCGTGCACCCCGAGCGTGAGCACATCCCGCTCTACATCGCCGCGATCGGCCCCAAGAACCTCGAACAGACCGGTGAGATCGCCGACGGCGCGCTCCTCATCTTCCCGTCCGCCGCGCACCTGGAGGACACCGCCATCCAGTACCTGCGCGCGGGGCGCGAGAAGGCCGGGATGAGTCTGGACGGGTTCGACATCTGTCCGACGCTGCCCATCGCCGTCGGCGACGACAAGGACGTGGCGGCGCTCGCCGACACCTTCCGGCCGTACACCGCCCTGTACGTGGGCGGCATGGGCAGCCGTAAGCAGAACTTCTACAACCAGCTCGCCCAGCGCATGGGATACGAGAAGGAAGCCGCCGAGATCCAGGACAAGTACCTGTCCGGCGACAAGACGGGCGCCGCCGCGGCCATCCCGCACGACCTGATCGACCAGACGACGCTGCTCGGCTCGGTGGACCGGATCGCCGACCGGATGAAGGCCTACGCGGCGGCCGGTGTCACCACGCTCACCCTCGCCCCGGCCGGCTTCACCCTCGACGAGCGGCTCGCCTCGCTCCGGGCGGGCACCGACGCACTGGAGCGCGCCGGGCTCGCGTAAGGGAACGGTGGGGGCGGGAAGTTCCGCGGCCGTGGTG
>NZ_LIQQ01000688.1:3755-3933 GCF_001418565.1 Streptomyces graminilatus | reverse complement strand
GGTCGAGGACGGGACCGTGGTCCGGCTCGGGGCCGCCGAGCTGCTGGACGTGGAGCGCCGACAGCGGCTGGTGGCACGGGAGTCGGCGGAGTTCGGGGGCGTCGGCGGTCGGATCCGTATGCGTAGTACGCCTGGTGGGGCCGCCGTCACGCCGGGATCCGGCGCCCGCCGTGGGCCC
>NZ_LIQQ01000688.1:0-3738 GCF_001418565.1 Streptomyces graminilatus | reverse complement strand
GTGCTTCGGGTCCGCGCCGGGATCGCCCGGCGCGGCCGTACCGGCCGGTGACCCACATGCCGAGGGCCACGGCGAGGCCGAGGGCGAGCAGCAGCCAGGAGACCGTACGGAGGGTGGCCGTCAGGGCGTCGTAGACGGCGCCCGCGGCGGGCGCGGATACGCCCGGCGGCAGGTCGGCGAGGGTGAGCCGGCGGGCGACCACGAGCGCCCCGCCGAGCAGCGCCCCGCCGAGCGCCGTGCCGAGCGCGGTCGCCGTGATCGCCCGGCGGCGCCGGACGGCGATGGTAATACCGGCGACGGCGAGGACGCCGGCCGTCACCGGAAGCCAGAAACCGGCGACTTCGAGCACGCGGAAACCTTTCCGGAGCGGTACGAGATCCTGCGCGGGCAGGACCGCCACCTCGGTGTGTGCGACGGGGATGTGACTCGCCAACGGCACGTGGTCCGCGGTGAGTTGACGTTTGACCTGGGCGGTGATGGGGGCGAGGTCGATGGTGACGGCACCCTTGCCCCGGTAACCGCGGTAGCCGCGGTAGCCATGGAGGCCGTGGTAACCGTGGTGGCCGCCGTAGTTGTCGTAACTGCCGTAGCTGCCGTAGTGGTTGCCGCTGTCATCGGGATCGCCGGGATCGCCGAGGTCGCCGGGACTGTTCTCGCGCTGTCTGCCGGGGCCGTTGCGCAGGGCGTCGAGGACGGCTTCGTGGGTGGCGCGGTTCGCCGTGTCCCAGGCGGTGCGGAAGGCCTGGGTGCGGGTGAACGAGTGCACCGCGTCCTGCACGAAGTGGTGCACGGTCCCTTCGAGCGGGCCGACGTCGACGACGTGCGCGATCCCGGCGCCGACGTTGTCCGCGATCGCGTCCTGCACGTACGGATTCTCGGCGAGCGGCGCCATCGCGGTGACGTACCGGCCGGTGTCGGCGAGTCCGTACGCCGCCCAGGCCGAGAGCGCGCCGAAGGGCAGCAGGAGGCACGCGAGGGCGGTGAGGACGGCCGACAGGACGCTCCGGAGACGGTGAGGCACCCCTCCAGGCAACGGCCCGGGGGTGGGAAACGCGAGCCGGTTGACTGCATATGGGCGTGCGGGACAAGCCCCGGCGGTGGAGCCTCCGGTGGAGCGTTCACCTGAACGGGTGTTTCCTGGTTTTGGGGAGAAGGAGGCCGATCATGCGCACCAGTACGGCCCTGCGGACCCTGACCGCGGCCCTGTTCACCGGCGGAGTCCTCGCCGCCGCACCCTTCGGCACGGCCGGTACGGCGATGGCTGCCGCACCGACCGGATCCCACGTCTCCGACCACTTCGGCCACTCCGGCCACTCCGGCCATTCCAGGATCCGGGGCACCGTCGTCTCCGTCGGCGAGCTGAACGTGCGGGAGCGGCCGACCACCCACTCGCCCGTCGTCGCGGCGCTCGCCCCGGGCAGCCACGGTCACGTCGAGTGCTCGGTCCTCGGGCAGAAAGTGCGCGGGAACCCGCACTGGTACTGGCTGCCCGGTGTCGACGGCTGGGCGAGCGCAGTCTTCATCGACACGGGCGGCAGGCCGGTGCCCACCTGCACCGACCCGTGCCCGCAGCGGAAGGACCACGGTCGCGACCACGACCGTGACCACAACGATGATCACGGTCAGTGGAGCGCCTCGGGATCCTTGACCCTCGACTGGAACGTCACCATCGGCTGATGTCACCCCGGGTGGGCCGGGATCAGTCCAGCCGGTGGCCGGCCGCGTCCTCGTGTGTGTAGTAGCGGTAGAACATCATCGCGCACACGGACCCCGCGACCACCAGCGAGTTGCCGCACGACCGCAGCACACTCGCCCCGGTCTGGCTGTACAGGAACCCGAACGCGATCCCGGCGAACGCGCCCCACATCGCCGCGTGCAGCTCCCGCCGCAGCCTCGGCGCCACCGCCCGTACGCCGATCAGCAGCACCATGAACGCCAGCGCGCTCACGAAGCCGAGGAGGACGTTCCCGCCGGTGATGGGACCGCCGTCACGCTGGACGGCGGCGACCCAGTAGCCGTACACCAGTCCGAGTACGACGGGCAGCACGATGTTCGCGATCCGGTGGACCCGGGCGCTGAAGACGTCGGGGAGGCCGGTCGGGGAGGCCGGTCGGCCTTGGATCGCGGCCTTGCCGCCGGGGATGCCGCCGGGGATGCCTGACGTTGCTTGAGTCATGAGAGTGTTCCTCTCTCCTCGCCCCCACGCCCTCCAGAGCACACCTGGAGAGGGCCGTCGGCAAGTCGACAGGCGTGATCGGCCGTGTTTCGCTGGGTTCCATGAGGCCGGTGGGCAGGGCGGGCCCGGTGGGCAGGGCGGGTACGGACGAGGAGCCCACCTTCTCCTCGTCCTCATCGGCCTACTCGCCCTACTCGCCCTACTCGCCCCTCTCCTTCCGGCGGCGCGGTGTCGGCTGGGTGCCGCCGCTGGTGCTGCTCATCGGGATCGCGGTCCTCGACTGGAACACCACCGGCGAGTTCCGGATCATCTCCTGGATCGTGCTGGTGCCCGGGATCGCCGCCGCGCTCTGCCGGGTGGCCGGCACCGTCGTCTTCGCCGTCCTTTCCCTCTGCACCTATGTCTTCGTCGACAGTGCCTGGCCGCACCAGTACCAGTCCGAGCTGCCCGACTTCATCCTCGTCGGCCTCGGCGGGGTGCTCGCCGTCCTCGCCTGCGCGGTCCCATTCTGGACCCGTCGGGGATGTTGTCAGCGGTGTTGTCGGGGATGTTGTCGTCGAAGTCGTCAACTTCGGGCACGAGCCTTCCCTGATCGTGTCGGCCGACGGGGTACGGAGTCTGCCGCCGGGGGACGGACTCCCGCTCGGGCTCAGCGAGTTGGCGTCCGGCTCCGGCGGGTCCGGGCTGCCGTCCGTGGCCCGGGTGCCGCTCGGCGCCGCCGAGACCCTGCTCCTCGTCACCGACGGCGTCACCGAGGCCAGGGACGCCGACGGCACCTTCTTCCCACTGCGCGAACGCGTCGCCGACGCCGTCTCCCGCGATCCGCGCACCGCGGCACCGCGGCGCCTGGTGGCGTTCGTACGGGACGGGACGCTGCGGCACTGCGGCGGGCGGCTGGCCGACGACACGACGGTGTTCGCGGTGTGTGTGGCGGACCCCGGGGCGCGGTCCGGGCCGGGCCACCCATAGGGCGACAGCCGTACCGCCAACATCCCTTCGCAGTCGCACCCGTTACGGTGCTGTCTACGCGCGAGTTGAAGGCAGGTGAGGGGAGGGCCCATGAGTGGATCAACGGCTTCGACGCACCCGACGACCGGGACCGCCTTGCTGCTTGCCGTCTCGCCCCTCGGCAAGGGCTGTCTGGTGGACGCGGTGTCCGTGCTGCCCGTGCTCGCCGCCGTCGCCCCCGCCGTGCTGGCCGGGGCCGACACCGCGAACGTCGTCGAACTCGCCGATCCGCTGGAGCCGCAGGCCGTACTCACCCGGCTGCGTGCCGCCGCGGTGACCGCCGGGCCGCTCACCCTGTTCATCACCGGGCAGCTCCAACTCGACCGCAAACAGCACCTTCCGCATCTCGCCCTGGCCCGTACGACGCCCGCGACGGTTCGCTACACCGGGTTCCCCTGGCACTGGATCGCCGAGGAGCTGCGGTTGCGGGCGCCGGGGACGACGACCCTGTTCGTCGACCTGCACGCCGACGCGGGTGTGTGGCAGCACGTGACCGGGCGGGTGTTCGATGCGGGGCCGGGTGTGAGTGTGTACGGGCGGGTGGCGCCGGCGCC
>NZ_LIQQ01000687.1 GCF_001418565.1 Streptomyces graminilatus | reverse complement strand
GCAGACCGGCGGGCGTCCAGGGGTGGGAGCGCGGGGATTTCGATGAGTGACTTACAGCCGATACGTGGCCGCAGCGCGGGTCTTTCGGTCGGTGTGCGGATTATTGCCGTGGTCGTTCTCGCCGTGATCGGGGCCGTCGTCGCCTGGCTCCAGCACCCTGCTCCGGGCCGGAGTGCGGAGCCGCGTACGGAGTTCACCGCGAACAACCCGCCCGCCGGTCTGCCCGCCGCGGTCACCACCGGCCAGCACCTCCGCTGGTCCCGCTGCACCTCGCCGCCCACCGCCCGCACGGGCTACGACTGCGCCGTCATGAAGGCCCCCCTCGACTACCGGAAACCGGATGGCAGGACGATCGACGTCGCCCTGATCCGCCGTAAGGCCACCGGCCCGAACGCCCGGCGCATCGGCTCGCTCGTCCTCAACTTCGGCGGCCCCGGCGTATCCGGCGTGAGCGGATTGCCCGAACGCCTCAACCAGTACAAGCCGCTCCTCGACCGCTACGACCTGGTCTCCTTCGACCCGCGGGGCGTTGGCGCGACCATCCCCGTGCGCTGCGGCAAGACCGCGGACGACACCGGCTACGACGGGGCCGACGCCTGCGCCGGGCACTCGGGGGCGTTCCTCCCGTACATCGGCACCTCGCACACCGCGCGCGACCTCGACCTGATGCGCTATCTCCTCGGCGACGAGCGGCTGCACTACTTCGGCGTCTCGTACGGAACGGCGCTCGGCGCGGTCTACGCCCATCTGTACCCGTCGCACGTCGGACGGCTCGTCCTCGAAGCGTCCGTCGATCCGACCGAGGACCTCAACGAGGAGCAGGTGTCGCAGGTCAAGGCGGTCCAGGCGGCTTTCGACCGGTTCGCCGCGCACTGCGCGGCCCGTATCCGCCACTGCCCGACCGGCGATGGGCCCGAGGAGGCCGCGCGACGCATGGCGCGCCTGGCCGACCGCCTGGAGAAGACTCCCGCCCCGGCCGGTGACGGAAGAACCCTCGACGCCTACGGCCTCGCGCGCACCGTCAGCGACCATCTCGACCTCGGCACAGACGGCTGGCCGCCGCTCGCCAAGGCCCTCACCGCGCTGATCGACCACAACGACGGCGGTCCGCTGAGCAAGGGCGCGGACGACCTCGGCTCCGCCGACCGCGCGCCGGCCCCGAGCGACAACACCCGCTCCGCCCTGACCGCGATCACCTGCGCGGACTCCAGCCTGCGCCCCGGCGTCGAACGCCTCGCCAGGGACGAGGCCCGAGTCAAAGCCGCCTCACCGGTCTTCGGCGCGGCCTGGTCCACCGGCGTCTACCTCTGTTACAACTGGCCGTTCGACGGCGAACGCGCCACGCTCCAGGTGAACGCCGACGGCGCGGCCCCCGTCCTGGTGGTCGGCGGCACCGGCGATCCGATCACCCCGTATCCCGGCGCCCGCCACATGGCCCGCGCCCTGGGCGACGGTGTCGGCGTGCTCCTGACGGCCGAGGAGGAGGGCCACGGCACATACCCGCAGAACCGCTGCGTCACGGAGGCGGTCGACACCTACCTCCGCACGGGCCGCACCCCGGCCCCGGGGAAGGTGTGCCGGGGCAGCATGTCCTGAGGCCCGCACGGATCCGCCGGCCGGCCGTCAGCACACCGGTGCGTTCGCAGGGGCCCTGGGAGTGCACCACCCCACCGCCCGATCCGGGACCGCCTTTCGGTGGATGCCGGTGCGGTGGTCGGGGCAGAACGGCCGAACGATAGGCAGGCGGCCTGCGAGGAAGCTCCGGACGGCCTCGGCCACAACGACGTGAATCCCCGGCGCACGATCCACTACAGCTCCCGCAGCTCCCGCAGCTCCTGCAGCTACTGCCGCTCCTGGTCGGTCAGTCTCCTCGCCCGCACAGGCGATTGCTGAGCTGACCTGCGGCGGAGTGGCGTTTGAGCTCCCGCCGCCCCGTGACCAGTCCCCGCTGTTCCCTGTGGTTCCCCGTTGGATCTGGCACGCGAATGGCACGCTTCCGGTCTTTTCGCTGCGAACGTTTTTTGTGCGAGTCGGGCCCCGGAGTGTCTGAGCCTCAATCGACGATAGTCAGCCACGATGGCGAGTCAGTTGACCGTACAGACGCGCGTGTGCCTCGCTGGCCCGAGCCACGCTGTCGGCCGTCGACCAGAGCAAGGCGCATGGCAGAAGCGTATGGGCGCCACCCACGACGGCCACCGCACCGAGTACGACGTGAACGCCCGAACCGGCGAGATAAGCGGTCCCCACCACCTCGACTCTGCTGGTGGAGCGCTGAGCCCGAACACCGACTTCCACATCTGGAAGCGGCTGCTTCGTGATGCGGGTGTCCGGAGCGGCCGTCTCCGTGACGCTCGCCACACCGCCGCGACCGTCCTTCTGATCCTCGGCGTACCTGACGTCGTGATCGACTCGATCATGGGTTGGGAGCCCGGGGGAGCGGCTCGGATGCGCGCCCGGTACATGCACGTGACGGGGACCATGCTCCGCAAGGTCGCGCAGCAAGTCGGCGACGCTCTCTGGAGCTCCCGAAGACGAACTGAGACGGAAACTGAGACGGACAACGAAGAAGGGCCCCACCGCGAACGGTGGGGCCCTTCGACATCGTGCCCGGTGAGGCACTGGCGGAGGATACGAGATTCGAACTCGTGAGGGGTTGCCCCCAACACGCTTTCCAA
>NZ_LIQQ01000686.1 GCF_001418565.1 Streptomyces graminilatus | reverse complement strand
GCGTTCCCGGTGCCGAGGTAGCCCTCGGCCGGCTCGGGGGTCTTCAGCAGCAGGCTCGCGTAGTCCTGGCCGTTGGTGCCCATGAACACACCGCCCCGGCCGCCCCGCAGCGACGCCGGGTCGATACCGGCGTCCTCCAGCGCCTCCCAGCACGTCTCCAGCAGCAACCGCTGCTGCGGATCCATCGCGGTGGCCTCACGCGGCGAGATACCGAAGAACCCCGCGTCGAAGGCGGCCGGGTCGGTGATGAAGGCGCCGTACCGGGTGTAGTCGGTTCCGTTGAGGCGCGGGTCCATGTCATACGCCTGCTCCCAGCCGCGGTCGGCCGGGAACCCGGTCACGGCGTCGGTGCCGGACGCCAGCAGCTCCCACAGCTCCTCGGGTGAGGCGACGCCACCGGGGAAGCGGCAGCCCATACCCACGATCACCACCGGATCGTCGGCCGACGGGCCCGCCCAGAGCGGGAGTTGGGCCGCCGCCTCCATGGTTCCGGACAGCTCGGCCCACAGGTGCTGCACCAGGGCGAGCGGGGTGGGGTGGTCGAACACCGTCGACGGGGGCAGCGCGAGGCCGGTCTCCGCGCCCAGACGGTTGCGGAACTGGACGGCGGTCAGCGAGTCGAATCCCAGTTCCTTGAAGGCACGCCCGGGTACGACCGTCTCCGCCGACGCGTGCCCCAGCACCACCGCCGCCTGATCCCGGACGATGCCGAGGAGCACTCCTCGCTGTTCGGACTCCGAGAGGAGGGCCAGCCGGGTGCGAAGTGGTCCGGCGGAGGCGGGGGTCTTGTCCCCTTGGCCGCTCCTGGCCAGGTCGGCGCCGGTCCGCGCCCGTATCCGCTCCGCCTCGATCTCGATCTCGTCGAAGAGGGTGCTGGGGCGGGTGCCGGTGAACAGCGGAAGGAAACGGTTCCAGTCGACGTCGGCGACGGTCAGCACGCCCTCGTCGGCCGCGATCACCCGCCCGAACTCCGTCAACGCCCGTGCAGGGTCCATCGGTTGGACCCCGGCCCGCCGCACCCGGCTCGCCACGGCCTCATCGGTGGCCATCCCGGAACCGGCCCACGGCCCCCACGCCACACACGAGCCGACCAGCCCGCGCGCCCGACGCTGCTCGACCAGCGCCTCCAACGCGGCGTTCGCCGCAGCGTAGTTGCCCTGTCCGTCTCCGCCCCAGGAGGCGGACGCGGAGGAGAACGCGGCGAACAGGGCGAGCGGCTCGGGAAGTTCGGCGGTCAGCTCGTCGAGATGCACCGCCGCGTCCACCTTGGCGGCCCAGACCCCGGCGAACCGCTCGGGCGTCAACGCCTCGACCACACCGTCGTCCAGCACCCCGGCCGTGTGCACGACACCGCGCAGCGGGAACTCGGCGGGAATCCCCGCCAGCACCTCGGCGAGCGCCGCACGGTCGGACACATCGCAGGCCACCACGGTGACGCGAGATCCCAACGCCGCCAGTTCCTCCGTGAGTTCACCCACTCCGGGCGAGCTCGGACCCCGTCGGCTCACGAGCAGCAGATGTTCCACACCTTCGCCCGCGAGCCAGCGCGCCACCTCGGTACCCAGACCGCCGGTGCCACCGGTGACCAGCACGGTTCCGTCCGCGCGCCAAGCCGACTCGGGCACGGTGACGGCCGGCGCCGCGACCAGACGGCGGGTGAAGACACCCGCCGCGCGTACGGCCAGTTGGTCCTCGGTTCCGGCCGCACCAGCGAGGATCCCGGCGAGCCGTCCGGCCGTGAGCGCGCCGTCGGCCTCCGACCTCTCCGCCGTGCCCGCTGTCGCCGCCGGGAGGTCCACCAGGCCGCCCCAGCGTTCGGGGTACTCCAGGGCCACCACCCGGCCCAGCCCCCACAGTCCGGCCTGTGCGACCGTGGCCGCCTCCTCGCCGGAGTCACCGACCGCGACCGCGCCCTGGGTCACGCACCACAGCCGGGCCTGGATCCCGGCGTCACCGAGTGCCTGTACGAGAGTCAGGGTGGCGGTCACAGCCGCGGGCACCCCGGTCGCCGTCCCGCCGTCGTTCGACACCGGCAGGGCTACGACGCCGACCACGTCCTCGGCCACCTCGCGCAGTCGCCCGGCCAGGGTGTTCCGGTCGGCGTCGGCACCCACCTCGACCGGCACGACCTCCGCGCCCGCCGCGTTCAGGGCCGCCAACACCGCGCGTGCGTCGGCCAGTTCAGCCGTACCCGCCGGAATCACGGCCAGCCACCGGCCCGACAGCCGCTCACCCGACCGGATTCGCGCCGGGCGCCACACGGCCCGGTATCGCCAGCCATCCGTTGCCGGTCGCCGATTCGGGCTGGCCAGCCAGTAACGCTCACGCTGGAAGGCGTAGGTGGGCAGGGGGACGGTCCGTGCCGAGTCCTCGGCACCCGGCAGGGTCTTCGTCCAGTCCACCGGGGTGCCATGGACGAACAGTTCGGCCAGCGCACGCAGCGCGGTCACTGTCTCGTCCTGCTCACGCCGCTGGAACGGCACCACGCACGCCTGATCGTCCAGGCACCGCACGGCCATCGGGCTCAGCGCGGCATCGGGTCCGACTTCGAGGAACGTGGACACGCCCTCCCTGGTGAGCCACTCCACCGCGTCAGCGAAGCGGACCGCTTCGCGGACCTGACGCACCCAGTACTCCGGCGTACCGAACTCCGCACCCGCCACAC
>NZ_LIQQ01000685.1 GCF_001418565.1 Streptomyces graminilatus | reverse complement strand
TGGAGGTGGAGTTGGAGGTGGAGTTGGAGGTGGCGGCGGTATGGGCGGTCTGCTCGACGGCGCCAGGGTCAGCAGCGAGGCCAAGGTCCTGCTGGAGAAGAACGCGAGTCGATACACCTGGGCCGCGGCGGCCGTCGGCGCGCAGAACGCGGCGAGCTACCAACTCTCCACCGGCGACCCGGTGATGGCGATCGGCGGCTTCAATGGCAGCGACCCGTCCCCGACCCTGGCCCAGTTCAAGAAGTACGTGGCGGACGGCAAGATCCACTACTTCATCTCCGGAGGCGGTCGCGGTGGTGCCATGGCTGGCGGCGGTGGCTTCGGTGGCCGTGGCAAGACGACTGGCACGTCGTCCCAGATCAGCTCGTGGGTCGAGGGCAACTTCAAGAAGGTGACGGTGGGTTCGGCCACCTTCTACGACCTGACGCAGCCGGCGAGCTGAGGCTTCCGGCCGGCCGTTTAATTTTGCTGTACGCCGTATAGGAGGTGTTCTACGGTGTACAGCATGTCTACGTCCTTACCCGGTCCCCAGGGCCACCCCCAGCGCTGGCTGATCCTCGGTGTCATCTGTCTGGCCCAGCTCACCGTGCTGCTCGACAACACCGTCCTGAACGTCGCGATCCCCTCCCTCACCCGGGAGTTGGGCGCCGGAACCTCCGACATCCAGTGGATGATCAACGCGTACTCGCTGGTCCAGTCGGGCCTGTTGCTCACCGCGGGCAGCGCGGCCGACCGGTATGGCCGCAAGAGGATGCTGATAGCGGGCCTCGCCCTGTTCGGGACGGGCTCACTGGTCGCCGGACTGGCCGACGGAACAGGCCGGTTGATCGCGGCGCGCGCCGGGATGGGCGTCGGCGGCGCGCTGCTGATGACGACCACCCTCGCCGTGGCGATGCAGATCTTCACGCCCGAGGAGCAGCCGAGGGCCATCGGCATCTGGGCCGCGGTGAACTCGCTCGGGTTCGCGACCGGGCCGCTCCTCGGCGGGTTCCTGCTGAACCACTTCTGGTGGGGCGCGATCTTCCTCGTCAACATCCCGGTCGCGGCGCTGGGGCTGGTGGCGGTGGTGGCCCTCGTACCCGAGTCGAAGAACCCGGCCGGCGACCGCCCGGACCTCCTCGGCGCCCTGCTCTCCACCGTCGGCATGTCCTCGCTCGTGTTCGCGATCATCTCCGGGCCCGGCCACGGCTGGACGTCAGCCAGGGTGCTGATTCCGGCGGCCGTCGCGGTCGTGGTCCTGGGCGCCTTCGCGTACTGGGAGAACCGGGTCCCGTACCCCATGCTCGACATGCGTTTCTTCCGGAACCGCCGGTTCACGGGGGCGGTCGCGGGCGCGGCGCTCATCACGTTCGGGATGGGCGGCTCGCTCTTCCTCCTCACCCAGCACATGCAGTTCGTGCTCGGCTACGGCCCCTTGGAGGCCGGGCTGCGTACGGCACCGCTCGCGCTCGTGATCGTGGCGCTCAACTTCACGGGTGTGGCGGCGAAATGGTCGGCCGGGCTCGGCACCCCGCTCGCCGTCGGCCTGGGCATGACGGCGATGGCGGCCGGCCTCGTCTCCATCGCGACGGTCGACTCCGGCGGTTACGCGGGTACGTTGCTGGGCCTGCTGCTCATCGGAACGGGGGCCGCCGTGGCCAGCCCGGCGATGGCCCACGCGATCATGAGCTCGATTCCGCCGGAGAAGGCCGGAGTCGGGGCGGGAATCAACGGCACAGTGGCGGAGTTCGGGCAGGGCCTGGGGGTCGCGGTGCTCGGCGCGGTGCTGAACTCGCGGTTCGCGGCACTCGTTCCGGTGGTGGCGGGATCCCTGCCGGGGGCGTTGGCGGAGGCGGGGTCGGCATCGGAACGGGTGCGGATCACCGAGGCGTTCGCCTCCGGCTTGCAGAGCAGTCAGTTGGTG